>JBCBPQ010000023.1:0-51034 GCA_039820645.1 Cyanobacteria bacterium J06633_8 | reverse complement strand
CTTGAAGGTGGATGTTTTGAAATAGATGGTCATGGTACGGCTATTTTGACCAAAAGCTGTGTATTAAACGATAATCGCAATCCAATATATCCAGCAGCAAAGTTATTGACTCCATAGTCTTGATTAATTTCGTTAGGTGTATCAATAATAATAAGATTTAACTTGTTTCCATCTGCATCTGTAGCGTTTTTCAGTTCTTGAATATTTCTTCTAGTCACCTCATAGTCAAAAGATTCTTGGGAATTATCACGACTAACAAGAACCTCTCCCTTTTTTGAAAAACGGACATAAAAATCAGTATGGCCATCAGTAATATCTCGACCTTTGATACCTTCTAGCCAAATAATTTTTTTCAGCCCCAATAATAATTTTAGTTTTTCTTCTACCTCAACCTGACTCATATTTGGATTGCGATTATCGTTTAATACACAGCTTTTGGTCAAAATAGCCGTACCATGACCATCTATTTCAAAACATCCACCTTCAAGGACTAATGGAGTGCTTTGAATTGTAGCTTTTGCTTTATTTGTGATAAAGTTAGCGACTTTTGCATCTTGAGAATATTCTTGCTTATTACCCCATCCGTTGAAATTGAAGTTTATACCATATTTTTTTCCATCACTTCCTCGGACAAAAGTAGGTCCAGTGTCTCTTAACCATAAATCGTCCGTGACAAATTCTACTAACTCAATAGGAAAATTATGTGAATTTAATCCTTTAAGAAGAGAAATTGCTTCTTCATAGTTATCAGGGTTCACAAGCATAGATACAGGTTCGTATTTAGCAATCGTTCTTGCTATTAAAGCCAAATTCCTCTTGACTTCTGGTATTTGACGCTTTGACCATATGTAATCATTTCCGACAAAAGACATCCATGTCCTTTCATGAGGTTGACTTTCTTCTGGCATTATGAATGACTTATTTTCTGAACCCTTTACCCTGGGAGAATTACAACCTAATATAAATCCTCCAGTTATCAAAGATGTGAATTTTATAAACTTTCGTCTTAACAATATTCAATACCTTCAAAGAAATCTAACTATATTATTATGTCCAAAATTGTTGGATATTGACTATATATAGAACCTCATTCAATTAATTTTAGGAATAGCTCAATTTGAGTTAGGAAATTTTATTCGAGCCAAGGATGAACTCGCAAGGGCTTACATGGGAGGAGGAAAAGAAATTTTTGAAGTAGAATATCTGGATTACTACGAATATTTGAAAACCTTAATGAGAGACCTTGATTAGTACACCAATATTTACTACTCCCCACTCTCTCTTCATAAAGAATACCTAGCGAAATCCTCATCCAAACAAATTTTCGATAAAGAATCAGTCATTTAGTTAAATATACGGACTACAAAGGGAATAGTAATCAGAAGAAGTTTCTTAAACTTACATTTTGTACCACAGTTAGAAACCCGGTTTCTTGCTCGCCCGATAACAAATTAATCATATTTTACGGACAGAAATCGGGTTTCTTGGGTCTAAATACAACAAAAGATAATTTGTCGTAATTGGCAACAATTAATACAAACTGTTCTCAAAAATGAACTATCTGACAAAAATAGCCGCTATATGTACAATTTTGGCTCTAAATGGCTGTAGTTGGGGTGATTCTGCGAATAGTGTTGAAAAACCTCTGAAAAAATCTTGGCAATCATCAATTAGGATATCGGTTGTTAATAACGATAGCGTTCGATTTGTCTCGTCTCTCCCGGAATCGACTCCTAACCGAGAGTTATTAGTGGAAAGTTGGGATAGCTATCGTCGTCGGTTTATCCAGAGAGATGGAAGAGTAATCGATTACGAAGCTAGCGACCGTTCGACTAGTGAAGGTCAAGCTTATGCAATGCTAAGAGCGGTACTTATCGATGATTCTGCGACCTTTGCTCTAACTTTAAACTGGGGAGAAAATAATTTACAAAGACTTGAAGACGGTAAGCCTGTAGATAGTTTGTGGGCTTGGAAGTGGGGGCGTAAATCTGATGGTAGCTGGGGTTCTATAGATGATAATTTTGCTAGTGACGGCGATATAGATGCGATTACTGCTTTGATATTGGCTTCAAGACGGTGGAATCGTCCGGAATACCTAGAATTAGCAAAAACAAAACTGCAAGATTTGTGGCAATATTCAACTGTTGCCGCACAAAATAAACGCTATCTGCTACCTGGCCCCAAAGCTGCATTTGTGAAAGATTCATCGTCAATTATTCTTAATCCTTCATACTTTGCTCCTTACGCTTTCCGCTTATTTGCTCAAGTAGATTCCGAACGAGATTGGTTAAGCTTGGTAGATAGTAGCTATGAAGTATTAGAAGATTCCAGACACATTAGTACTGTAAATTTACCTAGTGATTGGGTTGTTCTAGATGCAAAAACGGGAGAATATAAACCCTTACCTAAGGATAGTCTGTTAAGCAGTGCATACAGCTTTGATGCTTTTCGAGTTTGGTGGAGAATCGCCCTTGATGCAAGTTGGTTCAATTCATCTCGGGCACGAAATTATCTAGAATCGTCTATGGCGCATCCGCTCAAATTATGGTCAGAAAAATCGAGCATTCCAGCACGGATAAACCTCGAAGGTAAAGCTTTGGTAAACTACGAGGCTACTTCTCAATACGCGATGCTTTATGCAGCAAGTAGGCTGATACAACCATCACTAGCTGAAGAATTGTTGGAGAAAAAGTTGCTCCCTCGGTACCAGCAAGAGGTTTGGGACGACAACGAAGCTTATTACACTCAGAATCTAGCTTGGTTAGGACTACTATCTCCATCAGCAATTTCTCCTGAACTTTTGCAAAGTAATTAAGAAGTTGTGGCATTTTTCTCTAATAAGGGAATAAAATAAGTCAACAATACTTAAGTAGCGAATAAATACTTAAATTCAGTTTTTTCACTAACCAGATAAACTTTTTTAAAACAATTTCATACTCTATTTACCTAATAATTAAACAACTGCCTTATGAAGCATCTATTTAATTTCAAGACCCTAAATAAAGCATTTCTTATCTCTTTTTGTTTACTATCAGCTTTACCAACTGCACAAGCAGCTAGTCAAAATCAATTATCTAATTCTGAAGGTATTTTATTAGCACGAGCTAGTCGAGGCTCGAAAACTTCTCCTACAAAATACAACGATAAATACATTTTAGAATTCAATCGCAGTCCCATAGTAGGCAATCGGATGCGTTTACGAGGAGTCTATTCAGAAGGTCGTTTAGGTTTCACTCGTCCTCGTGGCTGGGATGTCGGTACTGTCAAAGCCGAAATTCACTTTCAACATTCGCCAGCCCTGTTTGCTAATCGTTCTAATTTAACGGTGCTAGTTAACGATACTGCTGTAGGTAGTATTCCTTTAAATCGCAAACAATCTCAAGTCGGTCGAGTGCTGATAAATATCCCTCGAAAGCTGCTGCAAGAATATAACGAACTCAAAATTGTAGCTCAACAGAATAATACTTCTGGATGTAGCGATCCGAGCGATCCAACGCTATGGACGGAAATTTTACCAGACTCAAAATTAATTTTTAGTTACAACCACAAACCAATTCCGCTCAACTTCAGTAATTTCCCTTATCCGTTCTTCGATAACCTGGATTTAGACACCAACCGTATTGTTTACTTGAAACCCCAAACTACTAATAAATCTTGGTTGGAGGGAGCAGCGCGCTTACAAGCTTCATTGGGGAGACAAGCAGACTTCCGTCCCATAGAAACAGATTTAATTTCTGATATTTCTGATGTATCAGACAATGAAAAATTACTCATTATCGGTACTCCCAGCGAACAACCTGCTTTAAAAGATTTGGATCTACCTCGTAAAATTGCAGGTTCTCAAATCTTAGATTCCGATCGGAATGTCATACCAGAAGACACGGGAGTATTAATCCTAACCACTACTAAAAAAGGTAAAGTTCCTGTTTTAGTTGCCACTGGAAATGGACCAAAAGGAGTAGCTAAAGCTGCACAATTTTTAGCACAGCCTTCTTCGCGGAAAATGGGCACTAACCAAATTGTTTTTGTCAGGAAATTAGAAGAAGCTACTACACCAGGGAAAAGAGAATGGCCTGGTTATTTACCAGAGTCCAGTAACTTTGAACTAAGCCAGATTAAAACTCAATTTAACGGTGATGCTTTTAAAGATGTCAGCGTTCGTGGCTCTGCGGCTCCACCAATTGAAATAGACTTTCGTGCTTTACCGGATGACAGATTTCTACGGGGTAGTTCAATGAATCTGGTTTATAGCTACGGACCGCAAATGAATCCTAGAACCTCTGCTGTAGAAGTATTGTTGGATGGGGTTTTCATTGGTGGAGCGCGTCTAGATTCAGACCAAGGGGCAATGCGTAAAAACCTCAAGGTAGATTTACCGGCGAAATTAGTCAAGCCTGACTCTAAACTTCAAGTCTTTTTCCGGATGAATCCTAAAGAGCCGTTTGATAAAACCAACTGTATCAGCCCACCAGATCAACAGCTTACAGGTACCGTTCATTCCGACACCAGTTTCGATTTAAAACGAGAAAACTCCGTACAGCTACCGAATCTGAAATTAATGCAGTATGGCTTCCCCTTCGCCGCACCTCAAGATTTATCTGAAACAGCAATTGTACTTCCACAACAGCCTAGCAGTACGGATATATTAACAATGCTTGCTTTCAGCGAACGTTTGGGAAGGTTGAGTCGTGCTGATGCAGTCAAGTTAGATGTATATACTCCGGATACCTTAACTCCTGAAGTACGTCAAAACGAACACTTAGTCGGAATTGGTACGCGAGATGAGTTTCCCTTACCCGACGTATTCAAATCCCCAGGCTTTAACTTAGGAAAATCATTCGGACGTGGTTCAGCCCAAGCCAGCGTTAGGACTCCCCAAGATAGACAAGGAATGATTAAGCAAATACTCTCTCCTTGGAATGGCGATCGCGTCGTATTAGCATTGACTGCTCAGACAGATACTGGGTTAGAAAGAGTACAGCAAGTATTAAGTAAAGACCCTTGGTTCTTCCAACTTAAGAAAGATACGGTATTGATCGACAGCGATAAGAAAAACCCTGCATCTTACGATCCAGATGGCTATCAGCTAGCGTTTTTTGATAATGCTCCCGAAACTCGTCGCATCGAAGATACTAACTTTTTGAGCAAAATGACGCGGATGCTTCAAGAAAACTGGTTGTTAGTACCTGCGGGTATTGTTGGTTTATCTCTAATACTGTACGGAATTGTTCAGTTGTATCTAAAGCGGTTTGCTACTGCTGACAGAAAGTAAGAATAAGGAGTGAGGGAGTGAGAGAGGGAGGGAGTGAGGGAAAGATTGCCATTCGGTCGTGTTTTCTCTTCACCTCAGCCCCTCAGCACCTTTCCCTATTCCTCATTCCCTTTTTAATAACCAATTAATAACATTACCTTTAATAAAAGAAATTTAAAAATTGCTATGTCTACCTCAGCTAAAAAATCTTCTAAAAAGCGCCAGCGCTTTAACTTAAGCAGATGGTTGATTGATTTAACACCCAATTTTTTTGATAGCACTTTAGAAAAAGTAGGAATCAAACATTTAAAGTGGCTAATTATACTGCTACTAGTAATTTCAATACCGCTGATTGTTACGCCGCTAGAAGTTTGGCAGCAAGGAGCCATAGCAGTCTTTCTTGTATTATTAAGTCAGATAGTATTGGGTGCAGAAGGACAAGAATCTTCTAAAGAAGTTAGTCAATATTATCACTTGTTCATGGCATGGCTGAGTCTGGTAACAACAATGCGATATTTATATTACCGTCTGAGCTATACGCTTAATTTTGATGGATGGGTAAATAGTATTGCTTGTTTGACTCTCTTAGCAGCAGAGTTGTACGCGATTTTCACCTTGGTATTAGCGTACTTTCAAACCTTAAAAATTAAAGAAAGAAAACCCATTGATATTTCTACCATTCCCCAAGATGAATGGTTTGGTGTTGATATTTATATTCCTACTTATAACGAAGATGTTGAGATTGTTCGTAAAACAGCATTAGCAGCTTTAAATTGCGATTATGCTCCCGGTAAAAAGAAAGTTTACGTTTTGGATGATGGTCGTCCTGAAAAGTATGAAAAAGATGACCCACGTTATGAGACTTTCCGCGTCAGACGAGAACAGTTACAGCAAATGTGTGAAGAGCTCGGCTGTATCCATATGGGAAGAGACAATAACGACCATGCAAAAGCTGGTAATATCAACACTGCATTTTATAAAACTGACGGTGATTTAGTCTTGATTTTAGACTGCGATCACATTCCATCCCGACAGTTTCTTATGCATACGGTAGGTTTCTTTTACGACCCGAAAGTATCTTTTGTTCAAACTCCTCACTGGTTTTATAACCCCGATCCTTTTGAGCGTAACTTGCTTACTGACGGAAAAATCCCTGTAGGTAACGAATTATTTTACAAAGTACTGCAAAAAGGTAATGATTTTTGGAACGCATCATTTTTCTGCGGTTCTGCTGCGGTTATTCGTAAAGCCCACGCTTTAGAAGTTGGAGGAATTGCGGTTGAAACGGTAACGGAAGATTGTCATACAGCATTACGTTTACATTCAAAAGGTTACAAATCCGTCTACTACGACAAAATCATGGTAGCGGGGTTAGCACCAGATACCTTCTCAGCTTATGTTGGTCAGCAGGTACGTTGGGCTAGGGGAATGGCTCAGATTCTCAGATTGGAAAACCCATTACTTAATCCCAAACTGAATTTAAATTTTGCTCAACGAATTTGTTACTTAAGCGCTACTTGCCACTTCTTATACGGTTATCCTAGGCTGATATACGCAATTATTCCGACCTTATTCTTATTGTTTGGAGTTAACCCTATCCAAGGTTTGGGTTTAGAAACTTTGGCATATGCTTTACCGCATATTATCCTTTCTCTAGCAACAAACCACATTATTTACAAACACGTCCGCTTTTCTTTCTGGAACGAGATTTTTGAATTCGTAATGTCATTCCAAGCTGGTTGGGTAACACTGCTAGCATTGATTAATCCCAAAATGGGTTCCTTCAATGTTACGGATAAAGGGATAAACGTTACCAAACGTACCTTTGACTGGACATCGATGCGGGGTTTGATAATAGTAACGTTATTAGTAGTCAGTTCCTTGCTAGCAGTTCCTTACTGGTTGTTACTAAGACCAGAAGATACGGAAGCAGTACTAGTTAACACCCTATGGTCTGGTTTTAACTTGATTCTGCTATCAGCAGCTTTACTTGTAGGATTTGAACAACCACAAATTCGTACCGCTCACCGTTTGCAAAGACAACTTGCAGTGGTAATTTCGAGCGAAGATCAAACCATCATGGGAGAAACCATAAACATTTCCGAAACTGGTGCTTTGATATCTTTAGAATCATGGTCAAATTTACCAGATGAAGTACAAATCGAAGTGATGGGAGATTTTGAAGCTCGTGTTTTGTTAACTGCGAGAGTTGTACGAATTACTCCTGTAAATGAAACGGAAACTTATTTGGGAGTAGATTTTGTTAATCTGACTCGTACTCAGATGGATGATTTATCCTTAGTTATGTATTCTGACGTGAAAGAATGGTATTCGCAAAAACGAAAAAATGCGGATAAACCATTTGCTTCTCTTGGTTTCTTGGCTACCAGCATCACCCGTTCTCTACGGGAACTAAAAACAACTACCACTAAAAAAATACGCAAGCAGGTAGATACGGGCGCTCAATTGTATTGGGATGGTCACTTCTTCAGTGGAGTTGCTACCGAATTAGGAATTACAGGTTTGCGTTTGGAATTGGATAGTAAAAAATCTTTATCAAGCGATGATAGACTGCTTGGGAAAAAAGATTTAGAAACAATGCAGAATGTAAAACCGCTGGTTGGTTTATTATTAACTCAAGGGGAAAATACTTCACCCACTCGATTTGTAGCTGAAATTAATTTAGTTGAAGAAGAGCGCGGTAAAGTTGCAATAGAACTTAATTTCCCTGAAAAATTCCGTAAGAGACAATCTCCAAAAATCAAACAGTTTTTACGCAAGAATTCAGGCGATAATTTCGATAAAAATAGCGCTGTTGCTTGAGCCTTTAATTCCAAACCTAAATAAATTTTAAGTAGATACTTATAAACTCGGTTTTTTCAAAAAACCGGGTTTTTGAATTTTTCTATTTACTAAACCTAGTACAGCACGGCATAAATAAGGCAACCATTTAAAATGGCTGAAAAGCCTATAAAATAGAACTTCTTACTTATTACTTATTACTTATTACTTCTTACTTCCGCGAAGCGGTACTAGAAAGAATATTGATGAATATTGTCTTCTTTCCTATTCCCCGATTGAAACTAATTATTTGAAATAACATAGACATGGCAGTTCACTGCTAAATTCAAAACCTAAAATCTAAAATTAATTAGACTTTGGACTGCTGTATTTTCCACAGATAGCTAGAAACTATATTAGTTACAATATGAGCGACTATAGGCACCAATAAATTACCGCTTAAAAAAGCGCTGTAGCCCAAAATAATTCCCACAATAGTAGCCCAAACGACATAAGCCCATTGTCCAGAACCGCTCAGATGTAAAATGCCGAAGCAAATACTTGATACGATCACAGCGAAGTGATCCAATCCAAAAGCTGGAAGCATGACTCCCCGAAATAGTAATTCTTCACTCAAGCCTGGTAACAACCCCAGCCAAATTAAATCGGGTAAGGCTAAAGGTTTTAATACTATTTCCAAATAATAGTTGGCACTTCGACGATATAAAGGTAAAAACTGATAAGCTAGACTACTCAAAATGGTAATAGTCAAACCTAAAGCTACTCCGATCAATAATTCCTGTTGATGCCAACGCCAAGACATCAAAGATAAATTACCTAATCGTAACCATAGTTTGGCAATTATCCATAGAATAATAGCTGTCACGCCCATTGCCATCAGCACTTGGATGCGTGTCAGGTATGGGATTTCTGGCTGGTGCTTTTGCTGTTGCGTCATTCAATTTTGGATGTTGAATTGTATATTTTAGATTGATTTTATGTCTAATTGCTGCTTCACAAATTACATTTAACATCTAAACTAACGACTGTAAAGAAAATATTGTAGAACTTAAAGCAGATGGATTGATACCTGCTTTGCGAGCTGCTAATATCCCTATTGCTTCCAAGTAGGAATTCGCTGATATTGTTTTTATCCCCAATGCTTGAGGAAAAACCTGCATCTGAGTTTGATTTTCCTCTACAGTAATTATTTGACAGTTTCTTTGACTCAAACTTAGTAAAGCACTGCTACCACAAGTGTTCGCAGGTACTATTACTGCATCAACTTGCGAAACCCATATATCGTTATTCCTAGAAAATTGATCGGATTCCCTGTTGACAAATTGGGGGGCGCGACTTAAACCTACAAGTACGCTTGGTAAAAAAGTATAACCCAATTCTTCCGCAGCAGAGCGGGGTGATAAATTTGCATCTAAAGGTGGTGGAGAAAATATTGGAGAATGAGCGCAAGGAATCTGAAATTCTCGTACTATCAAATGACTGATTACCGCTTCCGCTCCCGCGATTGGATCAACTCCTTTCCCTTCACGGTAGTTTTGCTCTACTTCTTCGTCAAGATAATCGGGAAAACGGGCAACAACTGCGATCGCGCTGGCACCTGCTTTATTTATCAACACTTCCGCCGCTCTTAGTAAGCTATCGGGATTGCTTATAGTTCCCCAACTTGCACCAGATTGTGCTGAGGATAATTCAACATTTAAGGGAGCATCGGTAACTACATAATCAGTTAAATTTAATCCCAGGGTTGCTCTAGCTGCATCTGCGGCTTGAATATTTCTCAAACGTAAATCCGGCTCAATTCCTTGGTCAAAAATCAAACCAATTTTATTTTGATGTACTGGTTGCAAACCCCAATATCCTTGAGCGAATTTGTCAATTCCAAAACCTTCAACGTACAAAGCATTAGGTAGATTCCAGTACAAAGTTGCACCGTTAAGGACATTAGGATGGGTTATCAAAACATCGCAAACCTCAGCCATAGCTTTAGCGACGGGTAAAGCATCTCCTGCATAACCCCCGATGGCTGCTCCAACACCAGTTGGAATAATTAAAATAGCAGTATATGGACGCATTAAATCAGTTATCAGTGAACAGTGAACAGTACCATGACAGTTATTGATTATCTAATAATTTGTCCTATAAATAATTAATAAAATGTCAACTACAGGAGAATTTTTACAAGTAAGTATATCCTTATTAGAAGTATTAACACAGCATCCTCACTTCACGGAGTTTTAGTTAGGATGGGAATCTTGGAATGATTTGAGCGATATACAATTAAATAAATTTAAAAAACTTCCAAAATATATTTATTTACGAATCACAAAAAATGCATACAAAACATTATCTGACTATATTTATTATGATGCACTAGTTGATTATTATAAATATGCTGTTGCAAGTAAGGGTAACGCGATGTTGCTATGGTTAAATTGAATTATTCAACTAAACACCCCAATATAAAATTCCCAATATATTCCCAAGTTCTTGAATATAATAATTCTTCAAATCTATAAATAAATTGTTTGCTTCTAACTTGAGAAACTTCCAAATATCACCTGTAGTTACTGCTCCATAAATAGTCTGAATATTATTATTTTGCTGCTGGTTAAATATTTGTGCGGCTAACATTGTACCAGCACACTGCCCCAATCCATTTTTGATATTTTCGTTTTTAGCTTCAATGATAATTATAACGGGTGCATTAATTAATAGTTGTTCCTTGGAGCGGCTAATAATAAAGTCACAATAACCATTTAAGCCTTTTTCTACATCAACATCGAAATTAATCCCCGAAAATAAACTTATCTGATAATTAGCTCTACGCCTAATTTCTAATAAAATAGGTAAAATAATCATTTCTGAACGTGCTTTTTCTGTATTGATTGCCAAAGCTAATTCAGCAGTCTCTTTCAAATCACCTTTTAGTTTATCGCTAGCTTCCAAAGGTTCAATATTAGCAAATAAATCAGCTTCTTCTTCTATATAAATATCAAAGCTATTTTTAAACTTAGTTAGGGTTAAATCGCTGTAAGCCATTGTTTAATTATGCTTTACTACAAAATAGTTTCTCTACAGCAATCCTAAATCATTAATCCTAAATCATTTAATCACAATTCAGAAAACCGGTTTTTGCAAAAACTGGGCTTCTAACATTTTAAATGATTACGAATCATATAATAATTAACTTTCCTCTTTCGTCACAACCGCTTCTAAAACAACTTTCCTTTTCTCAGAATCAATAGTAGTGATAGCCCAACGCAAAGGCTTGCCATATTTCAGCAATTCATATTCTACAAATTTATGTAAATCAATAGTGTTTTCTTGTAAATCAACTTCTACCCTAACAAAATCAGTAATCATAATATTTACTTTTCTATTAACTATTAACTGTTAACTACTCCCTGTTAACTGTTAACTGTTCACTGTTCACTGTTCACTGCTAACTGTTCACTGTTCACTGTTCACTGTTCACTGTTAACTGATAACGATTAACCGTAATTCAATAACGGCTAATCGTTAACTAAAATTAACAACTAAACCTTACCAAACTGCTTGTCATAAACAATATCTTCTTTTTCGGTTTCAATTTTCAAATCGGAGCGAGGATAAGCGACACAAAGCAGTGCAAAACCTTGATTTTGTAAATCTGGATTTATTCCCATACCGTCGCTTTGGTCTACAGTACCACCATTAATGATTTTACCGGCACAAGTAGTACAAACACCAGCATTACAGGAAGAAGGTAATTCTAAACCCGCTTCTTCAGCAGCAGATAGAATAGTTTTGTCTTCAGGTACCTGTAAAGTATAAGTATGGGTTTTCTCTTGATCGAACAATTCAACGGTATAAGTTGTAGTCATATACAATATATGGTGTGCGTCCGTATAATACTGAATATTTTATATTATTAATTAGCCCACAATTCAACTGTTAAGCAATATATAAGAATTATTTTCAATTAGATAAAAATTGCCTAATTGGCTGTAGAGTGATAATAATTAAGAATTATAAAACTGTTTTATGAGTTTACTTGTAATGCTAATTGTCACCAGATCGTAAATTTTATTTTATTATGAAAAACAAAAGTAACTATGTACACGTTAAAAGTCTGATTGAGATTGGCACATCAAGTAATGCTTTTGATTCATAATTATCGATGTTGAGTAAAAAATTTTTTCGGCAGTTATTTGGAGATAAATTTGTGTCAGATAAAGCTGTTTAAGTGCTATAAATACTGACATTTATATTTGTAGGTGAATCGAAGAATTTTCAATCAAAGTTACTCTAAAAGTAGAGTAAAGAATAAACATCCAATCATAAGTTTCAAATTGTATCTATGGAGATGAAAATGCTTGAATCATATCGTCAACACGCTGAAGAAAGAGCAGCATTAGGCATTCCGGCTTTACCATTAGATGCAAAGCAAACGTCGGAACTGTGCGAATTACTGAAAAATCCAAGGGAAGGTGAAGCAGAATATTTATTGCATTTGCTGCGAGAAAGAGTTTCTCCTGGAGTAGATCCAGCAGCTTATGTAAAGGCTGGATTCCTTACCGGGATTGCTAAAGAAGAAATAGAATGTTCTTTAATCTCACCCATCGAAGCAGTACAGTTGTTGGGCACTATGGTGGGCGGTTACAACGTTCAGTCTTTAATTGAATTGTTACAAACTCCCAGCGTTTCGCTATCGGATTCTTCCGAAACTCCTTTAGCAATGGGTGGTGAAGGTAAAGAACCCATCGCAGCCCATGCTGCAACGGCTTTAAGTAAAACTCTGTTGGTTTACGATGCTTTCAACGATATTCTAGAATTAGCTGAAACTAACCCTTACGCTAAACGAGTAGTTGATTCCTGGGCAGAAGCGGAATGGTTTACAGCTCGTCAGGAAGTACCGGCAGAAATCACCGTTACCGTTTTCAAAGTTCCCGGAGAAACCAACACAGACGATTTATCCCCGGCAACCCATGCTACTACCCGCCCGGATATTCCCCTTCATGCTTTGGCAATGTTGGAAAATGCCATGCCTGAAGGTTTGGAAATTATTGCTAAATTGAAAGAAAAAGGGCATCCCGTGGCATATGTTGGGGATGTTGTGGGAACTGGCTCATCTCGAAAATCGGCGATTAATTCTGTATTGTGGCATTTAGGTGAAAATATTCCTTGCGTACCCAATAAGCGCGCCGGAGGATATATTTTAGGTGGTAGTATAGCCCCAATATTCTTCAACACCGCAGAAGATGCTGGTGCTTTACCCATCGAATGTGATGTTACCAAGATGGAAACGGGTATGGTAATCACCATTCATCCCTACAAAGGAGAAATTACCAACGAAAACGGCGAAGTTATTTCTACCTTTAAGCTAAAACCCGATACAATTCTTGATGAAGTCCGTGCTGGTGGTAGAATTCCTTTACTTATCGGACGTGCCCTTACGGATAAAATCCGCGAAGCATTAAAGTTAGAACCGAGTACCTTATTCGTTCGTCCCCAACTACCAGAGGATAGCGATAAAGGCTTTACATTAGCCCAGAAAATGGTCGGGAAAGCCTGCGGATTACCGGGAGTACGTCCGGGTATGTCTGGCGAACCTATCATGACTACAGTTGGTTCTCAGGATACCACAGGCCCCATGACAAGGGATGAATTAAAAGAATTAGCTTGTTTGGGTTTCTCTGCTGACTTAGTAATGCAAAGTTTTTGTCATACAGCAGCTTATCCCAAACCCGTTGATGTAGAAACTCATAAAGAATTACCAGATTTCTTTTCTCAACGTGGTGGTGTAGCTTTACGTCCCGGTGATGGTATTATCCACTCATGGTTAAACCGGATGCTATTACCAGATACCGTGGGAACTGGTGGTGATTCCCATACTCGTTTCCCCTTGGGAATTTCATTTCCCGCAGGTTCGGGTTTAGTCGCATTTGCGGCGGCTTTGGGTGTCATGCCTTTGGATATGCCAGAATCAGTATTAGTAAGATTCAAAGGTGAATTGCAACCCGGTGTTACTTTACGAGACGTTGTAAACGCAATTCCCTACGTCGCAATTCAAAAAGGTTTATTAACGGTAGAGAAGAAGAATAAGAAAAACGTCTTTGCCGGAAGAATAATGGAAATAGAAGGCTTGCCAGATTTGAAAGTAGAACAAGCCTTTGAATTAACCGATGCTAGCGCCGAACGCTCCTGTGCTGGCTGTACGATTAAACTGAGCGAATCAACTGTAGCTGAATATCTGCGCTCCAACGTCGCTTTATTAAAGAATATGGCAGCCCGTGGTTATCAAGACGCTCGTACCATATTGCGTCGAGTAGCCAAAATGGAACAATGGTTAGCCAATCCGGAATTAATGTCAGGTGATGAAAATGCAGAATATGCAGAAGTAATTGAAATTGACTTAAACGAAATCAAAGAGCCAATAGTTGCTGCACCTAATGACCCCGACAATGTAAAATTACTATCGGAGGTAGTCGGCGATAAAGTTGACGAAGTATTTATTGGTTCCTGCATGACCAATATTGGACATTACAGAGCAGCTTCTAAGGTATTAGAAAATTCCGGAAAAGTTACAACTCAATTGTGGATTTGTCCTCCTACTCGTATGGATGAAAAACAATTGAGAGAAGAAGGTATTTACGAAGTATTTGAATCAGCAAATGCCAGGACAGAAATGCCGGGATGTAGTTTATGTATGGGGAATCAAGCAAGAGTTGAAGATAACGCTACGGTATTTTCTACATCTACGAGAAACTTTAATAATCGAATGGGTAAAGGAGCGCAAGTTTATCTAGGTTCTGCGGAGTTAGCAGCAGTTTGTGGATTGTTAGGAAAACTGCCATCGGTAGAGGAATATATGGATATTGTGGCGAATAAAATTCATCCCTTTGCTGATGATTTGTATAAGTATTTGAACTTCGACCAAATTGCTGGTTTTGAGGATGAAGGGAGAGTGATTTCTTTGGAAGAAATGCCGAAGATTGAGGATATTTTGGGGATGAAGAGTGGAGTTAAGTAATTGATTTTAGGGTGGGCGAATGCCCACCTGGGAATTTTTTTTAACGCAGAGGGGCGCGGAGGTTAACGCAGAGGGACACAGAGGTTTAATAGAAATAAACACTATAACCCAAAGGATTTAGTAATAAGAGGTAATAGATTAGTACAAGCTTCAACAAATTTTGTTGCGGTTGGTAATTCGCTAGCAATTCCTTTCAACATTCTTGAAGCACCCTTAACAGAATTAGTACTATTACTATTTTCAGGATTTTTAGCAGCTTGTTTCAATTTACTTACTTCTTCCAAAGCTTGTTCCTTATCTGACTGATTTAAAGCTGATTCACTTTCTACAGATGCTTGTAGTTGAGATATTAGTTCGTGAATATTTTGACTATTAGAATTATCAGTATTTCCAGAGTTAAAACTCGCTGTAATATTTCCTGTTACATTTCCTTGAACAAAATTACCAGAAAATCCTCCGTTAAAATTAGCTGAATGCTTACTCATTTTTTTTATTCCTAAATTTTATATTTTGACAATTAATTTTCACTATATGAGATATTTCCTTCAACCTGTCCTTGGATAAAATTACCCTTAATATCACCATTATTTACTGTGACTTGATAAGTTGCTTCTTTATCTAGTTCTAAAATGTCGTAAATAGTTGAAGTAACACGCTTTAATCCGGATTTATCAGTTGTAAGAAAAAATCTTTTATCTCCAGAGTTTAAAGTTATTACGAAACCGTAATGTTTAGATTCAAAAATATTACTGGCTGCACAAAAAAAAGAAGCTAAAAATAGACAAATACCTAATAACCCCAATAATGGATTACGAGAAGACGCTCCTAAAAATACTAAAAGTGGACTTAATAGAAACATCAGAATCACACCAATCCATGGAACACTTGGAATTCTAACTTCACCTTCTCCAAATCCGGCAATATTGTGAGTCTGGTAAACTTCCGCACCAAAACGAACTGTTCTATTGGTAATAGTAATAACCTTATTCCTTTCTAAAACTATGTTTTTGCTGTCTTTTGAGAGCGTACTTACTGACATATAGCGTTCATCTTCGTTATAAATATTACTAATAAAGAAGTGTATACGCAATAAACAACGTTCCAGTAAATATTTTTACTTTATTTTAATATTTTATAAGTAAAAACTTGGATGAAAATACTAGGTAGTTTGGGTAGAGCAAAGTGAAACCCAACATCAGATAGTTAGATTAATCACAATATTCGATGTTGGGTTACGACGCAAAATCAATTATTTTCTTAGTATTTGATATTATTGTGCGTCTAACCCAACCTACAATGACTACAATTACGGTTGTTGTCTTGTTCATGTGATTAGAAGTTTCGCGATGGCACTGCCAACTCCCACTACAACAATCGCGCTACATTATTTATAAACCAGCAAAACTATCCTTATGAAGTCCCTAAAAGACTATACAATTGTTATCCGCCCTGATGACAACAATACCTTTGTTGCTTATGTTCCAGCTATTATTGGTTGTCACGCTTGGGGACAAACCCTAGATGAAGCTCGTGCTGAACTCGTTAATGTTTTTGAGATGATACAAGAAGAGTATGCTGAAGAAGGACGTTTTTTACCTGAAGATGTTGAATTAGTAATTGCCAATGCCAGCTAAAGCGAAAGATTTTGAAAGGGTTGCTCAAAAACTTGGATTTGAGAAAGCTCGGCAAAAGGGTAGTCATGCTCGTTGGAAACATCCTGACGGACGAGCAACTACAATTCCAATTCATGGTAAATCTGAAATTGGAAATTGGTTATTTTATGAAATTTTGAAGCAGTTAGGTATTACTGAGGAAGAATTTGAACAACTGCGATAGTTTGCAATTGGTGATAAAAACAACAGCTTAAAAATGTCTCTAGTCTGTAGGATGCGTGACGGTTACGATAATTTAATAAACATCAACAATAAATTCGATATTACCGTCACGCACCAGCATCCTAAAAATAAATAAAATATTGCACATTAATCTCAGACAGCAGGATCTTAGAAGTTAATTTATTATTAGTTGATTTTCTTAATACATAATGGTGCGTTACGGCATTTTCAAACATCTAGTTTTTGAATCAAATTACCTCGTGCCGTAACACACCCTACAATTTTGAATTAATTATTTCATACAAAAGCAAATTTTGTAGGGTGCGTGACGGTTACGATAATTTAGTAAACACCAAAAATAAATTCGATATTACCGTCACGCACCAGCATCCTAAAAATACATAAAATATTGCACATTAATTTCAGACAGCAGCATCTCAGAAATTAATTCAGCATTAATCCATTTTCTCAATACATAATGGTGCGTTATGGCATTTTCAAATATATAGTTTTTGAATCAAATTACTTTGTGCCGTAACACACCCTACAATTTTTAATTAATTATTTCATACAAAAACAAAATAAATAGCCCATAGGGGCTTTGTAATTGTAACCCCACCCTTGGAGGGTGAGGAGATTTTTTTAGGTATTATCAACCTTCCCCTAATAAAGAATTAAATTCAGACTTCAAAGCTTTCATATCCGCAACCCTGGCAACCAGTAAGTTATCCCTACCCGCATCAGTTAAACGAGATTTCCAGTAACCAATACTCTCAGAATTGTTCATCCAAAACTGAATTACAGTATCTACAACTTCATCCATATCCCACCCCCATTTCGAGGGTACTGGCTCTACTGTTTCCAGAAATGCATCTAGAGTACATGTATGTGTTCCCAAGTACTCCACACCTTGACTTTGAGTATTTTCCTGACTCTGTTGCTGATGATTAAAAAAGTGCAAAATTGGAGATACACCTACAATATCGAAAGTATATTTCATCGGATTCCTCCAGGTTGTAAAAACTTTTGATTTTTAAAGATATGATTTAGCGCTGTTTTGCAAACAAATAATTAAATACAATCAAATTGACTAATACTATTTTTTAAATAAAACTAGCAATATACAGGATATAGTGCTATAATTTATCCGGAACAAAGTTAGCAGTTAAGAATTGAAAGTGCTAATATTCGTTTAGCAAAAAATTAGCAGAAAGCTTCATAGAGTGCTAATATTTATAACGCTATTTATATTAAAATATTAAAGTTTTTCACTATCTGAAAAGGGTTAATGACTCTTTTTAATATTTCTTAATATTTGTAATGACAGATTTTATCGGGGAAGTAGCAGCTTTATCGGGTGCTTGCTTATGGGCTGTAGCGTCTGTAGTTTACGGTAAGTTGGGTGTGCGTATTCCGCCTTTACAGTTAAATCTGATCAAAGGAATAATTGCGATCGCGCTTTTTGTGTTTACAATTTTGGCAAGAGGGGATTTATTACCTTCAATCGCAACTTTACCAATGTGTTTGTTACTGTTGAGCGGAGTGATTGGTATAAGTTTGGGCGATACTTTGTTTTTTAATACTATAAATACTTTGGGAGCTAGGAGAGCATTACTGATGCAAACTCTGACTTCACCAATGTCAGCAATATTTGGACTAATTTTTCTACAAGAAAAGTTAAATGCCTTGGCTTTGTGCGGTATTTTAGTAACAATATTAGGAGTGGCTTGGGTTGTAAGCGAGCGCACTACAAATGTGAAAAATATATCAACTGTAGAATTAAAAAAAGGTATACTTTTTGGTTTATTGACATCTGGCGCTGGTGCAATTGGTGCTGTACTTTCTCGTAGTGCAATTGCGGATACTATAATTAGTCCTTTGTGGGCTGCTCTATTAAGATTGAGTGCTGGAACATTAATTCTGCTGATATGGACATTATCTAGACAGCAAACAAGCTTTCGTCTTGATGGTTTGCTGGATTCACGAGTAATTTTAGGAACTGTTTTCGCCGCTTTCAGCGGAACTTATTTAGGAATTTGGCTGCAACAAACTGCAATTAAACTCACATCTGTAGGAATTGCTTCCACCCTTTTACAAACTAGCCCCATTTTTGTCATACCTTTTGCAATTTGCATGGGAGAAAAAGTTAGTATCCGAGCAATTTTGGGTGTTTTTATTTCCATCGCTGGAATTGCATTATTGTTTTATCTTTAAAAGTAAAAAAAAGTAAGAGAAGCCCCTGAAAAAATTGAGAAAATTACAATATCTCGAATATTCAATCTCTAATTTTGTTTGCTAATCGCTTAATATCTACCGGTAGATATTATCTCATGACTACTAAGTGAAAAGTTACCAAAAATTTTCTTTCCAGAAAACACACTCTTTTTGTTGGGGTGTAAGATTTTGTGCCAAAAATTCTATGTGTTCATTAGTAAGAAAAGATGCACGGTAATGATTATGCACTATTGGATTTCTAGAAGTGTAATCAAAAAATACTGTATACCTGTCTGATGAAATTGGTATTTTACCTCTATGAAATATATTACCGGTAGAAGCAAAAATCACAGTTCCAGAAGTTCCCAAACAAGACTTAAAATGTAAAGGAGATATCACCTTTTCCATTGTTTTATCTTGTACGTAACCATGTTTGTATCTCAAAGAGGAAACTATTTGCTTGCTAAATGATTGAGGGATATATTCAAAAGGACCATTTTGTTTATCTACATCATTAAGATAGATAATTACTTTCAAAACTCTTCTATCTTCAGGATCGATATGCCATAGTCTTGACTTTACTTGAACTGGATTAACAGTATCTCTACGATAATATGCCCCGTGATAAGCGACTGGCAAACCAATATAGTTCTCAATGATATTGATTAAACGTTGCTCTAAACCCCAAATAAAAATTTCTTTATGCTCTAAAATTTGCTCCGGAGTTGCATGAACTACAAATTCATTTTTGTTTTGAGATAGGCTTCGCGGAATTTTCGGCATCAATTTTTTTGCTGATTGAAGCATCAGTTTAGTAGAAGGAATCGAGAGGGCTTCTAACGAAGTCATTGCAACTCCTTCACTTCTGATTGTGTCTATCAAACTTTGTTCATAATCCGAAATAGCGGGTAAATTCTCAAAGTGCCTCTTCCGTGCGACTTGATAATTCAGTTCATCTTGAGTACACAAAAATGGAAGCTGCCGAGTATTCAATGATACTTCATTCCTGATTTTGTAGACAATTTTTTTATACATAATTTACTCAGAATTACGGCACAGAAATAACGCAAAGGAAAACAATTATGCAAGCCTATATGTGTATAAAATTTCTTACCCAAATCAAGTATACATTTACATATTTTTTTCCGTATAAGCTCAGTCAAGCTTTCAATTTGCAAAAAATTTACTTTTACAAGAAATTACTTAACACTGGCTTTATATTGTTTCCATTAAAAAATATTCTCAGTTTAAAACTCGGCGTTTTTTCTAATTTAGGATATAATATTCGTCTGTATTATTACATATAGCTGAAGTTTTTATACTAACATAAAAAGCTTCACATCCCGATTGGATCCTGAAGCTTTACGCAAATGATATTGTGAGGAGATAGCAAATTTACAGAGATGCTGCTTTATATTACTTAACTAAATATCTATTTTTGATGCTAGCTTATACAGGTAAATACGTATTGGCTATAGAAATAAACAAATTTGAAATTTACTTGACTAGTCAGTTAATTTTTACACCTTACTTAGCAGTAAAGTCATAATTAGTAAACGAAGATAAAAATAAAAGTTAAGACTTTGTTATATTTGTAAATAAATATTTATTTATTTATGTTATGAAATATTGATTAGTTCGTAATAAATATTCAAATTCTGCCATTGGTAAAGGATGACTTAACAAATAACCTTGTGTTTTATCGCATTTAAGAGCTTTTATAATATTTAACTCTGCTTTAGTTTCTACACCTTCAGCAACTACCTGTAAATCAAGGTTATGAGCCATTTCAATAATCCCTTTTGTAATTCCTGATTTTTGTCTATCCTTGTCAATGTTATGGACAAAGTAATGGTCGATTTTCAAAGTATTAAGTGGTAGCTGTTTCAAATAAATCAAAGATGAACGCCCGGTACCGAAATCATCAATAGCAAGTTTCAAGCCATGAGATTGTAGCTCTTGCATTCGGTTAATTGCTGTATTCACGTCATGTTCAACCATCCTCTCGGAGATTTCTAGTTCCAAAGAAGACGGATGCAAATTATTTTCTGCCAATGATATAAGCAATTTTGAGACGAAATCCTGCTCAACTAATTGCTTAATTGAGATATTTATTGTAGTGTAAAGATTTTTATAACCGGCATCTTGCCATATTTTCGTTTGGTTACAAACATTCTTGATTAACCATTCTCCAATTGGAATAATTAAACCTGTAGATTCGGCTAAAGGAATTAATTCGGCAGGGGAAATTAACCCTAATTCTGAACTTTGCCAACGAACTAAGCTTTCAGCACCTACGATTAAACCGGAACTAGTATCAACAATTGGTTGATAATAAACTTGAAATTCTCTTAGTTTTCTTTTTGCTAAAGTTCTGAGTAAAGTACTTTTTAGAATCTGAAGTTCTGGTAAAAAACGAGCCGAGTTTTGATTATTTTTAGAAAGATATTTTATATCATTTGTTTGCTTTTCTAATCGACTCATAATTGCATTTAACAGTTCGGAACGGGTGAATGGCTTGGTAAGATAGTCATCGGCACCCAAATCCATACCTTGACGTACATCCGCCCTCGCACTTCTAGCTGTAAGAAATATAAATGGGATAGTTGCTGTAGATGCTTGCAAGTTCAACTTTTCTAGAACTTCGTAACCATTAATATTTGGCATAATCAAGTCGCATAATATTAAATCGGGAGCCTCAGAAGCTGCTAAGTCTAAGCCTATTTTGCCATTAGCAGCAGCTAATGTTTCAAAATTTTCAACTTCCAATAAGTCCAAAATATTCTCGCGTACTGACTGTTCGTCTTCAATTACTAATATTTTAGTCATAGCCTTGAGATTTAATTTTGATTATTTTTACTGCCTTATAACTAAGATTTTTTGAGCAATTGCTTTAAGAGCTTTTTTACTCAAAATAGATAAATATTTCATACATTATGGCACAATATTTTTTTTGGCAATAATAATCTAGATGTTTTTATATATCTGTATTTAGATGGCAGATTTTTTTGAAACTTGCTATCGTATTTATACTGAAAAGGACAATATATGATTATTTTATTTTTTGAGTTTATTTAAAAATGTATGCTTTTTACTTTTAAAGTTATGTGTTTATATAATTTTTATTCATGATTGACTAATGGGAATTTGATAGTAAATTTTGTACCTACCCCTACTTCACTTAAAACTTTAATATCGCCTTGAAGTACATCTACACACTTTTTGACAATTGATAATCCCAATCCAGTGCCTGGAATATTTCCTACATTTTTGCATCTATGAAAAGAATCAAATAAGGACGATAAATCCTCTGGAGGTATGCCGATTCCTTCGTCTTGAATTTCAAATAAAATTTGTGAATCTCGAACATCTAGAGTTAATGTAATGGTAGTTCCGCTTCTAGAATATTTAATTGCGTTAGAAATTAAGTTATTGAATATGTGGCCTAGTAATTTTTCCTCAAAGTAGCCAATAATTTGAGTACGATTTGTAATTAAATTAAAGTTAATGTCTGTTTTCTCTACTAGATTTGTGTTCTGATTTATTTGCACATCTTCTATTAACTGATTAGTAAACTCTACTAAATCCATTTCTTGTGGATTAGAATCAACTTTGTCTACTTCTATTTTACCGAGAAATAATACATCATTCAATAAACTGTTCATGTGCTGAACGGCCTTATTAATTCTATTAAAATGCTTAAGTTTCTTTTTTTCGTCCCATTTTTGATGGTAATTTTCAAGCAACTCTGATGAAGAAATAATTGTGCTTAGGGGTGTACGAAATTCATGAGAAGCCATTGAAATAAAACTGGATTTAAGTTCATTCAGTTCTTTTTCTTTTTCTAAGGTTTGTTGTAAATCCTGTTCCAGATTTTTGCGCTCGGTAATTTCAATGCGATAGCCGATGATTTCTAAAGGATTTCCGGTATTATCTTTTATTAATTTTGATTGTTCGTATATCCAAATATAATTGCCGTTCTCATGCAAAAAACGGTATTCTATATTTACTTTTTGATATGTAAATACTTTTGGCAGTTCTGTAAGATATAGCTGTATATCTTCTGGATGAATGTGGCTTAGCCAAAAATTAGAATCGCATAAAATATCTTCTGCTTGGTAACCAGTTATATCAACAATATTGTCACTTATAAAAGTAACTGCATAGTCTTCGTAAATTTCTGAGCTATAAATTACTCCAGTGCTTGAAAATAGCATATGTTGCAATTTCTCTTGTGCTATCAAGAGTGACATCTCTGTCTGCTTATGCTTAGTAATATCAGTTTGAATACAAATATAATGAGTTATCTTTCTATTACGGTTAAAAATTGGCGAAACAGTAAATTGATACCACAATTCTCGGCCATCTTTACAGTAATTACGTAAAATAATATTGCTGTATTTTAAATAAGAATAATGGCATGATTTTAGAAGTCTATTTATTTCAAAAATAATATTTTCAACAAAAATATTTTTGAATCCTAACCCTTGCGATATACTCTCATCACAAATACGTTCAAATTCAGGATTAGCAAAAATAATTGGCTTAGAAGCTAATCTAACATCAAAAATAATTATGCCATTATGACTAGCATTAAAACCTGTATTCTTTAATACTAAAGCCTGTTGTTTTTTTAACGTTTCAGTTATATTCCGATAAGTGCCAATCATTCCAATAATTTCACCAGTGACATCTTTGATTGCATCGGTTCGTACATCAAAATGCAAGACATCACCTTTACGATTTGTCATTTCTAATTCATGTCGCCAAGATTTTCCTTCTTCTATTTTTGTTAATAGTTCTTCGTATTGAAACTCATTTTTCCATAAAAATGATAGCCCTCCCAGTGCATTTAATTCTTCAGCACCATAGCCAAATATTTGAATAAAGCTTGAATTTTGATAAATGATATAACCTGCTATATCTGTAATTACAATGCCTTCACTACTATTTTCTAAAGCTTGTCGAAAGTAAATTAAAGTTTCTATATTTTTATTTTTGCTTGTTTCTTCAGATAGTGTAATTTGTTGTTCTGTATAATTTATTTTCCTTCTTCTTGTTATCTCCCACTGATAATTTTCAAGTAAAAAGGCGTTAATAGCTTCAGGAGTAATACTACCTACTAGTTGACCTTTCTCATCTTCAATTAATACTGCGTCTTGTGTATCAGCAATAATATCCAAAATTGATGCTGTATTTTGAATATGAGAATATTTAATCTTAATTACTGAAGTTCTCATAAAGTCAGTAATTTTACTTTTTTTTAAATTGACTTGGGACTTTACGACCTTTAAAACATCTTGCCATGAAAATAAACCCACAACTCGCCAGTTTTCCACTACAAATACACTTTTTATAGGTCGTTGTCCATCCATCAACTCTATGACATCCCAGACTGTTGTTTCTGTTCCGACAGTCGCAGGAGTATAGTCAATTAAGTTTTTTAAAGGTAGTGAAGAAAAAGCTGGAAAGGCAGTTGGCATAAATTTATAAGAGAATAGTTTTCACAATATCTCGATGGAAGACTAGCTTTGATAAAACTCCTTCTCATATTTTTGTCTCTTAAAGGTAATAAGCACTCGGGTATAAATACTGAAATCTGTATTTGAATCAATAAAAATTTATATACAAATGGCAATTCTCAGTTTATATCGCAACCCTTTTTTAGAAGCAGACAATCCATAAATAACCGCAACCATTGCTATCATAGGCGGTTGCATTATGGTTGCGGTTAAAAGTGATTAATTTAAAAAAACTGTAACGAAGCCTCGTTATTGCTAATTATCTATGCATTTTGGGGTTCAACTAAGTTTTCTATTCCTTGAATAACCTTAGCTGATTCGATTTTGTCCCCTTCCTTGATTTTTTCCAAAATTTCTTTACCTGCTGTGACGTAGCCGAACACAGAATAGCGCCCATCGAGCAAGTTTCGTCCGGCTGGAGTTAGTTCGGGTTCAAATAGAAAGAAGAAAAATTGGGAAGAACCTCCGTTAACTTCAGTTTCTGGACGAGCCATTGCCACTGCACCGTAAGAGGAGAAAGGTAAAACAGGCATTTCTGTGTAAAGCCCAGCTTGTTCAAGGGTTATGCCGTAAATAGGCTCTTTATCACCTTCAACTAGTACTTCTAAGGGAATAGCACGATACTCTCCTGTTTTTGGGTCAATAAATCCTACTTCTTTACCCGGTGGATCTCCCACTTGCAACACATAAAAATCTTCAGCACGCAAGAATTCTAAACCATTGTAAAAGCCCCTTTGAACCAAATCAACAAAGTTTCCGGCAGTAACGGGAGCGCTATAACCATCTAAAACAACTTCAAGATCTCCTTGAGTCGTTTGAACTTCTACGGTAGCACGTCCTTTTAGCTGGGGTAAATTACTGTATTCTGCGGGAACTTCATAAGGAAAACCCGTCACCATAGATTCTTCAAGCTTGGTTACTAAATCCAAAAGCTTGGCTCTTTCTATCCAGGTTTCTTCTTTATCTTTTGTTTTCGCTACTTCTTGGAGTTTTTCTACACCAGTTTGTAATTCGCCAATCCAAGCCTCGGCTTGCTGTTGATTATCTTCGGGAACGCTTGCTAATATTTTCTCTGGTTTACTCAAAACCCGCGCAGCAGTTTTTAAGTCATTGGAAATAGCTCTCCAGCGTCGATTTGCTCTTAACTGGGTTGCAATATCTTCCAAACTTTTTTGCAATTTCCGCACCGGCTCATTATCTATTGGAAGCGCATATCTTAATAAAGCTTTACCATCGGTAATCGCATTTCCTGCCGGTAAAGCCGCAATGCTCGAAGAAGTCCATCCAGTTGTACTAATTCCTATAAATAGCGCAACCAGAAGCAATATACTTAGACAATTCTTCAAAGAAGATTTTAATAAATTGAACATGGAATCTAACAATGCAACATCAAATTATTTTAGATTTCGTCGTAACCTACCAATAATCTTCCCACAGTAGAGTATCGGTAGGCGAAGAAAGTGCAGGTAGCGAAAATTCTATGGCAATGCTTATTTTATAAAATTAAGTATATATTTCGGCAAAACCCGACAAGGATAATTAAGTACCCATTAAAATTGATCGTATTTGCCCTGGGAATATTTGTCCCAAAATTAACAATATTGCAGTCTCAAAAAATCATCAATGAGCAAAGATAAAAAAAGTCAAGGTTATAAAGTAATGGCTGACAACCGTCAAGCCCGTTATCTGTACGAAATTCTAGAAACTTACGAAGCAGGCATTCAATTAACTGGAACAGAAGTCAAGTCCATCAGAGCAGGTAGAACTAACCTTCAAGATGGCTATGCACTAATTCGCGATAACGAAGCATGGCTGCTAAACGTACATATTTCACCCTACAACGCCAGTGGACAATATTTTAACCACGAACCCCGTCGAAGCCGCAAGCTTCTCCTTCATCGCGACGAAATTCGTAAGCTGATTGGTAAGACAGAACAGCAAGGTTTGACTTTGGTTCCTTTAAAAATGTATTTAAAAGGTGGTTGGGTAAAAGTTAGTATCGCTCTCGGTAGAGGTAAAAAACTCCACGACAAACGAGAAACTATCAAAAAACGTCAAGATCAACGTGAAATGCGCCGTGCAATTAAAAATTATTGAGGTAATCAGCAATAGGGAGTAGAAGAAAATGACCGAAATTCGAGAACTTATGGGTTGTAAATCTAAAATCTAGAACCCAAAATAGCTTGGCTAATCCACCTATTCCACAAGATAACTATGCCAACTTGAAGAATCTTCATTACTTCCGGGGGGAAGCAACAATCTCCAGGTTTTACCTTCTCTTTGAAGCTGTAGATAAATGTCAAATATTTTTTGGGGTTGTTCTATGTTTCTTTTTGGTAACTTAAAATTTAAATCATAAGTTCCTTGGATTCGGAAAACTGGTAAATGCTCAACACTCATCAGCTTCCGTTGTTTAATTGATAAATGATTGATTTCAAGTTCGCGAAAATTCAAGTTTAACTTTTGGCTAAGTTGCTGTTGTGTTTCCTGCATTGAAAGAGCGATTGCTTTTTTTACTAACTGTTGATTTGGTGATTGTGTACCAAAATTACAAGCTGTCAATAACACCAGCAGAATCGCCGTTAAAACCAGTCTTATCATTTGGAGTTAGTTGTTAGTGGTTAGTGGTTAGTTGTTAATTGTTAATTGTCATGGTGCTGTTCACTGTTTAAATTCTATGCAAGTCAAAGAAATTGGCGAACAAGGACTTTTAAAAATATTACAGAGTTTTTGTCCTTCCGATATTATCGGCGACGATGGGGCAGTATTACCAACTACTGCCGAAAAATCTTTAGTCGTTACGACTGATGTACTCGTAGATAATATTCACTTCAGTGAAATTACTACTTCTCCATTAGATGTAGGTTGGCGTTCGGCGGCTGCTAATCTTTCCGATCTAGCTGCAATGGGAGCTTCACCCTTGGGAATTACTGTAGGCTTGGGACTTCCTGGAGATACTGCCGTTGATTGGGTAGAAAACTTATACCAAGGAATGACTCAATGCTTAGAAAAATATAATACCCCGATTGTTGGCGGTGACATAGTGCGATCGCCAGTTATAAGTGTAGCGATTACGGCTTTCGGAGAAGTTGATCCACAGCGTACTATTCGCCGCAATCAAGCCAAAGTGGGAGACGCAATTGTCGTTACGGGTTGTCATGGGGCTTCTCGTGGAGGTTTGGAATTGTTGCTAAATCCCGATCTAAAAACAAATTTAAGTCCATACGATCGAGAAGCATTAATAAAAGCACATCAACAACCAAAACCACGTTTAGATATTTTACCAATTCTTTGGAAAATTGTAGATTCCTATTCCATTCAAGATATCTGCGGAATGGATACTAGCGACGGTTTAGCAGATGCAATTTTACAAGTTTGTCATTCAAGTCAAGTTGGTGCGGAGATTGAAGCCACAAAAGTTCCCCTACATAAGGCTTTTAAAAATTGGCTAACACCCGAACTTGCTTTAAATTATGCTCTCTATGGTGGTGAAGATTTTGAACTGCTGCTTTGTTTACCAAAAGAAGCTTCCAGGGAATTAGTAAGTGAACTTGGTGATAGTGCAGCGATAATTGGAACTATCACCGATTGCAATCAAGTTTTATTGCAAGATAAATACAAAGAAACTCCCGACCAAGTATTAAACTTAAGTCGGGGATTTCAACATTTTACAAATTAGGTTAAGAGCTAAGAGGTAAAGTCTACAAACTTTTAAACTTACAACTCTTAACTCCTAACTCCTAACTCCTAACTTCTAAGTTTTAAGTTTTAGTTATTCCACTTCTGAGCAACTAATTCAGCCAAGTCAACAACGCGCTGGCTATAGCCCCACTCGTTGTCATACCAAGCCATAACTTTAACCATATCCCCACCCATAACCATTGTGAGGCTCGCATCTACAACCGAAGAGGTATCGCTACCTTTATAATCGGATGAAACCAAAGGTAAATCGCTATAACCCAAAACACCTTTTAATTCGTTTTCAGCAGCATTTTTAAAAGCTTGGTTAACTTCTTCAGCAATGGTAGGCTTCTCAACTTGAACTACAAAATCTACCATCGAAACATTAGGAGTCGGTACGCGCAATGCTACACCATTCAGCTTGCCTTTAAGCGCTGGTAATACTAATGCTACTGCTTTTGCAGCACCAGTAGAGGTCGGTACAATATTCATTGCCGCCGCTCTTGCTCGTCGTACATCTCGGTGAGAAGCATCAAGCAAGCGTTGGTCACCAGTGTAGCTGTGAGTAGTAGTCATGGTACCTTTGATGATACCAAATTTCTCATCTAATACTTTAGCTACGGGAGCCAAGCAATTAGTGGTACAGCTTGCATTACTAACCACGTCATGCTTGCTTGGATCGTAATCATGATGGTTTACACCTATTACGTAAGTACCGACATTACCACCCTTCCCAGGAGCAGTAATTAAGACCTTTTTAGCTCCAGCTTTAATGTGCTTTTTTGCTCCCTCCTCAGTAACAAACACCCCTGTTGATTCGATAATTAAATCAATATCCCATTCTTTCCAGGGCAAGTTTTCCGGATTACGGTCAGATACACATTTTATTGTTTTGCCATTTACTGTAATGGAATTATCATCAGCAGAAATGTCAGCATCTTTTAAATTGCCAAGCATGGTGTCATACGTTAGCAAATGAGCATTGGTTCTGGGGTCTGAGGTATCGTTAATAGCAACTAGTTCAAGATTACTATTTTCTCTAGTCATCCAACAACGCATAAAGTTACGTCCGATGCGACCGAAACCATTAATTGCAACTCTAACCACAGGTCTTGCCCTCTGTATTTATGTCTAAACAGTGCTTATTTATGACCTCGATCATATCGCAAAGGGGGGAGTATTAATAACTATAGAGCGTTAGATTCACAAAAAAAGTTGATAATTTGTCCCGATTAGCTGCCAGAAACACCGAGATAAGCGATATGAGTTCTCAAAAATTCTGTCACAATTCCTCTGTAAAAAAATGGGCCGCCTTTCTCTAATCTTAGAAAAAGGGGCAGGGGCACCCCAAAAAATTTTTTGGGGATCCCGGGCAGGCTTAGTTTATCGAAGATGCTCAAAACTACACTGGTTAATTTGTTTTAAAGCCTGCCCCTGCATTTTAGGAGTACTTCGGTAACTCAAATACGTTTAAAGTAGGCAATTGAACATAAGTTACCAATGTTACTTGACGAAACTCTTTCTGAAGAGGTATGTATTAATTGCCGGTACATGGTATTTAGATGATTGCTCGGTTGTTGCTTAAGCTGCTTGCAGATCGAGTCGGATTGAGTTATATTCACACCACTTGAGAATCTAGATGCCAGACCGGTAAATTACACAACTGTGTTAATTCTGAGCGCTTTAATATAGCGAAGCCAGAGTTAGAAAAGATTCTAACTAATAGCTTAACGGTAATGGTATTTGGGTACAAGGAGCGATGGTAGCACTAAATTTGTAAAATTAATTGTTTGCTATCAGTTTTGGATGGAAGAAAGGCAATATGATTTTTAGGCTTATAACAAGTAAAATCTATATCCTAATTTTCACTCAACCATAGCGCGGGTTATAAGTTGATTTAAAACGGGAGACCTAAATATCATCTATACGTAAACTAAACGGTTCTTCAGTACCAGTTACTTTTGAGGTCATATCATATTAATGTTATTCGAGATACACAATCTGAAAAAAACAGTTTTCCGAAATTCATACTTTGAATTTTTGCTAGGCTCAAATCTTCTTTCACTAAAGCGGGTAGTATTGTAAGCAATCACCTTTGTTTATTGACAATGATGTATTTTGAATTACAATTACTTATTTCCAGATTGTACTTCTATTCTCAGAAGAAACATAATAATAGTTTGGAAAGAGAAAAAAAATGCCATCCGGGGTTAAAATCTTTCTGAACAACAAAAATAAATGCAACAAATTCAATTTTTAATATGAAATAAAAGATACAGGGTTTATCTCAGTACCAATATTTATCGTTACGATACGTGCGTGTTAATAGTGTAAATGGTGTGGTGTGGTGTCAGAGGAAAATAAGATGGTAAGTGCAGTAGATTTTAACGGTAGACCATTTCATTTCATTGGTGTAGGCGGTATAGGTATGTCGGCTTTGGCATACATACTTGCTCGAAAGGGATTTCAGGTTAGTGGTTCAGACGTTCGCCCAAATCATATTACTCACAAACTAGAATCAATTGGAGTTAATTTTTTTGGTAAACAAGAAGCAGCGAATCTGAAATTTTTTGATCGAGATTTACAAGAAGAACAATTGAAAGGTGTTAGCGAAGCATCTACACCTCAAGTAGTTTGTTCTACAGCAATTAATGCCTCGAATGCAGAATATAAAGCAGCATTAGAAAGTGGCTGCCCAATTTTCCATCGTTCTGATATCTTGGCAGCATTAATATCTCAGTACAATAGTATTGCTGTTGCTGGAACTCATGGCAAGACTACTACTAGCAGTATGATTGGCTATATGCTCTTACAAGCTGGTGTAGACCCTACAATTGTTGTTGGTGGCGAAGTGAAAGCTTGGGAAGGTAATGCTCGTTTGGGGCAAAGTCCTTATTTAGTTGCCGAAGCTGATGAATCGGACGGTTCTTTGGTAAAGCATTCTCCGGAAATTGGTATTATTACCAATATAGAGTTGGATCATCCAGACCACTACGATACATTGGATGAAGTAGTAGATATTTTTCAAAGATTTACAAGTCAATGTAAAACTTTAGTAGCTTGTATTGATTGCGAAACAGTACGCGAGCGCTTCCAACCTCATATCAGCTATAGTCTTAATTCAGAAAGCGGTGCAGACTATTATGCTACCAATATTGATTATCGCGCCGACGGTACCACATCTTTAGTTTGGGAAAAAGGTATTGCCTTGGGAGTATTAAACTTAAGTGTATTAGGTCATCATAACTTAAGTAATGCCTTAGCAGCAGTAGCGATTGGTAGAGCATTAGGATTAGAATTCGGCGAAATAGCCAGAGGTTTAGCTACTTTTGAAGGTGCTCGAAGACGCTTCGAGTTTCGCGGAGAAGTTGACGGTATTACATTTATAGATGACTACGCACATCATCCTAGTGAGTTAAGTGCAACTCTAGCTGCTGCAAGATTGCAAGCAAGACCGGGTCAACGAGTTGTTGCAATATTTCAACCACATCGTTATAGCCGTACCCAAGCATTTTTGGCTGAATTTGCGACATCTTTCAGTCATGCGGATTTAGTAGTTCTAACTGATATCTACAGCGCCGGAGAACCAGATACTGGCTTGATTAGTGGTGAAAAATTGGCCGCAGAAGTTGCCAAAAACCACTCTAATGTAGAATATCAGCCAACTCTAGCCGACATTCGGGAATACTTAGAGCAAAACTTGCGTCCAGGAGATTTAGCATTATTCCTAGGTGCAGGAAACTTGAACCAGACAATTCCTCAAATTATCGAATCTATAAACCAACCAGCACAAGCCACATCCTAACAGGAAAAACTTTCCGACCTGATGTGGGTTATTATAATACATATGTATTATAATTGTCCCCTTAAATATTGTCTATGTCGGACAATTAGTTAATTGTTAAACTGGAAAGCCGTATGATTACGGTAGTATCGCGTTAAAATCTATTGAATTCTGGTAAATATGACCATTTCCCAGGCGGCTGATAATGTCTGTAAAGTTTCTAAAGTTAGCACTAATCATAAAGAAATGAAAGCGGACGGAAATAAAGAAGGAATTCCTTTGAACGGTAATGACTGCATTATAAAACCCCAAGTTTCTTTATCTTCCTACACATCTTACAGGGTTGGTGGCCCAGCCCAATGGTATGTTGCTCCACGCTCTAATAAATCTTTGCAAGCCAGCGTAGAATATGCTAAAGAAAACGAGCTACCAATAACAGTACTTGGTGCTGGTTCTAACTTATTGGTAAGCGATAACGGGATAAACGGTTTGGTTATCGCTACTCGTCATATGCGTTATAGTGATTACGATCCTGAGACTGGTAGAGCTACATTTGCTGCTGGGGAATCAATTCCTGCTTTAGCATGGGCTATTGCCGAACGTGGTTGGGAAGGTTTTGAATGGGCAATTGGCATTCCCGGAACCATTGGTGGTGCTGTAGTCATGAATGCTGGGGCACACAATAGCTGTATTGCAGATATCTTAGTCAGCATCGAGGTACTAACTCCTGACGGTACTCTGCAAACTATGACTCGCGAAGAATTAAACTACAGCTATCGTACTTCCGTACTGCAAGGAAGTAACTTAATAGTTACTCAAGCAACTTTACAGCTTCAGCCGGGTGCAGATCCAGCCGAAGTAACAGCAACAACTAAGCAACACAAGAAACATCGGCTAGCCACTCAACCTTACCATTTACCTAGTTGCGGCAGCGTATTCCGTAATCCTAAACCTCATTCTGCGGGCAGGTTAATTGAAGAAGCTGGTCTTAAAGGGTTTAAAATCGGAAAAGCGCAAGTAGCAGAACTTCACGCTAATTTTATTGTTAACTGCGGAGGAGCTACTGCCAACGATGTTTTTAATCTCATTCATCATGTCCAGCATCAAGTACAAGAACGCTGGTCAATTGCATTACACCCAGAAGTAAAAATGCTAGGAGAATTCCAAGCTGCTTAATTGAACCTGGGCGATTCCAGAAGAATGAATATAGATAGATTGTTGATCTGACGTTCTCACGCCTCTCTTTGAGGAGTAGGCGTGAGCTTCTGTGCGACTAGTTTTTGACCAGATTGACTGAGTTTTTTTATTAAAATATAATCAAAAATCTTGAATATTCAATTTCCGCCATGCAACCCCTGTGCATTACCCCAAGATAAAAAACTATCAAATTACACGACGCATCTATAATTGAATTTGATTTGTTATTGAAAGCACACGCTGACTATTTATTATGACGGGAAAAGGACAAGGACAAGGATTTGGCTTTGGTTTAGGAAAAATGAAGGAATTAGCTGAAGCCTTCAAAAAAGCTCAGCAGGTTCAAGAAGGAGCCAAGCAACTCCAAGAAGAATTGGAGCAAATGGAAATTCAGGGAGAATCTGGTGGTGGAATGGTAAAAGTAATTCTTAGTGGTAACCAAGAACCCAAAAGAGTAGAAATTTCTCCCGATGCGATGAACGAAGGAGCAGAAGTTCTTTCTGACTTAGTTACCGCAGCAATGACAGATGCTTACAATAAGTCCACTGCTACCATGCGCGATCGCATGGAAGATTTGACTAGTGGGTTAGAACTTCCCGGATTTTGATCGAAGCTTGCATCGGCATTCTTATATGCTAGAAACTGCAAAACTTTGGACGGGATAATGCTAAATTATGGCTTATAAGCTGTTATTTGTCTGCTTGGGTAACATTTGTCGTTCGCCAACCGCAGAAAATGTGATGAATCACTTGGTAGACAAAGCTGGTTTAAATAATTCTATCAGCTGTGATTCTGCCGGAACATCAAGCTATCACATCGGTAGTTCGCCTGATTCTCGTATGAGTGCTGCTGCGAATAATCTTTTAGGAATAAAACTTCGCGGAAATGCACGAGCCTTTGAATCATCCGATTTTGAAAATTTCGATTTGATTTTGGCTATGGATAAGCAGAACTATGGCGATATTCTTTCAATGGATTCAAGTGGAGAATATCAAGATAAAGTTCGCTTGATGTGCGACTATTGTCGCACTCATTCTCTGAAAGAAGTTCCAGACCCCTATTATGGGGGAACGGAAGGCTTCAACCAAGTTGTAAATTTGCTTGTTGATGCTTGTGGTGGTCTTTTAGAAGACATTCGCACGACTCAAGTAGATTTGTAAAAATTCAACATCAATTCTCAAGTTAAAGTTAAGAGTTATAGTTTATAACTCTTAACTTTTTAATTTTGCCCTCTACGTTATTTAAATAACAAACCATTTACCTCTTTTGCACGTTCGACTAATGCGATCAAAGTCTGCCGTTGTTGAAGGCGCTGGTCAATTTCTCTAAATTCCGACCATACTTTGCTCGATTCTTTACGAAGAAAAATTCGCCATTCTAATTGTGCATCTTTGGTACGAAGAACTCGATCGACAAATTCTTCAAGCATGAAATAAGCATCAGTAGCAGGTTCGCAAAGAATTTGATTTAAGGCTTGCTCGGAGATATCTATTGCTTGTTGATGTAGTTTATGTAGTAAATTTAAAATTTGTTTTTCAATATGAAATTCATTTTTTGCTTGTTTTTCTGACAAGTTAATAGCTTCCGATACAGATAACTTGCTATTATCTGGTTTGAGTTTATCTATATTAATTCTAAGGAGGCGTATTATCCTTCCTGCATTAGAAACATCGAAATCATACAGCTTTTGAAAAGCCAATTTGAGATTGTTAGCATTATCGGGAAGAAGATTATATATAACTTGGAGAAAATCTATTTCTTGAGAACTTGCTATTTCTCCCAAATGGGATTTGATAATTTTTACGGCTGATTTTTTGCGATTTTCCAATGAAAGCTGCATTTGTTTATCCAAAGATATAAAATTGCTTAAAAAATTAGTGCGAATTTCGTGTAAAAAATCGTTATAAGCAGTATCATAAGACCCAAAAAAATGCCGACGTTCGGCAATTTCTTCACAGGTTGTAGGAATTATCTTGTTTGTTCGACATTGTTGAATTACATTTTTAACTTTTTCTGCAAATTCTTGATCTAAATTATATTGATTTTCTTTTAATTCTGCGAGTAAATTTTCTAAGTCATTTGTTAATTTTCGCCAAAACTTTTCAAAAAGTTGTTCAAACAATAAATCTTCATCACCATATCTTGTTAAAGCCAAACTACAACTAGCTTTATCTAACTCAATAGTAATATTTCGATGAAGTTCCTTTAATTTTTGTTCGTACTGCTGTCTATATTCCTTTTCAATTGACTCTACATTCCCAACTAAATAATTGAGAATTGGCTCTAACACTTCATTTACAACCTCTTGAGAATTGGAACAATCGGCAACAATACACTTTGCAACCCGGATTGGTGTTTCTTTTAATTCTGCTTGTAATTTCCGGCAACGATAACTGTTATCACCACCTTCCACACCATCTCTGGTGCGGTTGAGAATCATAAAAGAACATTTGGAAACAGGAAAATTGGATAAAGCATCGCGAGCAATTTGATAAAGTTTTAGATGTGCTTCCCCCCAAACCGCATTAGGTTCTGGTCTGCGAACAAATAAGATAATATCGGCTTCTTCTGAGAGAATTTTAATTAATCGTTTTGCTTCGATTAAATTGGTATCTCCCAAACCTGGTAAATCTAATAGAGAAATCTGACCTATATCTTTGTAGGGAAAAGAACAAAATATGTCAACTTCTTTAACTGCTAAATAGTTAACAATTTTATCGCCGTTTTCATCGGTAGCATCTTGGGTAATATATCGTGAAATTTCGGATTCATTAATTTCTATAGGCGGAGATTCAAGTAAATGGCGATATTTATTGATGTTGGAATAATAATCTTTACGCAGATGACCGTATCTAGCTTTGTCAAATTCACTATCTTTCTTATTCAAAGGTAGAGAAGGGGGAGGAGTCCGAGCAAATTCTTCAACAGTCACAGTTTTTTTATCTAAACCCAAGGTTTCGTAATAAGGAGCAAGCACTTGAGCCTGGAATTCTGTTGGTGAATAGAAATTTACCTTAGCTGTTGCTTTTTGTAATCCAGGTTGATGAAAAATTTTGCTTAATGTACCCGTACAGTAACCCTCACTACCATCGGGAATAAGTTGATTATTAAGTCCGGTTAAACTTTGCAACAAGAGGCTTTTACCTTGCCGAGCATAACCAACAACCCCAATATTTATCGTATTTCGAGTACAACGGTAGTGCAGTTTTTCAAGTACATTTAATAAATTATCAATCCGATTGATTAATTCAAAATCAATTTCTTTCAAACGCTTAACAGAAATAGCATTAACACTACTGGCAGCAAATTCAGATTCGTAATTTTTTAAATTAATAAGTGCTAGTTTACAAGCTTCTAGATTTTCTCGATCGCGTTCGATTCTGATACCAAATCTTTGTCGCTGTTGAATAAACGCATTTATACATTTAGTTCTACGTGTATTAGTTTGAATAGTTTCCATATAAAAAAAGGGGGACAGTGAATGATAACTAGCTCTAAGAAAAATTAAACTTCAAGTTAAAACTTGTTTGAATCTATGTAGTGGGAACATTTTTCTTTTAGTTCCCATTCTCCATAAAAGATTTATGCATCTCTAATTTTGAATCAACTAAAATCCTAAAGATTAACTTGATAACAATACCGATGTAATTGAAGAAAAGCAGTAAAATAACTGACCTAATGCAGGAAAATTCTCTATAAAGATGTCAATCGTAAGTTAGAAGCGCTTATTGTCAAAGTTCGGTAATGTAATGAGAAACAGCTTTAAAATCGGGAAAACTGCCGTGGTTCCAATTAGAGACAATAATCCGATTTCCATCACACCTTATGTTACTTATGGACTAATTGCCGTCAATGTCTTAGCTTTTCTGTACGAATCGAGTTTACCCCCCCAGTTTTTAGATGGGTTTCTTCGTTTATTTGCCGTAGTACCCCGAGAATTAAGTTACAGTTTTGAGGGAATTGCGGTAAATCAACCCGTTCCCGAATGGTTAACTTTGATTACTTCCCAGTTTTTGCATGGTGGTTTACTGCACTTGGGAGGCAATATGCTATTTTTATGGATTTTTGGTAATAACGTTGAAGAAAAATTAGGCTACATAAAATATTTATTTTTTTACTTAGCTTGCGGTGTTTTGGCATCTTTAGCTCAATGGTATTTTTCCCAAGGTTCCACTATTCCTTCTTTGGGCGCTAGTGGTGCCATCGCTGGTGTAATGGGGGCTTACATTATCCGTTTTCCTAAAGCAGAAATTATTGGTGTTATACCCTTGGGCATATTTTTTCCGACTTTCCGAGTACCTGCATACTTCTTTTTAGGATTTTGGTTTATCCAGCAAGCTTTTTATGGTCTTTCTAGTTTAGGAATGCCTACTAATATAGGTATGGAAAGTGGTGGAATTGCTTACTGGGCACATGCTGGGGGTTTTGTGGTGGGAGCAATCCTCGGTCCAATATTAGGTTTATTTAACGATAAATCGACCGATGAATCTTGGTAGTTAGGAGTAAGGGATTAGAAGCCCTGAGTGAGGAGTTTATATTTTTCTTCTTGTCTATCCATCCCCAATTTTCGATATTTAATTAAATATTGGCCGGTTGAAATACTCTATACTTAGCAACTGTAAGCCCTACAGGTTATAGTGCAGTTGTTAACCACAACAGAAAACATCAGTGTTTCCTCTATACGACGAAAACCCAACGCGAATCACTCCTTTTGTAACCTACGGTTTGATTGGCATTAATGTTTTAGTGTTTCTTCACGAATTTAGGCTCTCAAATGTAGAGTTAGAGCAATTTTTTCAACTGTATGCAGTTATACCACAACAGTTAAGTGTTAGCTTTGCTGGTGGGGTAATTAATCAACCGGTACCTGAATGGGCGACTTTGTTCACATCGCAATTTTTACATGGTGGTTGGTGGCACCTTATTTCTAATATGGTATTTCTTTGGGTTTTTGGTAACAATATTGAAGATCGTTTAGGTCATTTCAAATATATAATTTTTTACTTAGCTTGCGGTGCTTTAGCTGCTTTATGCCAATGGTTCATTGGTATGGATTCTACCATCCCTTCATTAGGTGCTTCTGGCGCGATTTCTGGAATATTAGGTGCCTACCTTATTCGTTTCCCCCAAGCTTTAGTTAGAACTCTTATTTTCTTAGGTATTTTTATAACTACTCTTAGAGTTCCAGCATGGGTGCTAATAGGAGTTTATATTTTCCAGAATGTTGTATCTGGTCTTGCTGATTTACAAAGAGCCGCTAATATGACTACGGAAACAGGTGGAGTTGCTTATTGGGCGCACATCGGTGGATTTGTATTTGGATTAATTTTAGGTCCATTGCTCGGTTTATTTAATGATGATTATTAACTAAAGTAAGAAGTTAATAATTATCTTGTCTTTGTCAGCCCTTTTCCTTAATTCCGATGAACTCCCGTTGAATACTCTTCTTCTTCGGGATATAAAATTTTATTTGCTTCTATTTCATTTGCTTCTTCTTCAAAATGAGATGTTGGTTCTTCAATGCTCAGATTTATATCAGCACCATTGATAACTGCCCCTAATAAACCCATCTCAGACTCAACTAATTCGTCAATAGCTTCACCTAATATATTTGCCTGGGTGTAATTTGGTCGAGTTACCATAATCATACCGTCGCTATAAGGGTGAATAAGCAAAGCATCATTTGATAAACCTAAAGGAGTTGTATCTAAAATTACTAAATCAAAACGTTCTCTACTATCTTCCATTAGTCTCCTGAGTTCGCTAGATTCTAAAACTGCTGCTGATTGACGTAAGGGTCCGGGACTTGGTACGATGTATAAGTTTTCTATATCTGGAACAAGGCGAATGCATTCGCTGCTGCCATAGTAGCGCAACGGTTCGAGGCTGGCATCTGGATCGAGTTTTACATTCAAGGATTCACAACGAGATTGCGATCTTAAATCTGTTTCGATAATTAATGTTCGTTTACCCGCACGAGCGGAAGCTATTCCCAAGTTATAAGTACTTGTAGTTTTACCTTCTAAACTACCAGTACTTGTAATCAGTACAACTTTGACTTTTCTACCGCCAATCCGACGCAGGTTAGAACGGAATTTTTCTAAAATTTCCATGTAAGGAGATTCGGCAGAAAGTACTACCGGAACAAGCTCTTCGTCTGTTTCTTCAACTGACATTATAGGCAATTCTGCAAGCAGCAAAACTTCTCGCTGTTTGAGTGCATTGCGAATATCTTCTTTTGTTTTGAAAGTACCTTCCAAAGAACCTAGTAAAAAGATAACACCACCGCCAATTAATAAGCCTAAGAAACCACCTATGCCTAAAGTTACAGGTATACTTTGAGAAGAGGTTGGTTGCGCTATAACTACTGGCGGTTGAGTAATCGCTAAAGTACTTACAGTTTCTGCTTCTGCGGTTTTAGCATCTGCTAACTTTGCTTGCATCTGATCGTAGACTACTTTTTTTAAATTTACCTGCTGCAATAAGCGAGAACGTTCTAATTGCTTATTAGGTATTAGAGCGTAATTTCGCTGGAGTCTAGCTTGTTCTTGCACCAAATCAATTAATTGTCTTTGTAAAGTTTCCCGTTGAGTTTGTAGAGCTACTAATTGATTTGCTAATTGCTGTCGTGCCGGATCTAAATTGCTTTGAGCGCGGACTCCGGAAACATTGGGAAGGGGAGCAGCGTTACCACCACCACCAACGACTTCAGCAGCCCGTTCTTGTAGCAGTCGTTCGTAAGCTTGTTTTTGACGTTCAAACTGAATCATAGTCGGGTGAGTTGGACGTAAGTCTTTTCTCAAAACCTCCATCTGGGATTCAACTTGATAAATTTGGCTGCGTAAATTGGCGATAATTGGATCTGCGCTTAAAGCTGAAGAAGTATATGCTTGTTGAGCGCTTAATCCTAATCTTTGTTGCAAACTACGAATCTGGGCATCAATACCAGAAATAGCCAGTTTAATTTGCCTTTGTTGATTTTGGCTACTGGTGATACCGTTAAGTAAACTGCCATTTTCAGCGGCCAGAATTGCCGGACGCTCTATCTTATCGTATTGTTCGAGTTTCTTCTCAGCCTCTTGCAATTCCTGACTAACTTTTGGTAGCCTTTCTTCAATTTTATCAATAATCTTTTGCAATCTGCCGCTGTTAATATCTCCACTCAATTGCACCATTGCTTGCATTAAAGCAAACACTATTTGTTGCGCTCTTTTACCTTCCGTATCTAGATATTTAATAACGATCGCACCAGCACTTAACTGACCGTCCATTCCAACTTCAGGGACGCTTACCGAAAGATTTTTACCAATTTTTTTTGGTTTTACATTGACTTTTTCTGCTACGGCTTCGATTATTTTGTCTTGTGTTAAAACCTCTTTTGATAATGCCAAACCTTTTTGCTGAATTTCACTACCAGTGGCCGAAAAGCTAACCGGCGGACTAGTGTAAGCTAAGGCACCATTAGCAACAAATTTGCGTGGTGGTTCTGGTTGTACGGCTAATATAGTTGAACCCGCAACAACTAGACCAAAACTCGCTAATCCTATCCATTTGTATTTATCAAAAGCAATTAGATAGCGCTTAACAATTGGTGGAGTCATGGCAAATTTGGATACAAACAGAATTTACAGGATAAAGGAGATATAAAAGTTAATTTATATTGATATTTAAAAAGTGAAGGCTTCAAAAAAGCGAACAAAAGACTGAACATCAATAAAAGGTCTGGTAACATTTGAAAGAACGTTGGTAATTTTACCAAGTAAGTTTCGACCGACAACTATTACATCATTGTCTTGCAGTGCCACGTTTTGAGAAGAATCTCCTCTAAATGCCTTTTTGGCGTTTAGTTTCTGGGTTACTGCTCTGCCTTGTTCGGGATCGAAGCGTACTAAAGCAATATCTTTTAGATCGGAGCGAGGAATACTTACACTTCCCAAAGCATCAATAAAATTACTGCCATTCGGTAAATTTTGAGTAATTATTCCCCCAGCCGCATAATTTAAGACACGAACTCTAATTACAGGCTGTGCTAAAGTTGAACGTGAAACGACGTTACGGTCATAACCATCATCCATAGCTACTTCACGGCGCGGAATGATTATTGAGTCCCCGTCTTGTAAGCGTAAAGAGGGGAAACTTCCCCCGGAAAGCAAGGGAGTATAGAAGTCTACATTTTGCGAGACTACTGAACCATCTATGAGCTTGCGACGTACCTGAATTTGTCGTAAATCTGCTGTTTGAGTTGATCCTCCAGCAGTCTGCAACACATCAAGAATGCGGGGCAATGCTGGATTAACAGGATAAACTCCAGGTCTAGTAATTTCTCCGGCTACATTTACTTGAATTGGTCGCAGTGACAATAAAGAAACGGTGACAACCGGATCTACTTGAATAGGCTCTAAACCCAAACGAATTTTTTCTTGTGCTTCTTCTAAAGTTAAACCTTTTACCGAAATCTTTCCTAATCTAGGTACTGCGATATTACCTTCTATATCTACTGACGCTTGAAAATTTAAAGGAGGACGTTGTGCGACTAATGCTAAAGTAACGCTTGGTTCAACAACAAAACGATTCAAGACACTACGAATTTTTGCTTGAGCTTGTTCTAAGGTTAAACCTTGGAGCGATACAGTTCCAGCTAAAGGTACTATAACGTTTCCTTGGCGATTAATCGATGCTTGAAAGCTCAAATCGGGGAAACGCTGTACTATCACAGTAATTGCATCTCCCGTTCCTAAACGATAGCGACCTTCGGGTGATTCTACAACTATGCCGATTACATCGCCTGTTCCTAGAAGATATCTAGTGAATTGAGGCGAAATTTCTCCATTCTCCTTCAAGGGAGAGGGAGATAGAAACTCCTGCTCGGGTGGAGGTGCTAAAAGTGGTTCGACTGAATCTAGTTGTTGAAGTCGTTGTTTTTGCGGTATCTGAGCAAAAATAGGTTGGGAAGCTGTTGCTAAAAAAACACTTATTTGAAGACTAGCAACACAAAAGGCATTAAATGCACGCATATGAAGTAATCGAGCTATAAACATCTGTGGTTCACAATTGCCGATCGAAGGCGTAAAAATGGAAAAATGCCCCTTTATAAAATACTTAAATTATCTATTATTTATATATTATTTTATACTTTGTTTCACCCTCTATTGTCGAAAATACTGTTAAAACAAAAAAAATATCCAGATTTTATTCAAGAATTAAAATTAAACAATCTAGTTTGCACTGCTTCACCAATAGACTTCACTTGTTCCCAGGTGTTTTCGACTTCTCCTAAAGGCTCCATTGGAACAAATAAGCTAACAGCAATCCAGGGAACGCGCTGCTTGTGCCACTGTGCAAACTGGTCTGCCCAGAACCAATTTAAAGGGGAAAAATGACCGCCGTTGGGCATTGAGTACCATTGCAAAGCTGCAAAAGTTTGTTTTTTGCTATGGGCACGGAAAAATCTTGCCTTCACCTTTGTTTTTTCTTTGATCTGTGGCTGTTTAACAGCGAACTCAGCCTCCCTATACTGAGCAACCTGCCACTCTCCCCACTGCATTCTTCCCCAACTATTAATTTCCGTCCATTCAACCTGGGGTTGGTCTTTGGGACCATTTTGAGGCAACAAAAGCAATATAGCCGTTTGCTTTCCAGCGTCTTTTTCCATAATTTGCAAAGACCATTTACCAGAACCCAGCATCTGCTCCTGTTGTTGAGTAATTTTCCACTCAGGTATTGCTAAACCTGTTTTACGCAACTTTTTTATTTCCCCAAGGTTGATAATGGGTGGTGGCTGTTTCCATTGCCATTTGCCCCCGAGGTATCCTGGTAGTGCCCCTATCGCCAGTAACAGCACTAATAATATAAGTGCTGCTATTTGCAAGAACTGACGCTTTTTAAAAAAACGGGGAAGAGAAATCATTGAATGAAATATTAACTACAAAAGACAAAATTGTACTTTTTATACCGGCTAACTGAGTTCAGTAGTTTCAACAGTCCTGTACATATTGTTATCTATTGACGGCAGATAAGTTACCCTTCCTCACCAACTGAATCCCCAACGGGGCTTTCGGAAAAATAGCTATCAATCCAGTTAATTACTGGTATTAATACTAGCAACATGCAAGCAGAATAGAGGTCTCCACCCCAACTGTCATGCAGCCAATGAAAAGCACCATCTTGTCCGGTAGCGTGAAAAAAGGTTAATAAAGTATTGCGAATAATATTGGCGGTAACGCTGATAATTACTGCTATGAATATAAACCAACTACTTTTACGTTTAGAAGATAAAGTATCAGTCCAAAAAAGCAAAATTAAGCCAACATAAATAGTAGTAAACAGCATTTTCAAACCAGCACAATATGGTGCAACTTCTACTATTCGCCCTCTTGCGTATATATTAATTCCATCCACAACTACAGGCAAACCAAATTGATTGAGAATAAACCCAGCAGTTCCAGCAATGAAGCTTTGCAAAGGTAAAGTAAAGGGTGCAATTAAGTAAGGTACAGAATTAGGAGTTGCCAACAAAACTAGTAGTAAAGGAAAACTCTGTAATTTAAAACCTTTAATTCCTTTCAACCACAAACACAATCCAGTTAGTATTACAGGCAAAGAAAGATTTACCCATTCACTAACACCGCTCACATAGAAAACTGCTCCTAATGCTAATAATATGGCACCAAGCACATGAGTTTTATCTGGTAGTCTTACCCATTGTTTGCGATTCATCCAAACTAGATAAGCCGCAAATGGAAAACCAATAATACCGTGACTAAAATATTCATGTTCCGTACTTATATTTTTGCTTATCCACCCATCGTACCAATAATGCATTAAAGGAGCATACAGCAAAACTAGTATACCTAGTATTGCCAAATTAAATATTTGTGGTGAAATTGAACGTTTTACTTGGTGCTGAGTTAACATAATTTAAGTTAATTCATATTCTAAAGTTAGATAAAAAGTGGTATCTTCAAATCTATTTATGATTTTGACATCGGATTTGTATAGCTCTAAATATCTGACAAAGTTAGGCTTCGTATAAGTTAAATCAATTTATGGATACATTTGCTTGTATTCAATTTTTCAGATATAGGATTCTATAAAAATTTTATCGAAACAACTTATTGGATTTGAAGCCTAATTTCCTCTAAACTCTCATTATGAAATGTTTGATGGCAATTTATATCCGATATACTTTAAACAATGAAATTAGCTTCTAAATATGCAGAAGCTTGCCTTGCTTTTCGCTAATCAATGATGCAATCACAGCTACTACTTCCTTAACTTGACTGCTGGTTAAACCAGGATACATAGGTAAAGATAGTATTTGTTTTGCTAGCTTTTCAGAATGAGGAAAGTCTCCCATTTTATAGCACAAATCGCTGAAAGCAGGTTGGAGATGGCAGGGAATCGGATAGTGAATTCCTGTCTGGATTCCCAATACAGCAAGTTTTTCCTGGATTTCTTCCCTTCGTAAAGAACAGGATTCATCTACTTTTATTACATAAAGATGATAAACATGCCCGTCGCCACTTTGATTTTCTATGGGAGTAATTCCCATTGGTTTCAAAGGTGCTAGTTCGCTATCGTACTGCATAGCTATTTTCAGGCGATTGGCATTCCACCCTGCTAAATGGGGCAGCTTTTGATGCAGCACTGCTGCTTGTAGAGTATCTAAACGACTATTTGTTCCCGCTTCAACGTGGAAATATTTTTTCGATGCACCATAATTCCGCAAGCGCACCATTTTCTGTGCTACTTCTGTGTCTTTTGTAACTAATATTCCACCATCACCGAATGCACCCAAATTTTTACTAGGATAAAAACTATAAGCTGCTGCTATTCCCAAAGAACCTGCTTTGTATCCATCTCTATGGGCTAAATGGGCTTGTGCTGCATCTTCAAAAATCATTAAATCATGCCTGTGGGCAAAATTGATTAATTCTTGAGGAGATACTACCTGACCGTACAAATGCACCGGAATAATAGCTTTAGTTTTTCCTGTAATTGCATTTTCTGCTGCTGCTAAATCTATTAAAGCAGTATTTGGGTCGCAATCAACAAAAACTGGTGTCGCACCAGCACGTAAAACACCAATTAATGTTGCAACAAAAGTATTTGCAGGCAGTATAACCTCTGAGCCAAGACCAATGTTACAAGCTTGCAAACCAAGTGCGATCGCATCGGTTCCACAAGCAACTCCAATACCATATTCCGCACCGCAGGCGATTGCAAACTCTGCTTCAAAATCACTTAATGCTTTACCTAAAATAAAATCTCCCCGTTCCAATACATCTTCAATCGCTTGCCGCATTTGTTTTTGAATTGATTGATGCTGCAAAGTTAAGTCTACAAAAGGAATTTTCACATTTACATTATTCATATAATTCGCAGCCTCTTTATTTTTTTATACCTGCCTTATCTATTTATGACTAACTACTTAGAAATCAGCAAACGAAAATTATGAAGGTTGTGTAAATTATTTATCAATTTAATTTTATATCTAGCAACCTTTAATATTTCATTGATGTTTTGCTATTTTTTATATTATTTTGTCTTATCTTTATGATAATTATCTAAGCTGTCTTTTTAGCGATTAATCACTTAGTGCTGTTGAGGAAGATATTTGACAATAGCTAATTTCCTAAAAGCCGATAAATAATAACTTTATTTAATTAAATCAATTAAACGACTTCTATAATTGCATTATATTATACATTTTTAAAATTAGCATAGTTTTTAACTATTTTCATATTTAATAATTAAAAAAACGATAAAAAGTAGATGAAAATACTCAAAACATTTTGATTATCTATGAATAAAATTGACTTTATTCAATCACTTATCTAATTACCATTCATAGTTTTTCCAATGAATACAGACAACAGTGTATCCACTATAAAAAAATATGATTACTAGAAAATTCAGTAGACCTACGGGCACAATTTTATATGCCAATAAATAATAGTTTTAGTTTTTTGTTAGAAGCTAATTATTTTATTTATGAACCTTAAGGCATAACAGATATAACCGCAACTTAGTAGATGCACCACCATAGCAGTTCACTGGGTGACAAGATGCAATTATCGGTCTGAATTTGCCATGCAATCAAAAAAAATCTAGCAAACTGTTTGTCTGAGGTGAATTTGGGGAATGCTTATGAATAGTAAAGACTTAGAAATAAAAGTTACATGAAATATAGTTTCCAAGAAAAATTAAGGTAGCAGTGGTAATGGTAGAGCCTGAAAACAAAATGTTTGCCCAAAAAGATGGTTGGGCAACTCCAGAAAATTTAGAACAGCAACGCCTTCAAGCTTTATTGAAGTTGGGTTTGCGGCAGCCAGAAACAATCCCAGTTTTTGAGGAAGCTACTCAAACTGCCGCACACTTCCTCGAAGCACCTATTTCTATTCTGGGTTTTATAGATAACGAACGTCACTGGTTTAAGTCCGCTGTCGGTTTGTCCCGCTTGGGACTAATGAATCAACTAGCACAAACCCGCCAACTCTCACGCCAAGAATCTTTTTGTACCCAGGTAGTAGAAAGTTTTCAAATAGTAGCGATTAACGATACTCATAAATTAGAAAAAACAGAACTAGTTACTGGGAAACTAGTACAGGAGTACGGAATTCGGGCCTATGTAGGAGTACCACTTATTGATGCTCAAGGGCATTGTTTGGGCGCATTAGCAGTAATGGATTTAATGCCGCGCAATTTCACAACTCGAGATATCGAATTTTTACAAATAATTGCTCGTTGGAGCATGAGTGAATTCGAACGTAATCGATTGCTGCAAGCCCCTCCAGGTAAAACGGTTTCGTCTAGTAATACTAATAAACTCGAAGAAGTTACAACTTCGGAAATCAAAATTAGCGCTCCAGCTTTCCAAGACTCAGTTTTTACTAGTCAATTGAAATTACAGCTTTTAGGACAATTGACTCAAGAATTACGTACTCCTTTAACATCAGTCTTAGGTATGGCTAGTGTTCTAGGGCGGGAAATTTATGGTCCTTTGACAACTAAGCAAAGAGAATATCTAGAAATTATTCAGCATAGCGGTAGATATTTGCTTTCCTTAGTCAATGAGATTTCTGAGTTAGGAGCAATGGATGACACGAATACGGAACTTAGCCTGGCTCCGGTTGATATTGAAATGCTTTGCCAGCAAGCTATCAATACTTTGGAAGAAGCAGCAACCCGTCGCGAGCAAGATATTCGTCTATCCATAGAACCAGGACGCAATCGTATTTTACCTTTAGATAAAGATAAAGTGCGGCAGATTTTGTATCATCTGATTTTCAGTGTGATTCAACTTTCTGCAACGGGTAGTGTTGTGAGAATTCATGTTTCTTACAAAGAAGATGCTTTAAACCTGACTATTTGGGTTTCTCATCCTTGGTTAGGAGAAGGAATCACAGAAGTAGATCCCTATTTCCGTCTTTCTCAAATATCTTCTATGGAACTTGCATCGGACATAAACTCAGCATTCAATCAGAATTCTCAAAGCAAAGAAACAGTAAATAGTATGCCTTCGAGAGAGGATAATTTACAAACAACAGAGAATTTTTATTCTGGCGGAATTGCTGTAGACTCATCAAATAATGAAGAGAAAGCGCAGTCTGGTGGAGTTTCTCGCGAAACCTTGGGTTTGTTGCTTAGTTGTCAGTTAGCAGAGTTACACGGAGGAGAAATCACAATTCAGGGTTCGCCAGAATCGGGATACCGCTACGTGCTTTCTTTACCTATAGATCAAGGCAGCACTGAATCAGCCCCAGATGCATAATCCATGAGGTTATTCATTACTTTCCCAACAATCTTTAACTAGCATCGAAGGAAAATTTTCGGATTATAGGTTATTTGTAATGATTGATAGGTAAGTGGTAATGGTTAAATACAAAACTATTACCACCATACTAAAACCGGAAATTATATTAATGATTTAATTAAGAATTAGGTTAATTATTTCCTAAATGCAATCTACATTATTACTTTTTTTGGGCTAAGCGCATTATTATTAGTCCAGGATTTTCGCTTGATGCTAATTGACTAAGGCTGGACTTGTATGGATTTCTTTTGGCAACAGTTAACTTTATCTTCCCTTCCCCTGAAGCAATATATTACCTCCAGCTACCTACACCGTGTTCTAGTAGGACTTTTAAGCTCTTGGCGGCAGACTAGTATTTTACTTCGCTGGGGCGACGAGATCGCAGTTGCATTATTAAGCATCGTATATATTCTCGCTCCTTTCGTTTCTAATGGCTTAATAGGTTTACTACTCATAGCCTGCGTCGGATTCTGGCTGTTACTGACGGCTTCAGATGAACCGGCTAATGCTAATGCTACAGGAATTACACCAATACATATACTTGTGTTCTTCTATTGGGGAATTGCGACTGTAGCAACTTCACTATCACCAGTAAAGAAAGCAGCATTTGCTGGTTGGACAAAACTCACTTTATATTTGCTGCTATTTGCACTTTGTGCCAGGTTATTAAAATCTTCTCGCATTCGTTCTTGGCTTATTACTGTTTTCCTACATGTATCTTTAATTGTTAGCGTTAACGGATTGCGGCAATGGTTTTTTGGTGCTAAAGCATTAGCGACTTGGGTAGATCCAACATCATCTTTATCTAAAACTACAAGGATATATAGTTATTTGGGCAATCCAAATTTACTTGCTGGCTATATCCTTCCTGCTCTCATTCTCAGTTTTATTGCTATTTTCGCATGGCGTAGCAGATTTACTAAAGCTCTAGCATTAACAATGTTTATTGTCAATGGTGCTTGTTTAGTGCTTACTTTTAGCCGTGGTGGTTGGATTGGTTTAGTAGTGTCGTTTTTAGTACTTTTAGTATTATTAGTATATTGGTGGAGCATTGATATGCCTTCTTTCTGGCGTACTTGGTCGCTGCCAATACTTTTAGGAAGTTTGGGAATACTATCTGCTTTGGCAATATTATTTGTCCCGCCCGTGCGAGACAGGGTTTTAAGTATTTTTGCTGGGAGAGGCGATAGCAGTAATAACTTCCGAATCAATGTTTGGATGGCTGCGATAGAAATGATTAAAGACCGTCCGGTAATTGGTATTGGACCGGGTAATAGTGCATTTAATAAAATTTACCCTCTTTATCAACGTCCTAATTTCACGGCTTTGAGTGCTTATTCCGTTTTTCTAGAAATCGCTGTGGAAACTGGTTTAATTGGCTTTTTCTGTTTTATTTGGCTACTAGTTGTTACTTTTAATTCTGGTTTAGTACAGTTACGACGTTTAAGACTGCAACGAAATGTGGAAGGGTTATGGTTAATTGGCGGAATTGCTGTTTTGGCAGGAATGCTTGGTCACGGTTTAGTTGACACTGTATGGTATCGTCCCCAAGTTAATACCATATGGTGGTTAATGGTTGGCTTGGTTGCGAGTTATTGGCAACCTTTATCTAAAGCTCAAATAAATCAAATCAATTCCCCGTCTCCTCAACCAACTGCAAATTAATAAGCTAAAGGTTAAATAACCCAAAATGACTGAGAGATGTAGAGAGAAACGTACAATTTAACGTCTCTACATCATTTTTCTATGGTTAACAAATGGTTTACCCTTGGGGAGATGAAACCTCTATTTTGGCTGCTGAAAAGCTGTCTGGGTAAGTTTCTTCTGTGAACCAAGAATCTCCGTGCCTTCACGGCGGGGAGTGTCAATCGACTAAATTATGTTCCATCGCAAAACGTACTAACTCGGCTCGATTACTGGTATCAGTTTTTCTCAACAAGCTACTTACATATTTTTCTACAGTTCGAGGACTTAAATGAAGGCGATCGCCTATTTCAGCATTGGAAAATCCATGAGTCAAAATCTCTAAAACTTCTTGTTCTCTATTAGTAAGAGATTCATGCAATTGAGTGATTTGGCGTTCGGAAAGTTCGGTTTCATTAATATAATCAGCTTTTTGAAGATTTTCTTGTAATGATGATTTATATTCAGATTGAATAATTTGACTTCGTTCTAAAAGATTATGAATAGCAGCTGCTAACTCTTCAAGTTCAAAAGGTTTAGGTAAATATAAATCACATCCAGATTGATAACCCAAAATTCTTTCTTGTGTTTGGGTTCTTGCTGTTAACAAAATAACGGGCAACAAACGAAAACGGACTTGTTGACGCACCTGACGCACAAGTTCGTACCCATTCATTTGCGGCATAATGATATCGGTCACAATCAGGTCTGGATGATGTTTATTCACCAAAATCAAACCTTGTTGACCATCGTTAGCTGTGATTACTTGGTAGCCAGATAGCTCTAGGTAGTCGCTAATAGATAGACGAGTACCTAAATCATCATCAACTACAAGGATTTTGAAGGGCATAGACCTTACACCCCTAAAACTTTTTAACTTCAGTTCTTGACTTAGATGAGTACTATCGATATGAATTACCTCCGGTACAGTACTCTTATGTTTCATACTATGACAGCATTACCTTGGAATCACTTCCTCAAGACTGAATTTATAAAAAAATATTAAATCATCAGCATGAAAATTATATTAATAAATATTAACTATAATATCGCATAGTTGAATTGATTTACTCTAAAAAATAAATATAGCAGGAATTATATTCAATTTATTTCATATAAGCCTCTACTACAGCAATAAGTTGAATATAATTCCTGCTATATTTATTTTTTAGAGTAAATCAATTCAACTATGCGATATTATAGTTAATATTTATTAATATAATTTTCATGCTGATGAT
>JBCBPQ010000022.1:0-51566 GCA_039820645.1 Cyanobacteria bacterium J06633_8 | reverse complement strand
TTCATATTCAGTGTAAATATAGTTGCAAACATCTTTAAGCGAGCGCATTGACAAAATCAAATCAATAATAATTTTGCCTAGTTCAAAATAAGTTTTACCTGACTTTTCATGAATATTTTTATTTGGAGTCAAGCGATGATTTTCATCTTTAGCATATCCAAATGGGGGAACGCAGAATTTTAGCTGTTGTCGAAAATACTCGTTTCCTTGTTTTACCCGTTGAGACAATAGCCTTGATTCAAATTCAGCCAGTCCAGACATTTGATTGATACTAAACCAACCAAAAGGACTATTAGGGTCAACTGGTGCATCTAAGACCCTTAAATTGACATTGTGCTGAACAAAAATCTCCATAGCTTTATGAATAGTAATAACGCTCCGACCCAAACGGTCTACACGAGTTATGACAATTTCATCAACTTGATTCTCCTGAACTAACTTAAGTAATTGATTAAACTTCTTTCTAGCATCGCTACGTCCGGATTCAATATCTATCAATACTTCCGTAGCACCTGCGGCTTTTAACCTAGCTACTTGCTGATTTAATGCATCAAACTCCTCTGCTTGCTCTTGAGTACTAACGCGAGCATAACCGTAAACTCTCATAAAAACAGACTCAAATAGTTTTACCAAATCATAATGCAAACGTGTTGTTGTAAACGTTCAGGAGAACCAGAATACACAACTCCTTACGATATTAATCTTATCGGTGAGTATAATATTGCTGGTGAAATGTGGAATGTCACACCACTATTAGAAAAATTAGGCATTCGAGTATTAAGTAAAATTACTGGAGATGCTCGTTACAAAGAAGTTTCTTGCGCTCACCGTGCCAAATTGAACGTAATGATTTGCTCCAAAGCCTTAATTAATATGGCTAGAAAAATGGAAGAGCGTTACAACATTCCTTATATCGAGGAATCTTTTTACGGTATAGATGATATGAACCGTTTTTTAAGAAATGTCGCCAGTAAATTGGGAGATAAAGATTTACAAGAGCGGACTGAAAAATTGATTGCGGAAGAAACTGCAAAATTAAATCAAAAATTAGCACCATATCGCGCTCGATTAAAAGGGAAAAAAGTTGTACTTTATACTGGCGGCGTAAAAAGCTGGTCAATTATTTCCGCTGCTAAAGACTTAGGAATGGATGTTGTTGCTACCAGTACCAAGAAAAGTACCGAAGAAGATAAAGCCAAAATTCAGAAGTTGCTTGGTAAAGACGGCATTATGATGCCTAAAGGTAATCCTCAAGAATTGATACGAGTTATTGGCAAAACCAAAGCAGATATGCTGATTGCTGGTGGTCGAAATTAATATAAAACAATCTCAAATTATTGAAATATATAAGTTTTAGATAATATATATAATGTGTTTCTTAAGCATTACTTAAAATCAGGAATTGACCTACAATTTCCGCAAAAAAAATGGGGCGGGCTTCCCGTTCTGGGTCGGAGACCCAGAACGGGCGAGTCCCTATGTTTAAAAACGAAGGGCTTGTTAAAAGCCCGCCCCATTTTTTTAAGGTTCCATCTCGTGACAAAGTTCAAAATTAAGGTTAAAGACTAAAATGAAACCATAAATAATTTGCTTATTTATTTCTTATTTAATGAAATAACATCATTTTAACATTGTATTTAAAAATAAATATATTTACGTAGTATTATTGTCTGAAATCATTGGATAAATCATCCAATGATTCTAGGTAAGATTAAGAGTTTTGATATTCTCCTAGTTGCAGTTTCAATCTTGCGTTTTCAAGCTCAAGCTCTCCAACACGCTTTTTATAAAAAGTCAGTTCATCTTTCAATTTTTCATTCTCACTTTGTTCCTCAGATGCTCGGTTAAATGCTTTAATTCTATTTTGCATTCCAAACCAGCGCTGATAAGTTTTAGTGTGCATCTCAACTGTATGTCCTAAGTTATCAGCAGCAGCTTTAATTGGAACTCCTTGTAAATGTGCCCTAATTGCACAAGCATGGCGTAAATCATAAGGTTGAAAAGGGATACCGTTTCTTTGAAAAGTTTTAGCAATGACTATTATTCTATATCTTAGTTCATTGCTGGTTTTCCAAGAGCCGGAATAGATTTTTAAAGCTTCAATATTTTCTTCATTTTTTAAATCAAACAAATCTACCCACTCAGAAACAAACGGTATTACTTCTCTATAACCAGTTTTATTATCGGCATGTACTTTAAAAGTAGTTAATTTATTTTCAGGTGATAATAACCAGGATAAATCAGGTTTATTAACTATTTCTCTTGGACGTAATCCATAGGTAGCTAATAATCCATAAATTATTTTATAAAGCTTCCAATTATCTTTTGTTTTGTGATTAATTGTTTTAACAGTTTTGTATCTGTTTTCAAAAACATTAATATATTCAACTATTGTTTTATCATCTGGTATATCTCTTTTTTGTGGAATGTATTTTAAATTAAATCCCGTTAAATCAAGATTTAAATTCAGCATTTTATTGATTAAGCTTGCTATTTGCTGGCAGGAACGTCTTGCATGAGGGTCTGTTTTGTGGTTTAAAATATTTTTGATATTTTGCTCATTGATAGCTAAATCACATAAAAAATGAATACGATATCTGTCCGTATAAGTTTGAAAAGTATTTTCACTTTTTATAGTCCTTTTTCTTGTCTCAAAATAATGCTTCTCAAATTGGTTATAAAATTCTCTAAAAGTAATTCCTTTATTTTTATTTGCTTGTAACCCTAAATATTTATCAGTCCAAATAAAAGTTTGACGAGCAATTAATTTACCTAATTCATAAGCTTCTTCTTCAGCAGTTTTTAAACCGTCAAAATTAGCTGGTATTCCTAAACTAATTTTGTACTGCTTTCTATATCTTCCTTGCTTGTGAGTGTCACCAGGTTTTAGGGGGAGAGTAGCTTGTAATTGTACAGCGTTACCTGTAATCAGAATTTTAACTTTAGTCTTGCTAGCTTTTAAGCGTTGATTAATTGCGGTTAGCTCTTGTTCTAGTTTCATTTTGAGATGGTTTTCAGTTGCTTCTACATGTTTCTTCTTCCCACCATAGGAACCATCAGTAGTAGCTGGTGGAATGAAATCGCTGAAAACCTTACCCTGTATATCTGTCATTGATTGCTTACTTTTTTGCTTAAAAAATTGGTCTAATACAAACATAATTTATTTTGTATTATGTTTGATTTGAACAGTTTATGAGGGTTAACAACTTCAGGTAAATCATTAATGGTCGAAATCAATATACCGCTCTCAAAGCCAGAATTCCCTTTCTAGATATCAACCAAGAACGCCATCATGCTTATGCAGGTTACGACGGCATGGTAAACATGGCAAGAGAACTAGACGAAGCCCTCTACAGTCCAGTTTGGCAGCAAATACGTCAACCCGCCCCTTGGGAACAGTTAACAGTGAACAGTTAACAGTGAACAGTGAACAGTGAACAGTTAACAGTGAACAGTTAACAGTGAACAGTGAAGAGTTATTTATCTATATTTGACCTTGAAATTTCGGTAGTGGGAGCGTGTCGCAACAAATACATATTCCCAATTACCAATTCTCCATTCCCAATTCTAATTTAAAAGCTTTGACCTTTGACCTTTGACCTTTTTAATTAATTCCAATGGCTATAGTAGCGACTCAAAATAAACCAGTTATAGTAAATCCTCTCAAGCAAAGTCAGCCTTTGGGTGCGACTTTAGCTTTTTTAGGGTTGAAGGGTATGATACCACTGTTGCACGGTTCCCAAGGATGTACGGCTTTCGCTAAAGTTATATTGGTAAGGCATTTTCGAGAAGCGATTCCTCTTTCCACTACGGCGATGACGGAAGTCTCTACTATTTTGGGTGGAGAGGATAATGTCGAGCAAGCAATTCTAACTTTGGTGGAAAAGGTAAATCCTGAAATTATTGGTCTTTGTACTACGGGGCTGACGGAAACAAGAGGGGATGATATGGAAAAAATCCTCCGAGAGTTTCGTCAAAATCATCCTCATTTAAACGAGTTACCCATTTTGTTAGTCTCTTCCCCAGATTTTAAAGGAGCATTGCAAGATGGATATGCTGGTGCTGTAGAAAGCATGGTTCAAGAACTTCCCGAGAAGGGAGAAATTAGACCCAATCAAGTTAATCTCTTGGTAAGTTCTGCTTTCACTCCAGGGGATTTACAGGAAATCAAAGATATTGTTACTGCTTTTGGATTAGTTCCTATTGTTGTGCCAGATCTTTCTGCTTCATTAGATGGTCATCTAGATGATTCATGGAGTCCGATAACCGGCGGCGGTACTACTTTGGCGCAGTTGCGTAAAATCGGCAGTTCCGCCTTTACTATTGCCATCGGGGAGAGTATGCGGGGTGCGGCGGAAATTTTAGATAAGCGCTTTGCTATTCCTTATGAATTATTTACCGAACTAACTGGACTAGATGCTGTAGATAACTTTTTACAAGCCCTATCAGATGTTAGTGGTATTAGAGTTCCAGATAAATATCGTCGGCAACGTCGTCAATTACAAGACGCTATGCTCGATACTCACTTTTTCTTTGGTCGCAAGCGAGTATCCTTAGCATTAGAACCGGATTTACTGTGGTCAACTATTAATTTTTTGCAATCAATGGGAGCAGAAATTCAAGCCGCAGTTACTACTACACGTTCTCCTTTACTAGAAAAACTCCTAGTAGAAAAAGTTATTATTGGTGACTTAGAAGATTTTGAACAACTTGTAGAAGGTTCGGATTTATTAATTGGTAACTCTCACACTTCGACAATTGCCAGAAAGTTTAATATTCCTCTTTATCGCCAGGGTATCCCTATTTATGACCGTTTAGGTATAGGTCAATATACTAAAGTTGGTTATCGGGGAACCATGCAAATTTTATTTGACATTGGAAACATCTTTTTAGAAGAAGAGGAAATGAGTGTAAAACACGGTCATTGAGTTAGTAGTTAGTAGTTAGTGGTTAGTGGTTAGTGGTTAGTGCTTACTAGTAATTAGTTAGTGCTTATTAATTCATTTTTGTAACCCTTTGACCTAATATAAAGGAGTGCTTATTTGTAATGAAAATAGCTTTTACGACAAGCGATAAAGTTCATATTAATGCTCATTTTGGATGGGCAAAAGAAATTGAAGTTTATGAGATTTCTGACGAAGGCTATCACTTTTTAGAAACTCTTACCTTCGGCGGCGAACTAAAACAAGATGGTAACGAAGATAAATTAGTACCTAAACTAAAAGCTTTAGAAGATTGCACTATTGTATACGTTTCAACAATTGGAGGTAGCGCTGCTGCTCGCTTAATAAAAAAGGGTGTGACTCCAATTAAAGCGCGTTCTGAGGAAGATGAAATTAAAGATGTTTTAGACAGGTTATTACAAACTCTTAAAGGAAGTCCCCCACCTTGGTTGCGTAAAGCTTTACAAAAACAAGACCGTAACTTTGAAGATGAATTAGAAGAGGATGCAACTGTATGAACACCAATAATAGTGTAAATGGAAGTGCAACTAGCGATGTATTAAGTTCTGCTTTTATTAAAGCCTTAGTTCAACAAATTCGGGGTTTAGATACTTACGGAACTTATAAAAAATGGTCGGATGATTTAATTCTTAAACCCTACGTTGTCAGCAAACAAAAGAAACGCGAAATTTCGGTTGAAGGTGATGTAGACCCCATGACAATATCGCGAATTAATGCTTTTTACCGCGCAATAGCAATTCGTATCGAACAGGAAACAGGTTTGCTATCCCAAGTTGTCGCCGATTTAAATCATGAAGGTTTCGGCTGGGTATTAGTATTTTCCGGTCGTCTGTTACTGGTTAAAAAGACTATGCGCGATGTCCACAGATTTGGGTTTAATACCTTGGAAAAACTAGCCGAAGAAGGAGACAGCTTAGTACAAAAAGCCGTTGAATTAGCAACACGTTTCCGCGAAGTAGGAGAACTATAAATATTTTTTTACTCGTTAGTGGTTAGTGGTTAGTGGTTAGTGGTTAGTGGTTAGTAGTTAGTGGTTAGTGGTTAGTGGTTAGTGGTTAGTAGATAATAAATCAACTATCAACTTTCACCGTTCGGGTGTACAACATCAACTAACAACCATCAACTAACAACTAACAACCATCAACTAACAACCATCAACTATCAACTAACTACTCTCAACTAACTACAAACACTCTTTACTATCACCGAAAGGAGATGTCTATGGCTCAAACTGAAGAAACAACAAATATTGAAGAGTTAAAAAAAAAGATAAAACGCCTTAACAGTAAAGCTGGTCAAATGAAAATGGATTTGCATGATTTGGCGGAAGGTTTACCTACTGATTACGAAAATCTTATGGGAGTAGCCGAAGCTACTTATCAAATATATTGTGAATTAAACGAGCTTAAACAAAAATTGAAAAAGATGGAGCAAGCATAATGAATAAAAGCTTGAAACAATTCCAGACATTAGTTAATGCAGAAGATTATTTCAAGTTTTTCGATTTACAGTACGAACAAAAAGTTGTCAATGTAAATCGTTTACATATCCTGCAAAAATTTGCTGAATTTATTCACGAAATTGATAAGAATAATTCAGAACTTACTGAAGAGGAAAGATTAGGTAAATATGGCGAAGCATTAGAGAGTGCTTATCAGGTATTTATAGAATCAACACCCCAACAAGAAAAACTTTTCAAAGTGTTTCACCAGAAGCCAAAAAATGTAGTTAAGCTGACAGAAATTGATTCGGATTAGGAGGTAATAAAGTGGTAAACCTAACACCTACCGAGTTGGAACGCTATAGTCGTCAAATGTCCCTACCTAACTTTGGTGAATTGGCACAAAAGCGTTTAAAATCAGCTACGGTTTTGGTAACTGGTGTTGGTGGATTAGGCGGTACGGCTGCACTTTATCTTGCTGTTGCAGGCGTAGGACGATTAATCCTGGTTAGAGGAGGTGACTTGCGGCTTGATGATATGAATCGTCAAATTCTCATGACTCACGATTGGGTAGGAAAGCCAAGGGTTTTTAAAGCTAAGGAAACCCTACAAGCTATTAATCCCGATATTGAGATCGAAACGATTCACGATTACATCAATCCGGATAACGTAGACTCTTTAGTACAGCAAGCCGATATGGCTTTAGACTGCGCTCATAACTTTACCGAGCGTAATTTGTTGAATGAAGCTTGCGTTCGCTGGCGAAAGCCAATGGTAGAAGCTGCAATGGATTCGATGGAGGCTTATCTAACAACTATTATACCTGGTGTCACTCCCTGTCTATCATGTCTATTTCCGGAAAAACCCGATTGGGATAGACGTGCATTTTCAGTGTTAGGTGTAGTTTCCGGTACTTTAGCTTGTCTGACTGCTTTAGAAGCTATCAAGTTAATCACCGGATTTAGTCAGCCTTTACTGTCGCAGTTACTTACAATCGATTTTATCAGAATGGACTTTGCTAAACGCCGTTCTTATCGCGATCGCGAGTGTCCGGTATGTGGTAACAGTGCCCCCTGGAGGTATTCCCAGTCTCAACCTCTGGAAACCACAGGCAACATCAAATCCTAGCTTCTACACCCCATCAATGTCGATGCAAGTGGGATTTTACATAGTTTAAAGTTTTGGTAATTTCAATATCGCTTCGATGATTGATTTATCGTTCCTTGAGCAAAAACAACCATTATCTATAGTACGGAGGAACAACCGTGAGTATTAGTTTGACAGAAGCAGCAGCACAACGTTTAAGTTCATTTTTACAAGATACAGCAACAGGTGAAAACGGAAAACCTAAAGGTATCCGAGTCTCCGCTAAAGATGGTGGTTGTAACGGTTACGAATATGCTATGAATACCACCAGTAAGCCTGCTGCTGATGACTTAGTGGTTGAACAAGATGGCATAACAATTTATGTTGACGCAAAAAGTGCGCCGTTATTGGAAGGAATGGTAATCGATTTTATCGAAGGGATGATGGAAAGCGGTTTTAAGTTTACTAATCCCAATGCAACCAGCACCTGCGGTTGCGGCAAGTCATTTGAAGCTGGTGATTGTACCCCATCCGGTACACCTTGCAATTAATAAATAGTTAGTAGTTAGTAGTTAGTGGTTAGTAGTTAGTGGTTAGTAGTTAGTAGTTAGTGGTTAGTAGTTCGTGAGATTCGTAAAATATTTACCTGCTTACAACTTCTTCACCGTAAGCTGTTTAAATAAGTTGCCCTTCATAAACTAACAACTAATAACTAACAACTAATAACTAACAACCACAAATTATACGCCGTTTGAGGAGAAACGAAACATGGCAACTTACCAAGTTAGATTGATTAACAAAAAGGAAGATTTAGACACCACAATAGAAGTTGATGAAGAAACTACTATTTTAGACGCAGCAGAAGAAGAAAATCTTGAATTACCTTTCAGTTGCTCTGCTGGCTCTTGTTCTAGTTGTGTTGGTAAAGTCACTGAAGGTGAAATCGACCAATCCGACCAAAACTTTTTAGATGACGAGCAAATGTCCAAAGGATTTGCTTTACTTTGCGTCACCTATCCCCGCTCCAACTGTACAATTAAAACTCATCAAGAGCCTTATTTAGTGTAATTTTTTGACTTCATAACTGAATAATTACACGCTTATAATTTATTCAAAGTCGTAGCTTTAACTAGCTACGGCTTTTTTTCTTAATTGGTAATTGGTAATTATTTATTAATCTATACTGACCATCACATCTGTTGCTTTTACTACCATATAAGCTTCTTTTCCTAAAGAAAGATGCATTTGGTCTGCTGATGATTTAGTAATTACTGAAACTACTTCAACTCCTGGTGCAATTTCTAAAGTCACCTCAGTGCTAACAATTCCGGGTATAATCTTTTTTACAGTTCCTTTTATATTATTGCGAGCGCTAATTTTCATGGTGTTATTTTTGTTCAGTATTTTTATACTTAATAATCTTAGCGTTTAAGAAATTATTGATATGATAATTTTCATCTTTTATTCACGATTAATCAATTATTCTTTACTGTAATTAACCGATATTAACGTTTGAAAGATGTCGAAATTAAATGAGAATCAATCTATAGATAAAGCTGCTCCTCGTAGCTGGTCGGATTATTACAAAGCTGTTGCGAATCGCCCCCCTAGAGAAACTTGACTCACTGCTCTAGCAAACTTTGAGCCAGAATTCAAGACTGAATCAAGAACAGCTATAGATTTGGGCTGTGGGGACGGTAGAGATACGGTGGAATTGCTACGTCGGGGTTGGAAGGTTATCGCTATCGATAGCCAAACCGAAGCCCCCATCGCGTTTAAAAAACCGTTGCGATAAGAAAACTGTTATAGAAACTCGTATCTCTAATTTTGAAAATATTGATTTACCCTTGGATGCTGATTTAATCAATGCTAGTTTTAGCCTGCCGTTTTGTAATCCGGAGAATTTTCCCGAGTTGGGGTGTCCCTGCCCATTTTTTTAGGAGAACGTCGGTAAAACTGCTTTAGGTTATGAAAAACATTGGCATATTTTTCACATTGTGGCACGTAAAAAATGATTCGTTAATCATAAATATCTAGCATTTGATATTTATTAATTGAAAACTGATTTTGAGCAAATACCCTTTGAGCGAAGCGTTTACTCAGAGGGTATTTTTGTTTCATTCTCAATTATTTTCATGAAATTAACTTTGTTTATAATGCATCACATTTTAGTTTTTATATTTTCTTTATTTTTGTATTGATTAAATGAACTATTTTTAATAAACTAAAAATAACTAGAAGGCAAAATATTTGAGCTTTTTTTTAGTTTTAAGTAAACAGATATTAACTACGAAGTTTTATTAATTATGCTTTGCTTAAACTCAAGACAAAGATAATATGTATGTAAGCTAAATTGTTGTGAAGACACCGGCTTAGCTAATCAAAAACAATCAATACCTTTTATTAAGACAATTAAATATTCAGACTTTATGCTTGAATCTGGTAGAAACTAAAAAGTTTCTTTAAACGACGAAATATTAGGGAAAAAGCGTAAATCCTCTCCAAAAGTCTGGATAATTCTTGTTGAACAATAAATGATTAATGTCTTTGACAAAGGTCTGGCAAATCTATATATTGTTGAAAAAAAAATTAAGGACAATCTGTACTGTGGGCGAATGCTTGTTCCTTAATCAAAACAATTAAGTAGATTTCAACATTGGAAAGCCGGAGCAGCAATAAGCACGTTAATTCCTTGTTTGCTGAGTAAAATTATTGGAGAGAAAGTCATGATGAAAGTAAGAGATATCATGAGTTTGAATGTAGAAACCATCCCTGGTTCAGCTACTGTAGCAGAAGCAGTAAGATTATTAAGACTTACACAATTACGCGCATTAATCGTCGAACCTGCAACTTCAGAAGATACATACGGAATTGTAACCCAAAGCGATATTGCTATTAAAGTAGTTGCTTTAGCTCGCGAGCCTGAAAGCGTTTTAGTTTCAGAAATCATGAGCAAGCCCTGCGTAGTTATAGATCCCGATTTAACTATAGAAAATGTAACACGGCTGTTTGCTCAAACAGATATTTGGCGTGCCCCAGTTATTAAAGATGATTTGGTAGGAATTATCTCTGTCACCGACATCATCAATAAGGGTGATTTTGTTGCCAAGCAAAAACTTATATTCCTCAAAGCAGAATTACACAAAGCAATATCCAACGCTCGCTCAATTTGTGGACAATATGGTGTTTACTCCTTAGAAGCTGCCGACGCTTGGAAACTAGTAGACAAAATCGAAGCCGAAGCAATTGCTAACGGCGCACCAGTACCTGAAAAATCTGCAAGACATCAATTTGCTGAAGAAAGCAAAGTTGAAGATTTTGTTTTTAGTTAGGGTTAGTACTTGCAGATAATAAAATGTCCCAGCATCGCTGTTATGCTATAGGGCTACACTCCCGATATATTTGGTTGTGCCGAGAATAGTTATAAAAGGCAGCACTTAAAACCATGGGACATTTTATTTCTTGGATCTCCCTTGAGGAAGTTTATCCCAATCTGTGGGTAATCGCTTTCTATTTGATAGTTAGTCATTAATTGAAGCCCGGTTTGTTACTGAAGCCGGGTTTTTCAGTTTTTATAAAATTGATATAAAGTCGGGTTACTGCAATTTTGAAAGAGCAAATCACAGTAAAAACTACTAATGTTGTAAATATTACGAATATTTTTCGTATCTTAAATTACTAATTAACTTGTAAACAGGAAATAATTTATATATTGCGTAAGAATAGTATCGGTTGCTTCTTTTTTTTTATTATTTATGTATATCATAGGTCTAGCTTAAAATATAGATTCCCCGAATCTTAGAAATTGCTTTTTGATAGCGAACACCATCTAAGTAGAATTACAAACAGAAGTTTATGCTCAAAAATATAGATTTACATTTAATTTCCGATTTTGGCAGATTCGGTCTTGATGTCGATCTGAGCTTAAATAATAAGATGTGTTTGGTAACATCACCTGTAAATTCCATGCTGCCAGGAATGATTAACGGCAACTAAAATTTTATAATTTGCCCTTGCTAGTAATATTTTCATCTGCCAGACTATATGCCAACCCCAAATCATTTCATAGGAGGGTTGCTGAAGAAGCCTAATTTTTGTCTTTCTTAGTTTTAATAATAGTTTATCCATCACACTTATTGATATCTGTCTTTTATCCAATGAACAAAAAACAATCAATAATGCTTCTATCATCAACTATGTCTCAAATTGAATCTTTATTTATGTAAAGGTAAGGATTGAGTTAAATGTTGGTTTTGGAGAGCAAAACGATAGGTTATCGATTCGTTAAACAAATGTTTTTTTATATCATATACTAACTTTATTGATTGTATATGATTATAATAGTTGAGGAACAATTCAATATAGAAATATTCGGTTGTAACTAAGTAAATATTCGTTGGCTAAATGTATATTTAGCTTATTTTTTAGTTTTCTATTATTGTCTATATGACAGTATTTTATGCAAACAGAAAATACCGAATATTTAGCTACAATTCAATATTTTGTTTATGGTATCGTGATTTGAGTTTGAAAGAGTCAATAGACACCCCTTACAAATGAACAATAAGTATTTCTTTCAGAATGATGATTTGGGTCCGTTTCAACCTTCATCGGCTGATATTATATTGCGTCAGCAATTAGAAAAGTCTCTGAGCAAGTTCTTCTACGAAAACTGCGATCGCAAGATTAGAGACTTGTTATCTGCTTGCAGATGGTATGTTACTACCCACACCTCTGCAATGACTTTGGTAATTGAATGTCCAGATCAAGTAACCAACTGGCGGATTTTGCAGAAAATGGTACCGATGGCATCATTATTAAATAATGTTGCTAGTAATGCTAAGATTCGCGTTTGTCCTCCGTCGAGTGAAGGTATGCCTTTTGAAATGAGAGTGGATGAATTATCTGTTTATCAGGAAGATTCAGCTTAAAACCGTTTCGCCATACTCTGTATTGTTTCCGATAATAGCCTTAATTTGTTCAAATACCTTTGCAGCAGAGAGCTGTACGGCATGGCTTAACTCCCAGCCGAAATCAAGATTTGCTGCTTCAATTAAATAAACGGTGACGAGAGGAGGAAAATCATCTTTAAAGATTTTTTTTCCAGCAGCTATTGCATTATCCCAGCGAAAATCATGCAAGTTATAACTAGGTTCTGGTAAAGCTTCTAATTCTGTCCCTGGAAGCTTAAATACAGCACCTGGTTCGGAATTTGTGGAACTTGCATCAATAATTATTAGGTGCTTGCTACCTCTTGCTTTGAACATGACTTCCATCCCTGCGGTTCCGCAGTCGTAAATTTTCACATGGGGATGAGGATATGTGGCGAGATATTGCTGTAGGCGTTGGGCTACAATTACGCCTACGGCATCATCATTGCGGTTAAGGTTTCCGCAGCCAATAATTGTCAGGTTATTTTGGTCATTGGTCATCTACAATTATTCTTTAATTACACTCAGAAGGGTAGCTAAGTATTGTGGTGATACGATAATTACATCGGATATAGATCAATATTTTAACAACTACAGATTTAAAAGATATATAGGCTAACTTCTAGAAAATTCTAGGAAGAATTCTTAAGAAACTAGATTATCTCATTGGGAGATTTTGTGTGTTTTCCTATTCTACATATTTTCGAGCAAGATTTTTATGTTTTAGAAGAAAAAAATAAATTAATATTTTTACTAGCATACATAAATTTTATTTTGGTATGCAGATTTACAAAAAAAATGTATTAAAAATTAGTTGGTATTTGGTATTTGGTAATCGGTAGTTGGTAAGCTGTTGTGCATTAAAAATGCACAATACTCTTGGAAGAAGGAAAAAGGAAGAGGGAAGAAGGGACAAGAGTTGTAGCCATTAATCAATGTCAAATTAATATATAAGTTAAATGCGTAGCAGCTTAATATTAAATTATTTATTGTTCTTCAATTGAATTATTGCTGGCAATACTACCGTCTGGCATTATGGTGTTGTGAAGAATAGCTCCTTGGAGGCTAGTATTAAGCGCTCCGGTTAAATCGGCATTGCTTAAATCCACACCTTTAAAAGGAGTTTGTAGTAATTCGGTATTTCTCAAATTGGCATTTACCATCAAAGCAGCTTCAAGGTTTGACTCCCTCACTGAAGTTAGCATTTCTGAAATCAGCCGCTCCGAAATTAGCCATGTAGAGACAAGCATTGCGGAAATCAGCCCTCCGGAGGTTGACAGTTGTTAAAATATCGGATATTCCCAATATATTCGGCGAAAATCTCTTTCTCCTTTGTGATAGCGTCGGAGCAATTCTTCTCCAGTAATTTCTTCTGGGGAACCTGGATTTTCCATGATTTAACTTCTAATAATTTCTCAAATAGTAGTAATTACAACCATAAATAAAGAGACGTAGCAATACGCCCCGTCTCTACACCATAAATTGTCAATTATTTAAATGATTCAACCATTAACCAACGCTGGTTGAACAAAAATACCTTGGCGATCGCCGATTATCCCATAGATTTCGACCTTTGATAGCTGCACTCCCAACCAGCGGATTTTACCTTCAAATTATGCTAAAAGTTCCCGTTGGGAATTAGTAGCAAAGCTTTCTAGATAAGGATAGATTTCAAAAGGAGAAATCGAATTTTGGGCAATTTCAGGTTGAGATTCGCGTTCGGGAACTCTTAAAATCCAGCAGTTATCGGAACCATATATTTTTTCCAAGGGTTGATTGCTGTTGGTATCTTCGCTATTGGAAATCAAAGGTGTAAGTACAATTATTTTAGATTCGATTTTACCGAGTACATCAAGTCCCCCAAGTTTGGCATTTTCCTCGATCTGTTTTTCTAATTCCTTTACTTGATCGAGGACATAAACTACTCCCTCGCTAGTATCAAGTCTGTCCAAAACAGCTTCTTCTCCCAACCATCCCTGAGTGGAAGTTACTAAAACATTGAAAATTAGGGGAATTCGAGACATGAATTTTTCTAAGACTTCATGGTCTGCCGAATCAATCAACTGGTCAAGTAATTCCAAAGTTTCCCTAGCTCTTTGTGCTGTATTTCCCCAACCGGGTTCAAAACCAAAACTTCGTAATTCAAAGCGAAAGTTTTCATAAGAAGTGCTATTGGGGTATTTTTCTAAAAGGTCAATGACTCGTTTTACCTTTTCAGATAGCTGAGATTTATTTTTAATTCGTTCGTTAATTAATAACTGTTGACCTTTGTATTTGTGCTGCTTGAGAAGGTTAAACAAAGACTCTTGCCAAGTGCGGGAATTATCTTCAAATAATTTGTTAGATAAATAGCGATTAAGGTAATCAACAGCATTGTTGATATTTTTTGGAGAAGGCAGGCTAAGAGAGGAATTATAAAAAGCCTGAAAATCAATTTTCAATAATTCCTCATCTTGAGAAGAGCTAGAATGAACCAGTTTCTCTCGTAAATATAGCAACTCATCAATACTTATAGATTCTATCGTCATATCATCCAATAAACGATAAGCTTTCTGAGTAGCAACTTGTGGATGAACGACTAAGTAAAGACTTTCCTTATCTAAAATCATTTCTTGAGTTGAATAAATTAGCTTAGCTAAAACTGAATCGCGATATAAATCCTGATTATCTTCGTTAGTATCGCAATACTTATAAAACGCAATCAAAATATCGCTACGAAGTAGATAACGCTTTTCTGATTGACGTAAAGAAAAAGCAAATTCACGTAAATTATTTTTTTCCTGACTATCTACTACGTTTTGAATTAAATTAGACATTTTTAATTTTCCGTCAATAAATTACTGAAATTGTTGGTCAAAAATTGAAAAGTAGATATACCAAAATTAAGGTAAATGCAGCACTAGCATTACACCCCGAGCAAAGGCTATTAACAACAAGCATTTGCAGGATTATATTTATCTTCTTTGAAGGAATTATTTTTACTTCAAGAAGCGAAAAACCTGTTAATTTTCTATGCCGCCAGAGAATAAAATTTCCGACAGCATTAGACTCGATTGGAACAGATTCAATGTGATGATTTCTTAATTGGTTTTAACTGACTTAAGTGTAAATAGTCAACGTTTTAATTAAATTTTAAAGATTCACTTATAGTAGTTATAGGAACAGCATTCACCGTCTGATTTACCACCGAGGGCGATAGTAAACTGACAACAAAAAAACTGATAATCCTTTGATACCAAACACTTCATCATATTGAATTCATTAAAAACTAATTTAATTAACAAATCTTATTGTTACTTTTAACACGAATTTGTCAATACATACAACTGTAGAAAACAACTAGCAAAATTTAATATTTTCTTATTCATTCGTTAAAGATACTGATTTAATCAAAAAACCTGGCTTTTGCAAACAAAAACCAGGTTTATAATTCTTTTGGTAGAGAATTTATATACTTATACTGATAATTTTACGTTATGTTGTTGAGCAATTTGAACAAGTTTATTAAACTGCTCTTCGTGAGCTTTATTTAATAATTCTTCTGCCTGTATTTCATCATTTCCTTCACTGGGAAATAAATGCTTAACGTAAAGCGAAACAAAATCAACCATTGCGGCTAAACCAGATAATGAATGGTTGTCAGCTTTCTTTCCTACAAATGTTGCTATCAACCCAGTTCTAATATCCTTTCTTGTCGTGTCCATAAACTGACCGACAATTTCTGGAATATAGTCTTCCGTTGATAATTCTTCTAATTTTGTTTCATTGGGAGTAAATTCGTATCCTGCTTCCCTTGCATGTTGAGTCACGCACCACTGAGTAAACTCTTGAAGTACTTCAGAAGGAAGATTGGAAAGATGTTCGTGTAATGCAGTGTTCGACATAATTAGTATTTAGGGATAGGGCATAGGGTATGAGGAATTGGTTATTGGAACTACGGAGTTGTTCGGCTCTCACTACTAACTATGCCTTTAATCTCCGATGCGCGATGCCCAATCCCCCATGCCCAATCTTTAAGCTGTCCGAAAACGCGCTAATTCTTCACCCGTTTTTGCATCGTGAGCGTGGACGGTACATACCAGACAAGAGTCAAAAGAACGAGCTACATGACCAACTTCTACTGGATCTGTTGAATCAAAAATAGGGGTACCGATTAAAGCCTCTTCAATAGGACCGCGTTTTCCTTCACTGTCGCGAGGTCCAATATTCCAAGTTGAAGGAGCCATAATTTGATAATTTTTAATCTTGCCACCTTCAATATCTATCCAGTGACATAAAGCTCCTCTTGATGCCTCGGTAGCACCCCAACCGCGTCCGTCTTGTTCTTTTGGCTTGATATACCAAGGGTCATTCAAACGAAATTCTCGCAAACAACGTTCGGCTTGACGGTAAAGTTTAACAACTTCGTGGACTCTTGCTAATTGACGGATATGGATACTAGCGCCACCCATTTGCTTGAAAGCATCAAGGATAAATCCATCATAGTGTTGCCAAGTTTCACCGTGAGTACCACCAGCTACCAATTGACGAGCTAAGGGACCAGCTTCTAAACGTCCGTAATCTACATGAGTTACTGCTGTTCCCCAAGAATAGGCACCATCAAAATCCTTAACGTTGTTTTGAGTAGGTCGAGTATTGCGGTCGTAAGGGTGAACGTCTCCCGTACCTTCGTTATACCAAGAGTGGGAAGTGTTTTCGCGGACGAATCCATGATTCATCGGAACGTGAGTATCCGTGAAACTGTCGTAAACTCCACTTTTCATGATTAGAGCGGCATTTCGACCTTCAACCGTAGGATTTTGATATTTTACTTCATGAGGTAAATATCCCCAGGTAACGTATTTACCTAAACCCTGACCATATTTATGCAAACCGATATCTAAACCCATGCGCCAATAAAAACCCAAATCCGAATTCGCATGATTGGGATTTTCATCCAGCCAATTCATAAAATCCTCATAAGTTTGGATTTCTTCATAACGTTCCAAAGAACAACCCAACCAAACTGGTTCGAGCCAATTAGTCCGGAAATATTCCAGAATTGACCAAGCGCGGGTTACGTCAGTCAAAGTGGGAGCGCACATCACTCCACCAGGCACCATATAACTGCAATAAGACCATTAATATGCTCAAAAATGTTCGTAAATAACTTATAGCAGTAGTTTGAATGATATTCACGAACAACTTTTTGTTGATATTTTAGCTTATAAATAAGAGAATATTTAGGGAAAACTTTTACCCCACGGTGCGCTTTAGGGTGAGGTTTCATTTCATCTACCTACAACAACTACTCATTCGCGGATTTTGAACCGCGAAACACTTCAAACGGTAGCTATAGTGAATGGCAGAGTTATTTAAGCAAAAGTTAGCCGAAGCAAATTTTAATTTAAAAAGGGATAGAGTTAGAGTTAGCATCAAACAAACGGGAAATTCTCTACAGTTACGAGCAACCCTTCCTTTGAAACCAGGCGATCGCCATGCTTCGGCAAAGAGTAAAAAGCAGTACGATTTATCTTTGGGTATTCCAGCAAATAATAACGGATTACAAACTGCGATTGAAGAAAGTTACGAGTTAGGTAAATTAATCGCTCGTCATATTTTTACATGGAATGATAAATATTTAGGCATACAATTTAGAGAAAAAAATCGAAAGAAACAAAGAATCAAAACTATTGGTGAATTACTAGATAAATTTGAAGACTACTATTACCAAAATCGCCAGAAGACTATAACTAGTCAAAATACCTTCGCAAATTATATATCGGTAATTAAAAGAAATTTTTCATTAACTAATTTAGCAACTAAGGATAATTTTGAATCGGTAATTAATTCATGTAGAGGAAATAAAAAAAACGAACTAATCGCAGTATCTTCTGTATTTATCAAAACATTTAAGCTGGAATTTACCCTCGATGTAAAGCGCGATCGCGTCACTCCTAAATTCCGAGAAATTCCCGACGACGAGAAAATCATTAATTCTTATACATTATTTGAAAAATTTGCTCTTAACCGCAAAAATACAAATCACAACGATGCCACCGAAACCTGGGAAATGTGGCGCTGGATATATGGAATGCTTGCAACCTTTGGTTTACGGCCAAGAGAATTATTCGTCAAACCAAACATTAACTGGTGGATATCCGAGCAAAATATAGATAATACCTGGAAAGTTGATAAAGATACCAAAACCGGATACCGCGAAGTCATCCCCTTCATCCCCGAATGGATAGAATTATTCGATTTAAAAAATCCCCAACCGCTAACAATCTTAGAAAAGAAAATTTCTCAAATCAAATCCGTAGAGCATATTAACTGGATGAGAAGAGATATATCCAGATGGTTTAAAAAAATTGGTATTGAATTCCAACCCTACGATTTACGTCACGCTTGTGCAATTCGCTCCCATCTCCAAGGAATACCAATCAAAGCCGCAGCAGATAATCTCGGTCATACAGTAGACGAACATACCAAAACCTATCAACGCTGGTTCGGAATCGAAAATCGTAAAAAAGCCTTTGGTGAAGTAATCGGTCAAAAGTCGCTGATTGAATTGCAAAAAAATCAAATTTTAGCTTTGAAGATGGAGAATCAACGATTACAGTTGGAGGTTGAGAGGTTGAGGTTTGAATGAGTTGGAATGTGGAGAATCGATTTTTTCACCATTTTTAGCAGTTTCGTAGCTTGGGTTGAACGGTCTTGGCAGCGTGTCCTACAGGATATAGCGAAACCCAAGATCCTATCAAAACCAACATGAGCCCAAAGCGTATTTATAAAATCAACACTTGACAATAATAATTGACTACGGCTATATTTGCTCATACAAAAGAATATCAACACTAGATGTTCGTCTCAAGCGCACTATCTTTATTTTTTAGATTAATGCGTGTTTAATATCTTGGTTTAGTGTTTATCTGAAATGAGAGATTTCATTTAAGGTAAACTCGACTCCAGAATATTGGCTATTCAATAGTTTAAAGCTTAGAAATAGTGCGCTTGAGACGGTTATCTATAGTTGCCAAGTATTTCCCTTCATAGTGGAGATATTTACTAACTATGCTTGATATTCCAATGGACTAATTACATTGGAAAAAATAATGAAACCACAAGACATTTTATCTGTTGAGCAGCGTTTGGGTTATACCTTCAAAGATAAGGGTTTACTCATTCGGGCACTAACTCGTAAAGCATTTGCTCAAGAACAAAAGCAACGGAGTAAAAATTGTGAAGATCAAGAAGTTTTCCGAATTCTTGGAGATGCAGTTTTAAAGGCAATCTTAGTTGAGATGCTGATTGAGAAGGGTTACGATAGCCGCGATAAAATTACAAATAAGAAGATTGACTTAGAAAAACGAGAAAATTTGGGAAAGATGTTTCAAGAGATTGGAATTGCACCATTTATTCGCTTTGGAATAGGAGAACAAAAACAAGGCATTTCTACACAATCTTCTGTTTTAGGAGAAACATTTGAAGCACTAGTTGCAGCAGTTCATGTTGATACCCAAAACTATGAAACAACTAAAAGATTATTTATTAATCTATTTAACAAAGCAGCGGTAGCAGATTCTAAGAAAAAATCTTCTAATCAAGACTCATAGTTTGATGAAATTAGTAACATGTGGATGCTTTTTAATGTTTGTGAAATCTGCGCTCATCCTGATATATCTGGCACTTCGGAGGAATTGTTACTTGGATGTAAGTGATGATTAGCAATCGAGCATAACAACCCTCTATGCAGCGGACTGATTGGGAAGTTAAGTTGTAAGTTGGGTTAACGTTACGGATGTTGGGTTGCGCTTGCCTTAACCCAACCTACAACCTTTAATTATCCATCCACCAGATTCCTTTATCTTAGTAACAATAAAAACTAAAATAACGAATATTGCGTATTTATATATAGAAAATGTGGAAATTATATTTTTGTGGAAGAAAATAAATATACATTGCTTGATAATTAATAACCAGATAAAAAAACTGTTGCGATGAAGCTATATAAATATATTTATATTTTCAATAAATAAAAATAATTCTAATTATAATAGCCTATTAGCATTTTCCAGTTCAATTAAAACTTTATCAAACAGCGTTTACTACAAAAGAATAATCTCCAACTAATTTGCTATTTGATTTCTGCTTGGATTTCTTATTTGGGTTATTAAGTTGAACTTGGACTTGTGAGAAAGTTTCAATCCAAAGCGCGGCATGACAATCTAAAGGTTTTTGAGGTCGATAAATGATTTCGCATGGACCATTAATCTTGATCGAATAGCCGTAAACGTTGTCATTTCTATTTTTCACGCTGATTACGGGAATCAAATCTTCCAGTTTTTTATTAGTATTTTTTCTAATATTGTTTCTGTTGACATGGATTTTCGTTTTTGCAGGAATTATTCTACACCATTTGGGTTTCGGACCTCGTTTTCCTCTACTGATAATCGGCATTCCGTTAAATAAAGGAATTATCCAATTTCTGCCAGCTTTATAAGCTCCTTTGACTCTACCGCTCGAAACCAAGCAGCGCATAGCAGAAGTTGAGATTTTTAAAATTTTTGCTGCTTCGGTAGTTCCTACATACATGGCACAGAAAACTATTGCGATATAGAGTTAGTTTATTTGATTATCTCATTTTATTGTTTAACGAGAGGAAAATATTTTTGTACGGGATGAGTTATAGAAGAGGTCATCCTGATATATGTGGCACTTCGGAGGATGTGTTACTTAGATGTCAGCGGTAATTAACGGCATAGCATCATAACAACCCTGGTATAGCAGACTGACTAATAACCTTAAGTCTTTTTGACAAGAGCGATCGCCTTCAAGGCAGCGGAGGTGATCGCATAATTCATGTAAGTAAATTTAAGTAAACAAATTATAAATTGCATCCTGAATCATACAGTAATAATGCGTACAATTTCATAAGGAACATTGAGTCAAGTTTGTTCTTCCGTAAATTGGAACATATCGATGTGTAGAAATTACGGTAAATAGCCCACATTAAAAAAATAATTATGAAACTGTTGAAATTTTTATTCACCGCCCTCTGGGGTTTAGGCTACCTGGGGAATGGAATTTTATTTATCTCAATTGAATGGAGCTTTCTACAGCAAAATTTTATCCAAATATTTAATCCACTTTTACATTTCCAAGTTTTTGGGGTTTTGCTCACTGCTCACCTTTTTTGGGCATTTCTAACTATGGCAGTAGTGGGTTCTTATGCTGTAAACATTATTGAAAGGCATCTCGCACAAGCTGCTGAACAAGCCGAGTTTCATGCTGCGAAAGCTGTATATCAATCACCTCAAAGATTTCAAAAAAGAAAACCCAGCAATTCGTTACCTTCTGTAGGGAGCGAACAGGCTTACTCATCTGTAGCTCCACAAACATTCCCGAAAATAGCAAATAAAGTAGAAACTGAGTCAGTTAAACCAAAAGTAAAGTTACTGGAATGGGCAATTCAAAGCAGTCAAAAAGTGCAATTCAGTTACGAAACACGAAACGGTGAGAAGAGGACTTATTACAATAATTACTTTTCATTTCAGTATCCACGCAGCTAGTAAACGCTGTTTCACAATCCGCTTACACTATAATATCTAAATTTACTAGTAACTATAAAAACTCATATTTTACTAATTGCGTATTTATATAGAGAAAAAATCGGCTTTTTATTCCTATTTAGAGAAAATAAATATACATTGCTCGATAATTCGTAATTCTAGCTAAATTAGGCATTATAGGGAAAAATTAGGTAATGATTTAGAAAATCAAATGACTTTAAATTCAAAGAAAAAAATTAAGTTGAATTAACAGCGATCGCCCGATTTAAGGAAAAAACCAGGGAATCAGAATTAATTTCTCCTCAAATCCCTAAAATATAAACAATTCAGCCAATTATTATCATATAACTGCTGTGGGGCCATTGTCCGCCAAACAAAGCGTAAATTTCCACCGGCTTACTAGAAACAGTCACTCCGATTTCATAAGACTTTCCTGTAAAAGCAGCAAAACGGCGACAAGCTTCTTGATAGAAATGACTGTGCTGATACTTTTTATTAGTTAAATCAATTGCAAACAGTCCATAGAAATAGCGGGGAATACTTTGTATACTCTCGACAATCTGACCAATATTTCTCGCTAAAATAGCATTGCGGGGAACTTCGGTTTTCCAAGCTGTATCTAACGCCCAAGCGGCACTAGTTAAATGCGAAGCTCCGCAAATACCGCAGACTCTTGGTGTTACAATCAATCCAGCCTGTGGATCTTTACCTTTGAGGATAACTTCAAATCCGCGAAATAATTCTGCATGAGTCCAAGCGTTGACCACTAGTCCGTCATCAATATCAACTCTTACATCTAAATCCCCCTCAACTCTACCAAGGGGTGAAATGTCTAATGTTTGTATTCCCATAAGTTAGTTGCTAATAGTTAGTTTTTAGAAGTAGGGAGTTAAGAGTGTACAGACGTAGCATTGCTACGTCTGTACAGTTAGGAGTGAGGAGTTAGGAGTTAGGAGTTGATAATTATCAATCTTACAATGCCCCATGCCCCATGCCCTATGCCCTATACCCAATTCCCATTACACCGTAAAAAAGTCTTCTTCTGCCCAAGCTGGCATTGAGTCTTTTGCTGCCATTGTTAAAACTGCGTAATCTTTTTTGTTGACTCCGGTTGGTAAATCTTTGGGAACTCCAAGTACTGTTTGAGTTTTAAATACGGTTCCCGGTTTTAAATCGTAGAAAGGAAATTCTGGTTCGGTGCATCCCAAGCAAGGAACTCCGGCTCGGGTTTTTGATGAGACTCTATTCCACAAGATGCGATTGCAGGAAGAGTGTGTCATGGGGCCGCGACACCCGATATCGTAAAATAAGCATCCTTTACGTTGAGCAAATTCTGTTGTGGATGCTTTGTAAGCAAAGTGAATATTGCGGGTGCAACCTGTTTGAGTAAAGGTATTAAAGAAAGTTTGGGGACGATGCAAATCATCCAGAACAATATCGCCGAATCTTCCAGTTGCGATCGCGACCAAAATTTGAGAAATCCAATCGGGATGGGCTGGGAAACCAGTTTGACTAAGGTTTTATATATGACTAAAATGTTTTCAATGAACTGATTTTGAGTAATTTTAGTTCAAATTGAACGGTTTATTTTTAAAGCAAGATTTAAGCAAAATAATGGATATCCAGGATAAGGTTTTTAATGATTTTGAAGTTCCTAGCACTTCTGATGGAACTTATAGGGGACGTAAGAATATAGCAGATAAGACAAATGAGCATTACAAGATGAAATTCAACGAAGAACTCGTTAAAGTGAATCAAAGATTGAAGTCTAGTAAAACTAAAGTGTCGCTGAAGGTTACGGGAGGAGTCATACAGTTAGTTGCTACACTCCCATTAAAACCTGGTGACATTCACAAACAGGGTAGAGATAAAAAACAGTACAAAATAAGCTTGGGAATTCCAGCGAATTTTAATGGTTTAAAAACAGCTGAGGAGGAAGCATACGAATTAGGAAAATTAATTGCTCGTCAAATGTTTAGTTGGAATGATAAATACTTAGGTAAACACCAATCAGCAAAACAGAGTGTTACTTTCAGCGAGTTTTATCAGGATTTGGAAAAAAGATATTTTGAAACTCGTAAAAAAACTATTAGAAGTCAAAACACTTTTTCAGGTTTGCAGAAAAGATATAAGCTGTTTTTTTTGTCTAATGATGTAATATCGAAGTCTAATCTGATTCATAAAATTAAAAAGTCTAATACACCCTCTCAAAGGAAGATGTGTATAGAGTGTGCAAATTTTATTATCAAAGAATTGAATATTGATATTGATTTGAATTTCCTCAAGCAAAAGATAGAAAAACAAAAAAGAAATATTCCTTCGGATAAGGAGATTTTACATACTTTTAATAAATTTTGTCACTTTATCAACAATGAAGCATCTACTAAAAGGCAAGCAGTTGAATGTCATAAGCGGGTTAAATTGATTTACGCGCTACTTGCTATATATGGTTTACGTCCCAGAGAAATTTTTAATCAACCGGATTTAGATTGGTTAGTATCAGTTGAAAACGAGCATAATACTTTTAAGGTTCATGAATCAAATAAGACTGGATACAGAGAAGTATTTCCGTTTGTACCTGAGTGGATTGAACTTTTTGATTTATATAACCAAGAAAATATTAACTTGTTAAAGAAATATATTTTAGAAGTAAAAGATTTTAAAAATCTGGAGAGTAAAGTTAGTAATGTTAGTCATTGCTTTGTTCGATATTCTTTTGGCTTCAAACCTTATGATTTACGTCATGCTTGTGCTATTCGCGCTCATTTACAAGGAATTCCTATTAAAGCTGCTGCTGATAATTTAGGACATACTGTTGAAATGCATACTCAAGTTTATCAACGCTGGTTTGGGTTAGAAAATAGAAGAAAAGCTTTTAATCAAACTTTTACAGAACTTACGGAGAATCAGAAACTAAAAGAAGAAAACACTTTTTTAAAAAAACGTATAGCTGAATTAGAATCAGAAGTTTTTAGATTACGCTACAGTCAACAATTTTAATTTGATTTAATTTAATTTGATTTAATTTAATTTGATTTGATGTGATTTAATTTGATTTAATTTATATTTACACTTTAATTGTTACAGTACATCAAATGTGTATTTATATATTTTATTTGTTTAAATTTTATAGATACATGTTTTATCACTGATTTTTATTTATAGGACTTACGCAAACAACATATTTTTTCGTAGGGTGCTGTACTCCTGGAATAAATTTGAACGTGATTATAATACTTATAGGGTCACGCACCAACTAAGTCCTGATTTAGTTTGAATCAAAATATACTGAATTAAACATCAAAGTTTGATAATCATCAGCATTTTATTTAAAAAAGCCAAATTTAAGTCATTTTTAAAAATCAATTTTTTTGTTTTTTATTTGTTATGCAAAAAAAATATTTTATATTGCTTTGATATAAATAGGACTTAATAGAGCCCCCCTTTAAAAGGGGGGTTGGGGGGATCTAAAATATCTGGAACAGGAACCTTTACGATTATTAGTGCGTAAATCCTAATCAATTAAGCAATATTTTCGATTTTATTATTTGAAATAAAAGTATTAAATGCTTGGATATAAGTGATTTCAGAAAATGTATCTGTATAGGCTGGGCATCCGGGAATATTAATCACGGGCAAACCAGACTTTGCTCGAAAGTCTTTACCTAAAAATCCACCTTCTTCTCTTCTGAGATATTGCAATCCAATTGATTCGCTGGGATTTGGTGCCATGGAGGGAATTCCTCCCCAGCAAGCACAGTCTCCTACCGCTACTACAAAATTGGCAACCTGAGCTAAATCACTCAACCAATCTTTCATAGGTCTATCTGCGAATCTATTCCATTCTCCAGTACCGTTGGGAGCATTGATTACAGTACCTTCAAAAACAAGAATGTCTAAGGGCTTTTTACCTAAAAGACATTTCCACAGCATCGTTTGTAATTCGTTACCCAACTCCATTCCTAGAGATGGATGCCAAAGGATGTTAATGCCAAAGTCAGTTACTAAATCGACCGCCGTTGGTTCTTCGGCGTTTAGAAATGACATACTATATTCTCTATAGAACAGAAATTTTTGTGCCATGAATGAAAGATGGTTTTATGGTCGAGTATCTAGTATTGAGCAGCAGGAAGACAGAGATGCCCTGAAAAAGCAGTTAGAAAGAGGTAAAAATTCGGGATGCCTGCGTTTTTATTGGGATATCCAAAGTCGTAGTACTGAAGTTCGCGAAGGGCTACAACAACTGATATCGGATTTACAAGGTACAACCAAAGGTAGAGTTAGCGAACTGGTGGTAACGAGAATTGACCGCATCGGTAGTTCGTCAAAATTATTTTACGCCTTAATGGAAGTATTGCGGAGTCAAAATATTAAGTTAATAGCTCTGGATCAAACTATTGATACGGAAAGTTTGGGTGGGGAATTAACTGTGGATATTTTGCTGGCAGCATCCAAATTTGAGATCAAAATGTTATCCAGTCGCGTTAGTGCCGAACGCAAGCATCGAATCACACAAAGAAAAAGTCATAGGTTTGCTCCTTTGGGATGGAAGGTAGTTAACGATAGCTATGTTAAAGATGAAAGTTGGTGTGTTTGTTTGTTGGAAGGGAAGAAATGTTTTCGAGTTTGGGAATTAGCTTTATTTATTTTTCAAGTGTTTAATCAATGTGGGAGTGTTCGTAAAACCTGTGAGACTCTGAATAAAATGTTTGGCACTCCTAGTAAAGTGGAAGCCCGAAGTCGTAAGAAAACTAGCAAGCATGTAATTGATAGAGAAAATCTAGAAGTCGCTGATTTTTCGTCAACTAAGAAAAATACTTTTAAAAGATATCCTTGGGGAAGTCTACAATGGTCTGCATCCGGATTAAAGAATTTTTTGGTTAATCCTGTTAATGCCGGGGGAACTCCTTTTAATGTAACTACTAAAAGTCCCTCGGGAAAGCAATTAAATCATTTTGATAAATGGGATTGCAATTGGGATACTCATGAAGGGATTATTAGCCGCGAACAGCACGAACAAGTTAAAAAGACTATTCGCTCTAATGCTAATAATCGTTGGGTTGGTAGCAAAAGAGTCAATGCTTTCGCCAATTTATTAAAATGCTCTAACTGTGGGGGAGCATTGACTCGTACATCCGGACAACTTAAAAGGGGAGGGAAATTAATCCACTATTATCAATGCAGTTATTTTTCCTTGGGAAGATGCAACTGCAAAGAAATGATTCGTAGCGATTATCTCGACGAACAAGTTGCAGATTTATTGGTAAAAGAAGCTACTAGACTAGCCCGAATGCTGAATTTAGATTCAGATAAACCTGAAGAAGCCGCAGAAGTTAAAGAATTAAGGGAAACTTTGGCGGGGTTGGAGAAATTACCCGTTAATCCCTTTGTCGAAAAAGCTAAAGATGGTATTCGCCAACAAATAGCTAGTATTCTTAGCCTGAACGAAAAAGTAACGACAGGTAGCTTGCTTGTAAGACAAGAATTGTCCCAAATGTTTTGCGATCGCGAATTTTGGGAAACTAGGACACCGGATGATAAGAAGCGGATATTAAACAGGTTTGTTCGTCGCATTATTATTGACAAGCGAGTCGTTACGGGAATTGAGTTTCTTTAATTCCCTTCGTTTAACTAGTTTGCGCCATTCTTCAAGTTGTCTTGTCCAAAATTCTTTATCGGTTTCTATTCGCATAATCACGACGCTTTCTGAGTTAATTATGAGATTAACTTTCAGTTAAATATGAGATTAACTTTCAGTTTCAGTTAAATATCAGATTAGCTGTGAGTGTAAAATTTTCTGCTAATAGCGAACGATGATAATTTTGATACTGAAATCACTACAACTAATAATCCCCCACTGTCGGCATAACATTTTGCAATTTATCTAAGGATTATCTAACATGACAAGGGGTTTAAAGGTTAGGCTTTTGCTACCAAAATTTATCAGTTAATTTTTTGAGTAATGTCGGCGTATTTTAAATTACTCATAATGAGAAGGCGGATTGAACGGATTATATGATTACACAAATGGTTAATTTATGTCATCCCTAAATCTGTGTCATCCTTTAATCCGTCTAATCCGCGATCTGACTTTTGAAGGGATTATAGGAGGAACTAAATTTTCCAAAATCGTTATGCAAAGAGAATAAATTTAAAAACTAAATAATGAGCATCAGACTTATTAAGTAGCGCAAGAGATAACATTAAAATCTTCTTCAAAACTAATTAACTCTAAATTTTTCGGATTTTCTAATAATTCTTCAGCAGCTAAAAAACCAGCAATAGTCCAAGTTTGAAATTTCCTTGCTTCCTTGCCAATTAAACGACCATTTTTAGCATCATAATATTCCGGCCATCCATCTTTGAGAATTCTTTCTGCTACTATATTTAAAGCTTTTTCTACTAATTCCGTTTTTCCCATTTTTAGACCAGCAGCAGCTAATTCCCAAAGTAAAAATGGCCAGGAACCTCCATTATGATAAGACCAAGGAATATTTTTCGGATCGGAACCTGTAATTAATTGCCAATCTCGACCTTCAAGAGCGGGAAAGCACAATTTCATCGGCATACAACCTACCAAACTTTCCCAACGGTGTTCAACCAATTCCATAATGGCTTTTGATTGTTCTTCGGAAGCAAGGGAAGAAATAATTGCTGTCAAATTACCTTGAGTAAAAAATCGAAAATCCATCAATGCAGGTCCCAAATTGCCAGCAAAATAACCCCCATCTTCTGGCAACCATTGAATTAACCAATCGGGAATTGTATCGGGATAAATATTGAATTTATTAATTGCTGTTTCCCCGAATTCTTCCACTTGATAACGATACATTTCATTCAAACGTTCGAGGTTAAGCCAATAATAAAATTGAATATGAAAGGCTAAATGACCGCTACGTTCTTTTACTGCTTTAACATAGGTATCATCATCTCCCTCTGGTAACAGTAATTCTCCTGCCGAACGCAAAGCAATGTAAAATAAAACTTGTAAATCCAAAGGATGACCGTAAACTCCCATCCTTCTGTCAATCATAAAGGAACCATCCGGAACCAATAGAGTAGGGAAAAGTTCCAAACGAATGGTTAAAAACAAATCCAGTATTAAACGCATTCCATGCTGAAACTCAGCTTGATGAGCAAGAGCAATATCCCCAGTCGCCTTTACATAAGCACGTAACACAAACAACCACCAAAAGCCAGAATCAATCGGTGCTACTCTAGCGATCGCCTTTTCTCCGAAGTCTGCTTCTAATGATTCCTTGCCATCTTTAGATACTACTTTAAAACTAGCAGGCATTAACCCTTGTCCTGCAACAAAGCAATCCATCTGCTTTTCCCGACTTTGCAATTCTAAAACTACAATCAGAAAATTACGGACAATTTCCACTTTACCCTTCATCAGTAAAGCTATAGCCGATACAGCAAAGTCGCGGGTAAAACACTGGTCATAATTTAGGGCTGAAACTTGCTTATCTTTAGCTGCTACAGTTCCTACAGGAACACCTTGATAATAAAAAATTGACTTTTCAAGAGCTTCCCAAGCAGCTTTTACAACCTTATGACGATTTACCATTCTCCAGATATATTCTCCTCAACCCATCTGTTATTCAACTATAGAATCACGGCAAGTCTTGGTAGATCAAGTAAACTAGTTTTCTTCTAATCCTGATATATTATCTTATCTAAAGTTGGATAGAAACTTGAAAATAAATCATAAAAATTAACACAGGAACTTGTGAATATTAATCGGAATATAATATAACGCTTTAGTAACTTTTTTAATGTTTAGGAATGGTCGCTACAATATTTGTTTTGTTCCTTCTGCGGTTATTATTCATTCAGATATCGTAATGTTATATGAGTTGTAAAAAATAGCTACCAAGAAACCCGGCTTTATCAAAAAACCGGGTTTCTCAAGGTTCACTTCGGATTTAGCAATGGGATATCAAACTTGATATTAGATATTAGATAATATCAATTGAACCAGAATGACGTGCTACACCAAAGCCATTCAAATTTGTGGTGTTGCTGGAAAGAGTAAAGTCCAAATTGGGGTCGAGAATATTGAAAGACTCCGAAAATACTGCAAAGTCTTTTTTTATTGCTCCAGCATCTTTGAGCTTCACAGTTCCTTCAAGGACATCAAAAGCAAAATCTATACTACCCACATCAAGACCAATTTTAGTAGTTAGTTTGGGATTAACTAACTCAAAATCAATGTAGTAGTCTAACTGTCCGTCATCGTCAACCCCGTTCTCGACGTTAACTCCTGAAAATCCTCCTACGAGGTCATTATAGCTACCAGTATATTGATCGTAACCACCTTCACCATTTTCGACATTCAGGGTTCCGGTAATATCGTCAAAACTGACCTTATAATCAACTTTTAAGCCAATATTAGCAATTAAGGCTAAATCTAGGAGATTATATTTAAAATTAACAACGGAAAGATTTTTATCTTGTTGCCATAATTCTCCGAATAATTTAAGGGGAGCCACTGAAGACCTTTTGAGGAGGTCAGAAATGATATCATCTAAATTAATTGAAGTAGCAAGGATTGTATCTGTTACTGAAGCTGATACTGATTTACCACTGGTAGTTGTTTTATCAGCGTTAATATCAAGGTCGGGAGTTTCAAAACCTGCACTAATGTAATTCAATTTATTTTGTTTTGGCTTTTCTAAGGCAGATGTAGATGAACCATCACTACTTTCTGGATCGTACTTATAGCTGGCTTTTTTGGTAATGCTGCGATTTTGCGTGTCAAATGTTTCATTGAAGGAAAAATCAATATCCGTACCAAGTAAGTCGGCGAAATCAAGAGATACGCCACCTGCAGGTGTTTCGACTTTGAAGCCTCCCCCAACATAGAAATCAAAGTCTAAATCAAAGCTAGCGGCTAGATGGGGTGTGGTAGCTTTAAAGGACGCATCATCGCTGAGAGAAGCAAAGGTTCCAATGTCGATGGTGTCCCCAACTTCAACTGTATCGGGACGATTCACTGAAATTTCAAAGGGAAGGGTAATATCTTGGAGAGTAACTGGGTTAACTTCCAGCCCTGCTTTTAAACCGAGGTCATATTCTACACCTCCAAATGCTTTCACAGAAATACCATCACCCAATCCAAATTTAGTTTGTTTGGTTAAATCTTTGCTGGTATTGCCTAAACTAAAGTACCCTTGATCTCTGTTGCCAACATTAACCGAATCGAGTTGGAAGGTAACGGTATCATAACGTTTAGGGGCTTCATAATAATAAACAGCACCATCACCATCCCCAGAACCAATAACTAAATCTAGATTACCATCCCCATTTAAATCCCCTAAAACTGGAGTTGCTCCCTTGCCGATATCAATTTTATTAAAACTATTGGCAGGATCATTTTTTTGTTTGAGATGTTTATTGATATCCCAAGTATCGTTGTAGTCAAGTTCTTGATTTTCAAAATAACGGATTTGACCATTGCGAACCCCAACAACTATATCGAGTCTGCCATCATTGTTAACATCCATGATGGTAGGGGAAGGATCTCGTTTGCTATCGCTGGTTCCTAGTTCCTTCTTGTCTTGGTAGCTAAAAGAAACATTTCCATTCTTGGCAATATTACCTTTATACAAGTAAAGAGTTCCAGGGTCTCCACTATTATTTTTCTTGTTATTGCGACCAATAACAAGATCCATGATGCCATCTTGATTAATATCGCCAAAAGCAAGGGTGTTTTTCTTTCCTTCTAAGTCAATCTCACTGAAGGGGTTATTGCTATTATTTTGTTGCTCAAATACACCGTCATTGTTCTGGAAATAACGAATTTCGGTGCGACTACTTAAGATAAAATCTAAATCACCATCGTAGTCAATATCAGCAAAGGTAGGTGAAGGAGAGCCACCGCCACCGATATCATTAAGATCAATGGTTCCTCCTCCAGTATCCTTCAAGGACAATTTACTGTTGTCAAGGGATAAATTGCCTTCACCGTCATTGAGATAAAGTTCCAGTTTAGATTTCCCGGATGTGGTTTCTCTACCTAAAACAAGGTCTAAATCTCCATCTTCATCAATGTCAACTAATACTGGCTTGGTTTCCTTAATTTGGGAAGTATCATCATTGATATCTAAGAGATTTTTGGCTTGGATGTGTTCTCCTTGTCCGTTTTCCAAGGTTCCGTTATTGGCGTAACTGCTGGAATCAGTAATTTCTGTACTAAGTATTGGAGTTGATACAAAGAAACCATATTGAACACCGTCGTAGTTGTTGTCTTCATCGAAACTGTAGTAACTAACTAGTCCGGATTCAGTTCCTGTCAGCTGGTTTTCTAAAGTTACGCCAATTTCACCTGCTGTTAGGGCTTTATTCCAGATTGCAATATTGTCTAAACCGCCATTATAGTAATTATCAACATGCTGACTGCTGCCTAGGGTAATCGGGGAAAAACCGTTAGCGTTACTGGCTGCATCCAGCATGGTTCCGTTGATTGTTTTTTCGTACTTATTACCGTTCAAATAAGCAGTAACTAAGCCATTATCAAAGGTTAAAGCTACGGAATGCCAATCACCGGTGGTTAATTCTCCATTACCTAAACTAATTGTGGAGTCCCCAGCATTCGTATCGAAGTAAATTCTTAAATTACCCGTATCGGTAATTCCTAGTTCAAAGTTGTCATTTTGAGTATCTGAAGCACGGGCAAGGAAAACATTAGAAACATGGTGATTGGTTTTAGCGGTACTGAGGGTTTCGGGATTTACCCATCCTGTAATAGTAAAAGCCTTACTTCCTTGTCCGAAAACAGTTTCTGTTTGCTCGTTAGTAATATCAACATAATCGTCTACCCCATCAAGATAGAGATATTGTGAATCTGTAACTAAACTCGTAAACTCAGTTTTCTTAATGGTGATGTTTGCTCTATCAGTAAATTCACCGTCGCTAACTTTGACCTCAAATGTTTTACTAGTGCCGGTTTCTTTATATGCTTCCCAGGGATTTTGATGTAAAGCAGTATTAGTGCCACTGTGACGATATGCTAGTGCAGTTATTTGTTTTTGAATACCAGCATTTAAAAAACTAGTGTTACTATAATCAGGAGTTTTCCCAAAATCAATTTCACCTGATGTTCCGTCGATGAGAAAAGGAAATACAGTTGAAGGAGGAATCGAATATGTAAGAGCATCCCCATTGCGATCGCTTCCAGTAATTTTACCGATCAAATCTCCCAAAGCAGTTTGGGTACCACCTTGATGGATATAGAAAGTAGTATCGCTTAGTACTGGTGCATCATTCTCGTCGATCAGGTTAACGCGAAGATTAGCTGTTGTAGAAGCACCTTCAGTATCTACCGCTATAATTTCTAAGTCGTGGAAGGTTTTTGTTTCGTAGTCGAGAAGGCTGTTATCGGCAATGGTAATTTTACCCGTTTGAGAATCTATGTTGAAAATGCCATCTCCATTCCCTTTGTTAAAGCGGAATACAGCAACATCGTCAAAATCTGGGTCACTCAAGGAGAGATTATCGACGATAACTGTGTTATTGGAGGCATTTTCACCCAAAGTAACACTAGGTAATGTTACCCCATCTATTAAAGCAGAACCATTTTGAGAAATAATTGGAGCTTCGTTAATGTCCTCAACGGTAATAAATATCTCTTTAACGTAAGTATTACCGTTTCTATCGGTGACTTGTACTTCTAAAGTATACTGAGAGGTTTGTTCATAATTGAGGGGACTACCGTCAGGAACAGTATTACTTGCATTATTATCGTTATCAAGGATAATTTGACCATTATTTTTAATCCGAAAGATTCCCGGTTGACTAGCTGATACAATTTGATAGGCATTGCTGCTAGCTGGATTATTAATGGCAACTGAACCGACTACATCACCCCAAGGAGTGTTTTCATCAACAAATAATTCCTGTTGAATGAGCAGGTTTTGCGTGAAATTAAAACTGCTAACCCCCGTTAAGGTGGCAATAAGATTACCTTTATGAGATAATTGCCCATTGCTACTATTGAAACTAAAGTCATTAATGGAAGTAGCTCCCACCGATGGAGCAATTTGAATTAAGTCAGCAGTAGTAAAATCTTGAACAACATCACTAGAACCCGATGATTGCTCGAAAATAAAGGTATCTGCACCAGTTCCACCTTTTAATGTATCGTTACCCAATCCTCCAGCAATGGTGTCATTTCCGCTTCCCCCATCAAGGGTATCATTATCAAATCCACCTACTAGGTAATCATTATTCTCATTACCGTATACTTCATCAGCAGAACTTTGACGAATAAAGTTATCATTTGGTAGAGGAGCAGCATCGTAATTTTCAAAGTCACTCTCGTAAACAATATAATCTCTAAACGTGACTTGATTATTATTTTGGCTGAGATCGCTTATTGTCGTATTACCGTTAGCATCGCTATTAAAGTTGAAATATAGCCCCAGATTACTCTCATTACCACTTAAGGTTCGATGAATATCAGCTTGGATTTCTGCTTGAGTTCGATAGGTATTCCAAAAGCGTACCTCGTCAATTTTCCCTTCAAAAGCATCAAATTTATATTCATACGGTGTATATATAGTGACTTCTTCAAAGAGGGGGTCTGGAAATACATTACCAGTAGGAACAAATATGGTGTCATACTGTCCACCAAAGTAAGATTTTGTATCCTGAGCACCATGGTTTAAGCTTCCGCCAAAATTGAGGAAATCAGTATTTGTTCGTAAGTTACTACTATGTCTATTGTATTTGGAACCGCTCAATTCTCCGTTAATATAAAATTTTGAAGAATTGCCAGCTTTAGAAACAGCGATATGATTCCATTCTCCCAAACTTATTGCTTCATCACTGCGTAATTCAAGCAAAGAACCATCACTGTTTGTTCCTAAAAAGAGAAGTTTTCCATCTTTATCAATGGATAAACTGTAATTACTACCTTTTGATAAGATTCTTTGCCCTGCATTTCTGACAAAACCAGTATCTTCACCTTGATTTCTAGGCAACTCATACAAATTGACCCAAGCTTCGATTGTAAAAGAGTTTCCACCATTAATACTGGCATCATGATCAACTTCTACCCAATCTTTGCTGCCACCACCATATCCTTCTGCTAAACCTATATTGAGATTTAAAGATTGCTCTTCATTAATGAATTGCCCATAGTTATAACCTCCCCCACTGCTATCATCTGCAATCTTGCGGCTATATTCTGTAGCACCATCAAAGGTGTAGTAACCAACTAATCCAGTTTCATCACCATTGAGTTTATTATTAAGATTGTTTTGAATGTCCTCAGCAGAACGAGCTTGGTTCCAAAGGCGAATTTCATCTAACTCACCTTGAAAAGCCTTAAAAGCATTAATTTCTTTACCAATTTTGACATCATAATCGTTAAGCAGTACCGTATCGCTTAAAGCAACAGATTTATCCAGACTCCCGTTGATATAAAGCTTAAAAGCACTCCCATCATAAGTCATGGAGACATGACTCCAGTCATTAAGAGCAATCGAAGCATTACTGTTATAACTTCGCCATTGTCCCGACTCATTCATGAAGGAAAAATGGATAGTAGTGGAGTTGGGTTTAATAAATAATCCGAAGTTTCTTTCTCGACCATTATCTGCTTGCTTGGTAATCAGTGGCTGCCAATTATTTTTGGTGGTTTCGGGTTTTACCCAAAGTTCAACGGTGAAATTAGATAATTGTAATGAATCATCATTATTAATGACGACATAATCCCTGTCACCATCTAGTTTTAAAGTATTACTTGTTCCTTTATCGCCAAATAGCTGGTCATTTCCAGAACCACCCCGAATTAAATCATCTCCACCATCCCCGTCAATGGTGTCGTCACCTAAACCACCAAAAGCATATTCCTGCTGAAATACTTTAGAGATATTGTCATTACCACTTGTACCCGCAGATAGCACATAACGCTCACCCGAAGCAAATTCTACTTGGCTAACCCCACGGAGAGTATCTACCCCTTCATTCCCATCGCTGGTGTTTTGGTCAGTAATTTTTATATCGCCGTTGGCTTGCAAATCTAAGCTGAAATCAGAAGCATTACCCCTGTAAATAGCAACATCCGCATTTTCGATAAAATCATTGCCAGAGCCACCTTCTAAGGTATCAAAACCCGAGCCACCTTTCAAGGTATCATTTCCAGATCCACCAAAGATATAATCGCTATCATTTGTACCAGTAAGATAATTATTTCCTGTGGTTCCCGTAGTAATATTAAACGCACCAGAGGCAAATTGTAGTCTTTCAATGTTGCGAAGAGTATCTGTACCTTCACTACCACTTATCTGGAAAGTTCCGTTATCAAGAACTTTGAAAGTATAATTTGTAAGATCGCTATTATAAACAGCAACATCAGTACCAGAGCCACCATCTAGGGTGTCATTTCCTGAACCACCACTTAAGGTATCATTTCCAATACCACCAATTAACGAGTCATTTCCTGAGCCACCAATTAACGAGTCATTTCCAGAACCGCCATCTAAGGTGTCATTGTCATCATTCCCATCTAAGGTGTCATTTCCTGAGCCACCAATTAAGGAGTCATCGTTTCTACCACCATCTAAGGTGTCATTTCCTGAGCCACCATCTAAGGTATCATAACCACTCCCACCAGTTAAAGTGTCATTGTTCTCGCCTCCAAGTAAACTATCATCACCACTACCTCCACTTAGATTATCATCTCCTCCTTTCCCTTCTAGGGTATCGTGTCCTTTACCACCACTTAAGGTACTGTTTGCATTACTACCAACAATATAGTTATTTGCATCGTTCCCGGCACCTATTTCAATTGAAGCAGTTCCTGTGAAATATAAGTTCTCAAAATGAGTTCTAGTTGCTAAGGAGTAACCATTTAAGCTCGTGTAAATGCTATCAGTACCTTCGTTTTCTTTTTCTTCAATCGTATCAGTACTAGAACTAATATAATAACTATCGTCGTCAGCTCCACCTTTGAGAGTATCATTTCCATCACCCACAAGGGTATCATTACCAGAACCGCCGAGAAGGGTGTCATTGCCAGCTCCCCCAACCAAGCTATCGTTATTGGCACCACCATCTAAGCTATCGTTGCCATTTTGTCCTAGTAAGGTGTCATTTCCGTTACCACCTTTAAGTGTATCCCTATCGTCGCCACCATAAAGTTTATCGTTATTTTCACCGCCGTCAAGGTAATCATTTCCATCGTCGCCGTATAATCTATCGTTTCCCGTCTGTCCCTTTAGAGTATCCCCTGAATCTCCACCGTTTAGGTAATCGTCGTCATGTCCACCTTCAAGTGAATCATTATCATCACCACCATAAAGGGTATCATTACCAGTTCCACCTTTGAGGGTATCTTTACCATCTCCACCGTAAAGTTTATCGTTCCCACCATTAACGGTATCGCTGTTATTGTCACCTTCTAAATAGTCATCTCCTCGTTCACCATATAAAGTATCGTTACCATTATCGCCATAAAGTTTGTCGCTATTATCACCACCATTAAGGTAGTCATTGTCGTTACCACCTCTGAGGGTATCATTACCACTACCGCCATAAAGCTGGTCGTTATTATTTTGTCCATTAAGCTCATCGTCACCATTACCACCTTTGAGGGTATCATTGCCATATCCCCCATCAAGAGTATCTTGGTTATCTCCACCATCTAAAGAATCCGAACCATTTCCCCCATTTAAATAATCATTACCAACTTGTCCGTAAAGTGTATCATTATCATTTTCACCATAAAGCTTATCATTACCCCCACCACCTCTGAGAGTATCATTTTGACTTCCGCCATAAAGAGTATCTTGGTTATCTCCACCATCTAAATAATCCGAACCACTTCCACCATTAAGATAATCATCACCACTTTGTCCAAAAAGCTTGTCATTACCGCTTTCTCCATAAAGCTTATCTTTACCCCCACCACCTCTGATATTATCGTTACCACCTCTTGCATAAATGGTGTTATTTCCATTGCCATAGTTTTTATCATTGTTGTTGTTATTTAGTGTTTTTGCCATTGTTTGTTTTTGAAAATTAATTATGTTATTCAAATACTATTTTTAGCAGAATTTTAAAGATTGTCATATTATAAATATTTACATTTTATAGACTCTTTAAAATATAATTACGGGTTTGTATATAATCTATTTTTATGTGAAAAACAATTGTAAAAATTCTGATTTATAACAGTAGTAATTATGAATTTTATTTGTTTATTCAGTGTTCATAATGATATCTAAATCAAATTTATATCGTTGTTGTAATATTTCTTAATAAAGCTAAGTTTAACTAACGAAATAATACTGATGTAAAAAGTAGTTTTCATCATCAAAAAAACACAGTGTTAATCATAATTTGCTAATTTATTCAGCATTGAAAATAGTGGTGAAGAGGGGGGAGAAAAAATTTTCTGTTTTTACGATACATCACGGCTTAGTTTCTAGGTTAGCTTGAAAGTCGTGAAACCCAATTAATTATGCAATCATAAGTAGGTTGGCATTGAAAATAGTAATTGAGATAAGGCAATAGGCAATAGGCAATAGGCAATAGGAATAAGGGTTTGAGGGTAATTTACATTCTGTAATGTAGCTTGGTTTATTTGTGCCGACTTACTTAGTCAATATGTTTGTTCATCTCCATAGATGCGGAAGAGCTTAGAATTATTTTTTGTGGGATGGGCTTCGGGCCAGTCTTATTATGTATGAATAAAAAAACAGAGACGCAAAGAGGGCAGAGGAAAATTTAAATAATTTGTGAAAATTCAGAAACCCGGTTTTTTGAAAAAACCGGGTTTATAATGCTTTTTACGTAAATAATTTATCTATTTTTTTGGAAAAAGTGTTATTTCCGAAATTAAATAGGGAAACATAAATTATAAGCAAATATATTAATTTATTTTTTCTGGAGATAAAAATGAATGAGCGGAATAACTGTAATTTAAGCAAAAGCTTTGATACCTTAATTTCTGGTTTCATGGGTGCTGCTTTTACAGGATTCCTACAATTTAGTATGGTTTCCCCTGTAATAGCTCAAATAACTCCCGATAACACTCTGGGTAATTCTCCATCTGTTGTTAACAATCAAAGTTTAAATAATTTACTAATTGAAGGAGGTGTGAAAAATAATAGCAATCTATTTCATAGTTTCCAAGAATTTAATATAAATCAAGGACAGCAAGTTTTTTTTTATAATCCCCAAAATATCAATAATATAATTACTAGAATTACAGGGAATAATCCTTCCAATATTAATGGTACTTTAGGAGTTAACGGTGCAGCTAATTTATTTTTAATTAACCCCAAAGGAATTATTTTTGGTGCAGGTTCTAGTCTCGATATCAATGGTTCTTTTATCGGCTCTACTGCTGATAGTATAAATTTCTCCGACGGTAATATTTTTAGTGCTGTTGAACCAAATAATCCCCAGCTACTACAAATAAATGTTCCTTTGGGTTTGCAGTACGGCAAGAATCCCGCTTCAATTCAATTACAGCAAGCAGAATTACAGGTAAAACCAGGTAAGACTTTAGGTTTAATTGGTGGAAATGTTAGCTTGGATAATACAACTCTGAGAGCAGCAGGGGGAACGGTTAAATTAGGTGGTTTGCTCTCTGCTGGAATCGTTAACTTAAATCCCACAGAATCTTTAATTTTTCCCACCAATGTCACCCTTGGTGATGTTTCCTTGATAAATGAATCTCTTATTAATGTCATGGATGAAGGAGGTGGAAATATTTTTGTTGAGGCTCGTAATTTTTCTTTGAGTGATAGTAATTTGCGAGCCGGAATTAAAAGAAGATTGGGTAATGAGAATGCTATATCTGGAGATATTATTATTAACAGTACAGAAAATACTAATATTTTAGACAATAGCGAGATTAATAATACTTTAGAAGGGAATTCTTTAGGAAATGGTGGTCAAATTGCAATTAAAAGCAATAACTTTTTCCTCAAAGACTCAATTGTATCAACTGATTCAGAAAGTTCGGGAAATGGGGGTAATTTAATCGTTGAAGCAACGAACAAGCTGGAAATCATTTCTAGCCCCATCAACTTTACTTTGAAAAGAGGAGAAGGAAGAAAAGGTTTGTTTGCTAGAGTTGAAGCAAAAGGAACTGGTAACGGTGGTAGTATTACTGTTAAAGCTCCAGAAATTTCCGTTTCCGGTCTTGGCGGTATTATAAGTAAGTGATGAAATTATTGATAATGACGATATAGATAAAATTGTCAAAGACGAAACCGGTACTTTATTCCCCAGTGGCATTTTTAGTAGTTCCCCAGGAATAGGTGATGCTGGTAATTTAACTATAGAAACCCAATATTTTAATCTTCAAAATAAAGCTCAAGTTTCAGTTAGCAGCCAACAAGAAGGTGCTGCTGGCAATTTAAGTATTTTAGCAACTAAAAAAGCTTTACTGGATAATGGTATTCTCCGCGCTGATACTGTAGCTGGTGATTCTGCAAATATCTCTTTGAATTCACCAAATATTCAATTACGTTATGGTAGCCGCATTACTACCAACGCTACTCAAACTGCAACTGGAGGAAATATTGATATTGATACTAAAACTTTAGTAGCTTTAGAAAATAGCGATATTACTGCCAATGCCGAAGAAAGTTTCGGTGGTAGGATATCAATCGCTGCTCAAGGAATTTTCGGTACTCAATTCCGAGAATTTCTGACTTCAGAAAGTGATATTACAGCAACCTCTGAATTAGGAGCAGAATTTAATGGAGTCGTAGAAGTCAATACCATAGGAACAAACCCAAATTCCGGATTAATTCAATTACCTAACCAATTAGTTGATGCTAGTCAAAAAATTGCTTCCGGATGTAGTCAAAATAAAACTAGTAGCTTTACAATTATTGGACGTGGAGGATTACCACAAAGCCCAAACGAAATGTTTGCAGGCAATAATCCAATGGTTGATTTAGTTGATTTAGTCTCTGCATCTACAAATAAAAAAAATTCAACATCTTCAACATCTTCAACAAACAATACCCGAAAAGAAATAGTTGAAGCACAAGGATGGATAGTTAATGCAGAAGGTAACGTTGAATTTGTCGCAGAAGTACCCGAAATTGTAGCTAATTCTGGGGGAATATCTCCAGCTTATTGTCAGAGCAATAATTAAAAAGCAGGTAATATGATAATGATTTTTTATTTTCTTTCTCCCTCACTCACTCCCTCCCTCCCTCATATCCTTTCCACATACATCAGAATTATTAAAAAATTAGCTAAAAAAAACTCTGCGTACCTTTGCGTGTACCTCCGCGCCCCTCTGCGTTTCAAAAATAAATAATAACCAGTTTGGAATGAAAAAAAATTGTTCTATAGCCAACACACTTATGACATGGTGTTGCCACTACAAGCACCACCTTGTAACCATAATAAATTAGCCATCTATCAGTTATCAGAATTATTTGCTTTTAAACTTCAAGCTTAAACCTATTCTCTTTCTTCTTAATATCAACTAGTTTTTTATTTAATTGTTCGTCTGTTTACATAAATTTTTGTGGTTTGCTGCAATTACATTTTATTAATATCAATTAAAAAAGTTCTTCAAAATACCACTCTTATTCATAAACCTAGCAAACAATATGTAAGTATTTTTATCTTTTATTTCGTAGTTGATTAATTGAAATAAAAGTCATATTTGATATATGTACAAACAATTACTTATACTTACTATTATATATATATGATTTTATACATTTTGATTTAATTGAAAGAGTTTAACTATTCTAAACCAATGTGATTGAATTAACTTTTTATTTTTGACTAATTATAAACACAAATTGCGGATAAACTATTAAAAAAAAATTTAATATATTCTTGTTCCTATTTCTTTGTTGGGAATATAATATAAGCAATAGGGTGGAAAATGCTTTCATTAAATAAATTGTTAACATGCTGCCGAAACCTTTCAAATTGCAGTACAAAGGTTTATCTACCATACAAACTTATAGACAATAAGGGAAAATGCTTCTTGTATTCCAAGGTTGAAATCAAACCTATCAAGTTATGCAGGAAATAAGTACCTCTTTGCATTCCATTCCAAGTGATTGATGGTAATGAATAATAGCATCACAGATACAGCACTCAAAGCAGCAATGAAAGCAATTGCTGACAATTCTGCTACAGCGCCAGAAAAAATAGAGATGCTGATTGAGGTAGCACAAGGTTTTGTCAAAAAGCCTAAAACTGCTCAAGATTTATATAATGCGATTCGGCTCTACGATGAAGCCCTGGGGTTATGCGGTAACGATTATCCTCCGTACCAAGCTCGCGCCCTGCTTGGCAAAGGTGGAGCATTACAAGCTATTCCTGAAGAAAACTTAGAGTTGCTTGTACGGGCTAAAACAGCATACGAACAAGCCCTATCTATACTTAAAGAATTAGCTTCACCCCAAGAGACGGCAGAAGCGCAAATGAATTTAGGTATAGTGCTGCAATCGTTAGCGTCATCTAACATGGCTCGGATGACTGATAGTATTCAAGCTTATCAAGAAGCCTTAAAGGTTTTTACCTGGGAAAAATATCCACAAGAATATGCAATTTTACACAACAATATTGCGATTGCATATCTTTCAATGTCTGCGGGTTCGCAACAGCAGTACTTATTTGAAGGTTTAGCCGTGCAGTCATTTGAGGTGGCTTTGAAGCGAATTAACCTCATCGAGCATCCGAGAGAATATGCAATGTTGCAAAACAATTTAGGTAATGCTTTGCAATATTTACCTTCTTCCCATCCTTTTGAGAACAATTCGCGGGCTATTTCGGCTTATGACGAAGCTTTGAAAGTGCGTAATCTCAAAAATACTCCCATAGAATATGCCAACACCATAGCAAATAAAGCTAACGCCTTGATTAACTTACCAGATAAACCAAGTAAGCCCGAAGCTGGAAATCAGCAAAATCTCTTGAAAGCCCGTGATTATTATCAGCAAGCTTTGGAAATATTTACTCAAAACGGACAGATTCAACAAGCCCAAGCAGTATCTCAGGTATTAGAAGAATTGGAAGAGGTTAAAGGTTAGAGATTTCAGGTTAAAGGTAAATTACTATAACTACTAACTACTAACTGTTAACTGTTAACTGTTCACTGTTCACTGAAAACTGAAATGACTGACATATTAACGAATTACGACTTAAGCGGAATGGTAACTAATTTATTGACTGGTGAATTAAATTTACTAACAGGTTTTATATGGTTTATTGTCGCAACAATTGTATCAATGATTGGTGGGGCTGTTGGTGGAATGCTGTTAGCAGGAGAGGAGTTAGGATATAATTTTGCTGCAATTCTAGGTGGATTATTTGGCCCTGCTGGCGTTATTCCCGGCGCAATTTTAGGATTAATAGTATTGAATTTGTTAAGTCATTCATAGGATTTAGGAGGAACAATTATGTTAGAAATAGGTTGGTTTTCCGCAAAATTATTCTTCAAAGGAAAGTTAATGCGCGATGCGATGTATTTCGTTAAACAAACATCAATTGGCATTAGCATAACTTTCGGAATCATGTTTTTTTTGGCACAGACTGTAATTCCTTTTTGGGTAGCAGTAGTCTTATCTAGCTTTGTCGGTGGTGTATTTATGCCATTTTTGCTCAAAGATTTGAAAATGAAGTAAGTTAGTGGTTAGTGGTTAGTGGTTAGTGGTTAGTGGTTAGCAGCTATTTATTATTCTGTTAATAGTTTAGAGCATTATCAAAAATATCTAAATGTAGCAATTTTTCATGAATTATTAATTCTTCATTGGATTCCTCCTCGTGAATGTATTCTGGAGCAAACTAAATCTCACAACTAACAACTATCAACTATCAACTATCAACTATCAACTAACAACTAACAACTATCAACTAACAACTAACAACTAACAACTATCAACTAACAACTATCAACTAACAACTATCAACTATCAACTAACAACTATCAACTAACTAATGACTAAAATCAAAGAATTAGTAGAAGAAATCAAGGGCTTTGAAGCAATAATATCAGAATGGGATGAAAGTCAGAGATGCGTTGCAGAAGGTTTAAAGCGAGCAATTGAGGATTTGCATAAAGAAGCTTTAACTCGAATGATTAAAAGTCTCAAGGAAGATTCTATGCCAGCTTTAAAAAATGCTGTCAAAGATGAGGTGGTGTATGGATTACTTGTTTATCATGAATTACTTAAACCTCCGACACCAACTTTAATTGCAAGAGTTAAAAATGCTCTTGATGCAATTCGTCCGAATTTACAAACTCATTCCGGTGATGTGGAATTAATCGGTGTCCAGGAATCAGATACTGTAGAAGTTAAACTGATTGGTACTTGTGGTAATTGTCCATCTTCTACATTGACTTTATCACAATTAGTTGAAACAGCAATTAAAGAATATTGTCCGGAAATAAAACAGGTTAAAGCAGTCAAATGATTGTTAACAACAGATGCATTTTTTTGATATTTTTTATTGTGAAAATCTATCCCGTACATTAATTTTATAATTTGGATAATTTACTAATTTTACAGTTCTATAAAGAGGAGTTTAGCTATTATAAAGGGATTTGCAATTCCTGGCGGGTTGTTAATTTTAGAAAAAACTATTATTAATGTCAGAAATATTTAAAGAAAAAGCAGAAATTATTTTAGGTAAAATTTTCAAATCTGGAGAATCAACCATACCCCTTGTACCAAGCAATATAGAAATGTTTGGTCCTCGTGCTGCCTGTTTAATTTCAGAAAATGGTCCTTTATGGGTATCGGATACGGGACATCATCGATTATTAGGATGGCGAAATTTTCCAACTACAGATAGTCAACCTGCTGATTGGTTCATTGGACAACCTAACTTTAATTCTGAAGGGGCAAATGCTAAAGGTAAAATAGGAAAAAATACTTTAAATGTTCCTACCGGAATCTGTAGCTGTGGGGAAGGATTGGCTGTTGCTGATGCTTGGAATCACCGAATTTTGATTTGGAAAAATTTGCCAGAAGATAGCAATGTTCCGGCGGATTTAGTATTAGGACAAACTGATTTTACCCAGAATAAACCCAATCGCGGAAGTATGACAGCAGCAGCAAACACTTTAAACTGGTGCTATGGAGTTTTCTATTATCAAGGAAAGCTATTTGTTGCCGATACGGGAAATCGTCGTTTGCTGATTTGGCATCAGTTACCAGAAGAAAATGGACAACCAGCAGATGTTGTTTTAGGGCAACCCGATATGCAATCCCGCGATGAAAATGGTGGTGGTAATGCTAATGCTTCTACTATGCGCTGGTGTCACGATATTACTATTTGGGATAATAATTTAGTTGTCACTGATGCGGGTAATAATCGCGTGATGATTTGGCAAGGAATACCAACAGAAAACAATACTCCTTGTGCGGTAGTTTTGGGACAAGAAAGTTTTGATTTAGTAGAAATGAATCAAGGTGTTTATTTTCCTAAAGCTAATAGTTTAAGTATGCCTTATGGTGTTGCTGCTACTCAAGATTGGTTATTAGTTACCGATACAGCGAATTCCCGGTTATTAGCATGGAAAAAACCACAGTCAATTTTATCGCTGCAAGGTGCCTATGCCGATTTGTTAATTGGGCAAAATGATTTTTACAGTAAAGGTGAAAATCGTGATTATGGATTAGCAACTCGCAATAGTTTAAATTGGTCTTATGGCATTAATGTACATAATAATACAGCAGTTATAGCCGACTCTGGAAATAATAGAATATTGTTGTGGAAAATTTATTGATTGTGAATATAAGATTTGTATAGCAATCCTATATGAGTTTTGAAAAAGATAGGTGTGTGAAGCTCAGAAAAATTTCATAAAAAATGAACAAGTTTGTAGCGTCACCCAGCATATATTTTAATAGATAAAAGCATGGATAAAATATAGGATATTCCCTTCATAATCTATGTACACAGAAGAAATTAGAATTAGCGGTACAGTTCAAGGTGTCGGTTTTCGCCCTACAGTTTACCGTATTGCTAAGGAATTAAAGTTAAAAGGTGATGTTTGTAATGATGGTGAAGGTGTATTAATTAGAGTATCTGCTAGTCAAGAGTCTATAGAAGAATTTATTCAAAGAATACAGCAAGAATCTCCTCCTTTAGCAAATATAGATCTGTTAAAAAGAATTCCTTGTCAACAGGAGTATTTATTTAATGACTTTGTAATTTCTGATAGCAATAATACTGCAATCAAAACACAAATTGTCCCCGATGCTGCTACTTGTGAAGATTGCAAACAAGAAATTTTCGATCCTTTGAGCAGGTATTATCGTTACCCTTTTACAAATTGTACTCATTGCGGACCCCGTTTGAGTATCATTAATGCTATTCCTTACGACCGCTATAATACTAGCATGGGGATGTTTGCAATGTGTCCCGAATGCGCTAATGAATACGCAGATGTAGAAAACCGTCGCTTTCACGCACAAGCAGTAGCTTGTTATACTTGCGGTCCTCGTGCGTGGTTAGAGCGCGCTGATAGAAAACCTGTGACGGCTACGATGTTTTCCATGTTGGATGACGTAGATGCTGTTTGTAGTTTGTTACAAAAAGGTGAAATAGTAGCAATTAAAGGTTTAGGAGGAATTCATCTTGCTTGCGACGCTACCAATAATGCAGCAGTAGAAAAACTTCGTCAACGAAAGCAACGTTACCACAAACCCTTTGCTTTAATGGCAAGAGATATACAAGTAATCGAACAATACTGCCAACCAACACCCAAAGAAAAAGAATTATTAAACAGCGCGATTGCACCAATTGTTTTAATTAATTCCTGTTCCCTCTCTCCTCTTTCTCCCTCAATCGCACCAGGGCAAAATACCTTGGGTTTTATGCTACCTTATACTCCTTTGCATCACTTAATTTTAAGGAGAATGAATCGTCCGATTGTGTTAACTAGCGGTAATATTTTCGACGAACCCCAATGCATTAATAATCAGGAAGCGCGAGATAAATTAAGTCAAATAGCTGATTATTTTCTCTTTCATAATAGAGACATAGTTAACCGAGTTGATGATTCAGTAGTTAGAGTTGTAGAGGAAAAAGTCCAAATTATTCGTCGTGCTAGGGGATATGCACCAGCACCTATAAATTTACCGTTAGGTTTTGAGAATACACCGCAAATTTTAGCAATGGGTAGCGAATTAAAAAATACCTTTTGTTTATTGCGAGATGGACAAGTAATTTTATCTCAGCATTTAGGAGATTTAGAAAATTCTGCGGTTTTTCAAAGCTATCAAGATACGCTCAATTTATATTTGAACTTATTTGAGCATCAACCCGAAGCTGTAGCTGTAGACAAACATCCGGAATATTTATCAACGAAACTCGGTAAAGAATTAGCAGTTGCGAATCAAGTAAATTTATATGAAATTCAACATCATCATGCCCATATAGCTGCCTGCATGGCAGAAAACAAACTATCATTAGATTCTCAACCAGTTTTAGGTATTGCTTTAGACGGTTTGGGTTCTGGTGAAGACAATACTTTATGGGGGGGAGAATTTTTATTAGCTGATTATCGTAATTTTACTAGATTAGCCGCATTGAAGTCTTTTCCATTAATCGGCGGAGAAAAAGCAATTTATCAACCTTGGCGTAATACCTATGCTCAACTGATATCAGCATTTGATTGGTCAGAAATTAAACAAGTTTACGGAAATTTAGAAATTGTCAAATACTTAGAACAAAAACCTCTGAAAATAATCAATGGATTAAAAAACAACTTATTAAATACACCTTTAACATCATCTACAGGTAGATTATTCGATGCAGTAGCAGCAGCCATCGGAATTTGCCGAGAACAATGTAACTATGAAGGGCAAGCAGCAATTGAAATCGAAGCCTTGATAGATGAAGAACTTTTAAATCAACGTAAAGAAACGCTAACTTATCCTTTTCAACTTAACTTTTTAGATAGTATTTATTATATAGATCCATATCCCATGTGGAAAGCACTCCTTAACGATATACAGCAGAAAACTTCTAACAAAATCATCGCTGCAAAATTTCATTTAGGATTAGCACTCGCCATCGTGGAAACAGTTAATACTCTGAGTCAAAAATACTCAATCAACCATGTAGCTCTTACCGGAGGAGTATTTCAAAATCGTATTTTACTAAAACAAGTAACCAAGCGCTTACAAGCATTAGGAATTAACGTAATTACCCACAGCCAAGTTCCTTGCAACGATGGTGGTTTATCTCTCGGGCAAGCTGTAATTGCAGCAGCAAGATATTTGAAAGACAGAGGGGGAAGATTGGGAGAAAAATAATAATTATCACCAATTACCAATGCCCAATCCCCCATGCCCCATGCCCCATTCCCCATTCCCAATTAAAAAATGTGTTTAGGAATACCCGGTAAAATCATCGAAATAACCGACGTAACAAATAAGCTGGCAACAGTTGACGTAAGCGGAGTTAAACGTCAAGTTAACATAGCTTGTATTGTAGACGAACAACATCCACCCGAATCATGTATTGGTGATTGGGTATTAGTTCATGTCGGTTTTGCAATGAACCGAATTAACGAAAAAGACGCAGCAGAAACACTACAATTGCTGCAAGAAATGGCTGAATTAATGGTTGATTATTAAAGTTGTGAGTTGTTAGTTGTTAGTTGTTAGTTGTTAGTGGTTAGGGCTTATAAATTTTGGATTTTGGATTAGGAATTAGGAATCAGGAGTTTATTTCCTCTTATCCCCTTGTCTCCCCATCTTTCCCTTGTCTTCCCCATCTTCCCCCTCTGCCTTCTCTCCCCCTCTCTTCTTATGAAATACGTCGATGAATTCCGAGATACTTATAAAGCCGAAGCCTTAGAATGGCAAATCCAAAAGTTAGGAAGTTTACTTAAAAAACCCGTAAAAATTATGGAAGTTTGTGGGGGACATACCCATTCAATATTTAAATATGGTATAGAAGAATTTCTACCATCTTCAGTTGAATTGATACATGGTCCCGGTTGTCCGGTATGCGTCATGCCAAAAGGTAGAATAGATGATGCGATTTATATTGCTCAAAATCCAAAGGTTATTTTAACAACTTTTGGTGACACAATGCGGGTACCTGGTTCAAAAATCAGTTTGTTACAAGCAAGAGCTAATGGTGCGGATATTCGTATGGTTTATTCACCATTAGATTGTTTGCAAATTGCTAAAAATAACCCGGAAAAAGAAGTTGTATTTTTCGCGATTGGTTTTGAAACTACTGCACCGAGTACCGCATTTACAATTCTACAAGCAGCATTAGAAAACATCAATAATTTTAGTATGTTTTGCAATCACGTCTTAGTGATTCCCGCACTCAAAGCATTATTAGATAATCCCGATTTGCAGTTAGATGGTTTTATTGGTCCCGGTCATGTAAGTATGGTAATTGGGTCAAATCCATACGAATTTATTTCTCAAGAATATAAAAAACCAATTGTTATTTCTGGTTTTGAACCATTAGATATTTTGCAATCAATTTGGATGCTATTATGGCAGCTTGTAGAAAATCGCTGCGAAGTAGAAAACCAATATAGTCGTTTAGTAGAACAAGAAGGAAATCAACAAGCAATCAAAGCTATAAATCAAGTTTTTGGTGTCAGAAAAACCTTTGCATGGAGAGGTTTAGATGAAATACCATACTCAGGATTAAAAATTAATTCCGAATATGCAAAATTTGACGCTGAAACTAAATTTACCATCCCTAATTTAAAAATACCCGACCATAAAGCCTGTCAGTGTGGAGAAATTCTTAAAGGAGTTTTAAAACCCTGGCAATGTAAAGTATTCGGTACAGCTTGCACCCCAGAAAAACCAATTGGTTCTTGCATGGTTTCATCTGAAGGTGCTTGTGCAGCTTACTACAAATACGGGAAAAATCAGTTAACAGTACCATGACAGTTATCAAATTTACATATATCGACCTTTAACCTTTAACCTTTAACCTTTAACCTTTAAACTTATTACTATGCCATTCATTACGATCCAAATTGCTAAAGGACATTCCATAGAAAAAAAGCGAGAACTAGCCAAAGCTATCACCGACGCAATGGTTTCTACAATGGGTACAAAACCTGAATGGGTAACGATTCATATCGATGAATTTGAACGGGATAATTGGTCTGTTGGAGGTATGTTGCATTCCGATAAACATAAAGGAAGGCATAAAGAAAAAGGTGTTTGATTTATTATTAAACTGGTAGAAAAACTGGTTCCCAGCCGGAGACTGGGAAACCCATATAAAGAGGCTCTGCCTCTATAATTTATAGGAGGCAGAGCCTGTTGATATGCATTACAAGGCAGAGCCTTGTAACCATATTTAAATATTTTTAATTTATTAAACTAAACATAAAAAATGCCAATTCCATCACAAAACCATTTTTTTAAAAACCTGGAAAAAAACCGTTTCAAAAAATCAAAAATAACAGATACTCATATTACCCTTGCTCATGGTAGTGGTGGAAAAGCCATGAGGGATTTAATTGATGATATATTTGTTGCAAATTTTAGTAATCCAAATAATCCTAATCTATCTCAATTAGAAGACCAAGCAAAATTCGATTTATCAAACTTGATAAAATTTGGGGATAAACTTGCTTTCACAACTGATTCTTATGTTGTTGAACCTTTATTTTTTCCTGGTAGCAACATTGGAGATTTAGCTATTAATGGTACTGTCAATGATTTAGCTGTGGGTGGTGCAAAACCTTTATATTTAACCTGTAGCGTAATTTTAGAAGAAGGATTATCTGTAGAAACATTACGTCAAGTTGCTCAAAGTATGCAAAAAGCAGCACAAAAAGCAAACGTACAAATTGTCACTGGAGATACAAAAGTTGTTCCCAGAGGTGCTGCCGATAAACTGTTTATTAACACAACTGGAATTGGTGTAATTCGCCCTAATATTTGTATATCTGCTAGCAATATAAAACCTGGAGATGCGATAATTATTAATGGTGAAATTGGAAATCATGGTACGGCAATTTTAATTGCTCGCGGGGAATTAGCCTTAGAGTCTGATATCAAAAGCGATTGTCAGCCATTACACGATTTGGTTGCAAAAATACTCGATGTTTGCCCTGAAATTCATGCAATGCGAGATGCAACCAGAGGTGGTTTAGCAACAGTTTTAAACGAATTTGCTTTAACTTCAAATGTCGGAATTAGTCTTGAAGAAGAATCGATTCCGATTCGCGAAGAAGTCAAAGGGGTTTGTGAAATATTAGGATTAGAACCTTTCTATTTAGCAAACGAAGGTAAATTAATAGTAGTTGTAGCCAGGGAAAACGCTGACAAAGTTTTATCAGCAATGAAATCCCATCCAGCAGGAAAAAATGCTGCAATTATCGGCAAAGTAACTGACTCACCCCAAGGAATAGTATCTTTGAAAACCAGCTTCGGAGCCGAAAGAATTATTGACATGTTAGTAGGCGAACAATTACCAAGAATTTGTTAATTAGTTGTTAGTTGTTAGTTGTTAGTGGTTAGTGGTTAGTGGTTAGTGGTTAGGAGTTAGGAGTTATTAATTATTCCTCCATCGCCTTCCTTGTCTCCCATCTTTCCCCCCTTTAATTAGTAACTGCTCACTGTTAACTGCTCACTGT
>JBCBPQ010000021.1:0-56004 GCA_039820645.1 Cyanobacteria bacterium J06633_8 | reverse complement strand
GCTGAAGGTAACGAAGCAGCAGTTAAGTCTCGCTGCGACCAAATTCGCCGTCAAATGGACGAAACCGAATCTTCCTACGACAAAGAGAAGTTACAAGAGCGTTTGGCTAAATTATCCGGTGGTGTAGCAGTTGTTAAGGTTGGTGCTGCTACTGAAACCGAAATGAAGGATAAGAAGTTGCGCCTTGAAGACGCTATCAACGCTACCAAAGCTGCTGTAGAAGAAGGTATCGTTCCTGGTGGTGGTACAACATTGGCTCACCTAGCTCCTCCATTGGAAGAGTGGGCAAATGGCAACCTCACTGGTGAAGAATTAATTGGTGCGATGATTGTAGCTCGCGCGTTACCCGCTCCTTTGATGCGGATTGCTGAAAATGCCGGACAAAACGGTGCGGTTATTTCCGAGCGCGTTAAAGAGAAAGAATTTAACACCGGTTACAACGCAGCAACTAACGAATTCGGCGATATGTTTAATGCTGGAATCGTTGACCCTGCCAAGGTAACACGTTCGGCACTACAAAATGCAGCTTCCATCGCGGCAATGGTGTTGACAACAGAATGTATCGTTGTTGATAAGCCAGAGCCTAAAGAAGGTGCTGGTGCTGGCGCTGGTATGGGCGGTGGTGACTTCGATTACTAAATCGAGGAAAAATTACTGACACGTTAATTAAATAAACCCCCTATTGTTGTAAACAGTCGTCTTTTAGAGGCGGCTGTTTTTTCAGTTGTCAGTCAACAGTGAGCAGTGAGCAGTGAGCAGTCAACAGTCAACAGTGAGCAGTAAAAAAACGGCAGTTTATAGTGAACGGTGAATAGTTGATAATTTTCTTTAAATATTTTGTTGTTTTGTGAAGATAGGGGTTCAAATAGGAATGCATATTTATAGGTAGGATAAATTATGGTTTCAGTTTTTGCAACCATGAAAGAAAAATATATGAATTCTGATAGCGAAATGCGAAAATTTTGGTATGTAAAATACAATTTTCTTTATTTCTGGATTCAAAGAACTTATGTACTATTAATTGGGATAAACTTATTTAACGGATGCTTTTTATGTAAAAAAATAATTTTTAGCGATGTCAGAGTTAACAGATGCTTTAAATAGAATTGTCAATTGGTTGAAAAATCATCCTTCGGAAAAATAATACTATGTACTGAAGAAGCATTACTTTACTCTTCATTCAACAAAGCAATCGCTTCCTCACACCACTCAATCCGATAAGTTTCATAACGAATACCGCAGCGCAAAGTCACATAAAGACATTTTTTTTGGTAAGACAATTGAGAAATATCAGGAAATTCTCGTTGTTCAATTTCTTTGTATTCAAACAATTTTTGGGAATGAATTTGATGATGTCGTTCAATCTCTTGCAAAATAACTGACTTAGAAACTAATTCAGATGCAATGACTTTCACTAACAACTCTTCACGAATTGTCATCGGTTCTGCTGGTTCTACTAGCCAAGTTTTAAGTTTTTCTATTCCTTTATCTGTAACTTGGTAAAGCTTTTTGTTAGGACGACCTTCTTGAGGAATTAATTCTGATATTATTGCACCTTCTTTTTCTAATTTTCCTAATTCTCTATATATCTGTTGTTGGGTTGCTTGCCAATAATATTTACTAGTTTGAGAAAATTTTTTCCATAAATCATAACCACTATAGGATTCGGAACCCAGGGTTGCCAAGATTGTGTGCGCTAGTGACATTTCAGTGAACAGTGAACAGTGAACAGTTATCAATGATTAGTTTTTATTAGTCGAATACAGTTGAACTGGAAGCAGCCATGGGAATCATCGGAAGTCCTAGTACTTTCACAAGCCAAAATTGCTGGGTGGGGATAAGCAGGGGGAGCAGGGGAAGCAGGGGGAGCAGGGGGAGAAAATTATTTTTTTTTCTTACAATTAACCCCGCAAAGTTCGCTTGCCGCACTACTAGGTTTATTTCATTTCATCTTGACATACTCAATTTGTTTTATATACTATAACTGTATACACAACTTGTTGTATATGCAAGATTTGTATTTTATTAATCATCTTTCTCTGCGATGAAACCATGAATGAGCAATCTATCCCAGAAGTTTCGCAACGGGTAAAATCATCTCGATTTACAAGATTAAACTTAATTTCGGCTAGTTTGCTTATCTTACTTGCTGGTGTAGGAATTGGAAAATTTGGTGGAATTGAAACTAATAATTCTCCCGTGAGAGCTACAACACAAGCAAAACCACTTCCAGTTAAAACTACCAAAATAGAATTAGCTCGAAATTATCAGACAACGCAAAGCTATACGGGGGAAGTAGTAGCGAATCGTACTAGCGAAGTTGGTTTCGAGCGTGGTGGAAAATTAGTACAGGTTTTGGTGGATGAGGGAGACAGGGTTAGTAAAGGAGCAGTATTAGCGAAATTAGATACAGCGAATTTACAAGCACAGCGTCGCTCTTTGGTTGCTCAAAAAGCTCAAGCAGAAGCAAGATTGGTGGAATTGAAAAACGGTGCGAGAAGGGAACAGATAAGAGCAGCGAGAGCTAGAGTTAGGGATATTGAAAAGCAATTAAAGTTAGAAGAATTAAAAAGCAATCGGAGAAAATATCTTTACGAGGAAGGAGCGATTTCGAGGGAACAGTTTGATGAAGTTGCTTTTAATTCTCAAGCTTTATCAGAGCGTTTAAATAATGCTCGGAGTAGTTTGGAAGAATTACTTAATGGGACTCGATACGAACAAAAAGCAGCACAAAAAGCAGCGGTTGAGCAATTATCGGCAGAAATTACCAACTTAGATATTACTATTGCAAAAAGTATTTTGAAAGCTCCTTTTTCTGGAACAATTGGAGTTCGTTCTGTTGATGAGGGGACGGTAGTTGAAACCGGTAAATCGATAGTACGTTTAGTTGAAGATAGTAAACCAGAAGTAAAAATCGGGGTTCCAATTAATATAGCTAGGAAATTAACAATTGGGAGTCAGAAGGAATTAGAAATTGGGGGAAAAACTTATTCAGCTAGAGTAAAGTCAATTTTACCGGAAGTTGATACAGCGACTCGGACAAGGACAGTTATTTTACAGTTAAAATCTAGCGCTAGGGTTTCTCCGAGAGAAATTGCTCGCTTAAAAATTACTCAAACCGTTTCTACAGAAGGTTATTGGTTACCAATTACAGCATTAGTAAAAGGAGAGCGGGGTTTGTGGGCTTGTTATGCGGTTGTTGATAAAAAAGATGGTAATTCAAAAGTCGAACGTAGATTAATAGAAGTATTAGAAACTAATGAGAAAAAAGTTTTAGTTAGAGGGACAATTCAAGCCGGAGACACAATAGTTATTGATGGTACTCAAAGACTTGTTCCCGGTCAATTGGTTAGTAAGGTAATAGGTAATAGGTAATCGGTAATTAGTGTTTGATTTTCACTACAATTATCCTACAAAAAATCTTCATGATTTGAAAATTAGTTCTCTGCGCTCCTCTGCGTTTACCTCCGCGTACCTTTGCGTTTAATAAATCTTCTTTAAATCAATAAATTAAATAATCTACAATCCCCAATGCCCAAATTATCATGTTTACTCTATTTTATCGAAATTCTCGCTTACTAATTCTAACCATTCTCTTAATCGCTGTTTGGGGAATTTCTTCTTATTTCACTTTACCAAGATTAGAAGACCCAGAATTAGTTTCTCGTAATGCTGTGGTTACTACTTTCTTCCCTGGTGCTGATGCTGAAAGAGTTGAAGCTTTAATTACGGAGAAAATCGAAGATAAGTTAACGGAAATTGAAGAAATTGATAGTTATGAATCTACTTCTCGGACTAGTAGTTCTATTATTCAGATTGAATTACAAGATACTGTCAGCAAACAAGAAGTGGATTCGGTTTGGACGCGGATTAGAAATAAAATTGATGAGGTAAAAGTTGAATTACCGGATAATATTATTGAACCAGAATTAGAAGCAGTAAAAGTAAAGGCTTATGCTTTGATTGCTGGTTTAACTTGGGAACAGAATGATAAACCAAATTATGGAATTTTGCGTCGTCAAGCGGAAGTTTTCAAGGAACATTTAGAAGCAATTTCGGGAACTGAGGAAGTAGAAATATTTGGCGACCCTAATGAGGAGATAATAGTAGAAATAAATCCAGAAGCTTTGGCAAGTTATAATTTAACAGCTAGGGATTTATCGCAGCAGATTGCTCAAAGTGATTCTAAAGTTTCTGCGGGACAATTGCGGGATAAAGATAATAATTTATTGATAAAAGTTGCTGGGGAATTAGAAAGTTTAGCCAGAATCCGACAAATTCCGATTAATTTTGGTAGTCAAGGTCAATTTGTGACGTTACAAAATATTGCTACTGTTAGTAAGGGAATTAGGGAACCAGCCAACGAACTTGCTTTATTAAATGGTCATCCTGGTGTTGCTGTAGCGGTTCACGTTCAATCGGGGAAAAGACTTGATTTATGGTCGGAAGTTGCTGAGAAAAAGATAGCTGAATTTAAATCAGAATTACCTAGTAGTATTGGTTTACCGATTATTTTTGCTCAAAGTAGTTATGTTACTGAAAGATTAAATAGTTTAATCTTGAATTTGCTTTTAGGAGCGGGTTTAGTTTTCGCTGTAACTGTGATTATGATGGGTTTAAAGAGTGCTTTAATTGTCAGTTCTGCTTTACCTTTATCAGTATTTATGGTGTTTGGTTGGATGAATTGGTTAAATATTCCCCTTCATCAAATGTCAATTACGGGATTGATTGTTGCTTTGGGAATTTTAATTGATAATGCAATTGTCATGGTAGATGAAGTACAAAATGAATTACGACAGGGAGTTAAAGCTAAAGCTGCTATCAATCATAGTATCCACAATTTAGCAATCCCATTATTAAGCTCAACTTTAACAACTGTTCTAGCATTTTTACCAATTGCATTATTACCCGGAAGTACGGGGGAATTCGTAGGGACAATTGCGATTACCGTGATTGTTGCTGTTTGTTGTTCGCTATTTATTTCCTTAACAATTATTCCCACCTTCAGTGCTAAATTGCATAGAGAAAATAACCAAGAAAATCAATCCTGGTTGCAAAAAGGTATTTTTATTCCGATTTTAAATCGATTGTATCGGCGTACAGTAAAATTTACAATCGCGAAACCTGTTTTATCAATATTTTTAGCTTTATTAATCCCAATTATCGGTTTTATTCAAGCTGGTAGTCTAGAACAACAATTCTTTCCCGCAGCAGATAGAGACCAATTGCAAATTGAACTTGAGTTAACTGCTGCGGTTTCTTTAGCTAAAACTGAGAATTTAATCAAAAAAATCCGTCAGAAAATTATCGATAACCCGGAAGTTGAAGAAGTTCACTGGTTGTTAGGTCGCAGCATTCCTTCGTTTTACTACAACTTAACTGGTGGAAAAGAACAACAAGCAAATTACGCTCAAGCATTAGTACAATTAAATTCCCTTACCTCAACTTCTATAACCAAAAAGTTACAAAACCAACTAGATAAAAATTTCCCGACAGCAAGAATAGTTGTCAGACAATTAGAACAGGGACCTCCTTTTGCTGCTCCGATCGAAATGCGAATTTATGGTTCTAATTTAGAGAAATTACAATCATTGGGAGAACAAGTTAGACAAATTTTAGTACAAATAAAAGACATAACCCATACCCGTGCGAGCTTAGATGAAATTCAACCACAAATCGAAGTTAAGCTAGACGAAGAACAAGCACTTCTCGCAGGATTAAATCGGACAATAATCGCTCAACAATTAGATAATACGTTAGAAGGAACCGTCGGTGGTTCGATATTAGAAGGAAACGAAGAATTACCAGTTAGAGTTCGCTTGGGAAATCAACAGCGAGGTAACTTATCTCAAATTACTTCCTTAGATTTATTAGCAAATTCTCGTAATAATCAAGGAAATAATCCCCTTGCTGCTGTTCCTTTATCTTCCTTGGGTAAAGTTCAATTAAAACCAGAACTTGCTCAAATTACTCATTACAACGGACAAAGAGTTAACACAATTCAAGGTTTTCTCAACGCAGGAGTTTTACCAGCAGAAATTTTAAGTAAATTTCAAAGCAAATTAGAAAAATTCAAATCATCATTACCCCCTAATTACAGATTTGAATTCGGGGGAGAGCAAGAACAAAGAAACGATGCTGTTGGTGGTTTGGTTTCCACCGTGGGAGTTTTAATTATTTTGATGATAGCGACATTAGTACTTTCACTCGGTTCATTTCAACTAGCGGGTGTCATCGGAGTAGTTGCTATAGCATCTTTTGGTTTGGGTTTATTCTCGGTATGGTTATTTGGTTATCCCTTCGGTTTCAATCCCATTATCGGTACGGTAGGTTTAATTGGTGTAGCAGTTAACGACTCGATTGTAGTTCTCAGCGCAATTTCTAATCATCCCATAGCGAAAACAGGAAATGCTAAAGCTATTCAAAAAGTAGTTTTACACTCGACTCGTCACGTACTGACAACAACCCTAACAACCGCCATTGGATTTGTACCATTATTATTATCTGGTGGAGAATTTTGGCCACCCTTAGCTGTCGCAATTGCTGGTGGTGTTGTGGGTGCTACCTTGCTGGCTCTTTATTTCGTTCCTGCTGCTTATTATTTGATTAAAACTAGGTTTGGGAGAAAGCGGTTTGCGGGTAGGAGAAGTGAGCTTCAAAATATCTGAAGTTGATGAAGATGATATTTAAAGTAAGTAACCCCACGGTATAAACCGGGGGTTTTTATATAGTGTTGTATGGCGGCTTGACATATTCTCCGATAAATCGCGGAATTTATTGCGGAAAATAGTTAAATTTTTGTCTTTGATGTTAGGTATCACTCAGTATTGGGAATTATTTATATAGTCGATTTTTACTCGAAGACTTGAAAGGAGTCCCTTGATGTCTGTAACTGTCAAGCGGTTTATGGGTATGTTCTTACCAGTAGCCGTATTCTTGGGAGCTGTATTTGTAGGGTTTTATGAAAATAAAAAGAATAGCGATCGCCGTGCAATTGCCATGGCTGAAAACCATAGCGTTCGCATTAAAGCAGGAAGTTTAGCAGATCGTTTTAGTCTCGTGCGGGCTGATTTGATGATTCTGTCAACGTGGCGTGAGGGACATATTCTCATAAATCCTCAAACTTCGCCAGAAAAAAGAGATAAGTATAGACGATTAATTGCCAATAAATTCCTGGTGATATCGAAGCAGAAAGAGGTATTCGATCAGATACGCATCCTTAATATTGATGGAAAAGAAAAGGTAAGGGTCAATTTTAACCAAGGAAAGCCTGCAATTGTCCCAGATAAATATCTACAAAATCAATCCCAACGCTACTGGTTTCAGAATAGCCTTGGCTTGGAAGAGGGAGAAGTTTTTATTTCACCAATGGATTTAAACGTAGAGCGGGGAAAGATTGAACAACCACTCAAACCAATGATTCGCTTTACTACTCCTATTTTTAATGATGGAAAAATGCAAGGTATGGTTATTCTCAATTACCTTGCAAAAGATATCTTGAACAAATTAAAACAAGAAAAAACTACTACTGTAGGTGAAATTCTTCTGCTCAATGCACAGGGGTATTGGTTGAAAAGTACAAAACCTGAAGATGAGTGGGGATTCATGTATGAAGAAGGCAAAAATATCACCTTTAGCAATCGCTTCCCGGAAGTATGGAAGCAGATATCAAACATTGAAACTGGTCAGTTAAACACACCATATGGGTTATTCAGTTTTACCACAATCTACCCCCTGGAAGATATTTGGAGTTCGGAATCAAATATGGAAATTTCCCAGTTTTCTGGCTTCACTCAAGGAACTTCGGATGCTAAATCCTATAAATGGAAGTTGATTACCTTTGTACCAACAGCAGTATTAGAGAAGGAAGTGCATTCTATTATACCGATTCTGCTGAGTCTGTATACGGGAACGATGGGATTTTTAGGTTTGATTTTATGGTTGCTGACTAATTTTTGGAGGAAACGTCAACAAGCAGTGGCACAATTACAGGAAATGGGAGTCCAGTTGGCAGCCGCAAACGCGGATTTAGAACAAAGGGTTATAGAACGCACTACCCAATTACAACAAGCAAAAGAACTGGCAGAAGTAGCCAACCGTTCCAAGAGTGAATTTCTCGCTAACATGAATCACGAATTGAGAACTCCCCTTAACGGAATATTGGGCTATGCTCAAATTCTTCAACGAGACTCCAAAATCGCAGCTAAAGATCGACAAGGATTAACTACTATTTATCAATGCGCTTCCCATCTGTTGACATTAATCAACGATATTCTAGATTTTTCCAAATTAGAAGTGCAAAAAATGAAACTTTATCCTCAAGATTTCCATTTAGGTAATTTTCTTAGAGCCACTGTTGATATTTGTTCCATAAAAGCCCAGCAAAAAAGTATTTTTCTTGATTATCAACTCGACGAGCAACTACCCACTGCCGTACATGCTGACGATAAACGTCTGAGACAAGTATTACTTAATTTACTTAGTAATGCTGTTAAATTTACTGAAAAAGGAGGAGTTACCTTCCAGGTTGAGGTATTGTCAAGGGTTCCCATAAGAAATTTTTTAGAAGAAAAAAATTCTTATGGGTGCCCGTCAAATGGAGTAAATTCCCAACAAACTTGTCAGATTCGTTTCTTGGTAAAAGACAGCGGTACTGGTATTCCCCCAGATAAACTAACCAAAATTTTCTTACCCTTCGAGCAGGCTGGTAAGCACAATCATAACGTTGAAGGTACGGGATTGGGGCTAGCAATTAGCCGCCAAATAGTACAAATTATGGGAAGTGATATTCAAGTTGAGAGCATATTGGCAGAGGGGAGTACTTTCTGGTTTGACTTGGAATTACCCCTTGCGAATGAATGGTTTAATACTCAAAAGGAATTGTCTTTCTTGAGAATTACTGGTTACAAAGGCAATCGCTTAACCATCATTGTAGTAGACGATCGTCAAGCAAACCGGGATGTAGTCATCAATATATTAGAACCTTTGGGCTTCCGAGTAATTGCAGCAGAGAATGGAGAGCAAGGGCTGGAGAAAATCATCCAAATTCAACCAGATTTAGTAATTACAGATGCAATCATGCCAGCAATGGATGGTTTGGAGATGACTCGTCATTTACGGGAAATGCCAAATTTCACCACAATGCCAATTATCGCTTCTTCTGCACAGCTATCGCGGGTTGATCCCCAAGAAGCAAAAGATTCTGGCTGTACGGGTTTCTTAGCTAAACCATTTGACATTGGAGAACTGTTACAAATATTAAATAAGTGTTTAGCAATTGAGTGGATTGAAGATAGCAAGCAAAATACAGAAGTAGCATCTGAAGAAACTCAACCCAGAGAAATTGTCATACCACCAAAAGATTCATTGACAGTAATTTACCAAGCAGCAAAGCAAGGTTTTATTGGGGATGTGGAGCTCGAAGCCAATCGTCTCAAACAAATCGATAGTCAGTACATTCCCTTTGCCGACAAATTACTTCAGTTAAGTCAGGATTTAAATGATTCAGCTATTCTCGATTTAGTCAAGCCTTTAGTTTGAAAGTTTTATAGTTTAATAGTTAATCTAATACCAATGAATATTATTCCTGAAGAAAACGCAATTCTAGTAGTAGATGATACTCATACTAATTTAAAAATTTTATTTGATTTACTCAGCGAACAAGGCTACAGAGTGGCGATCGCCAAGAATGGAGAAGCAGCCCTAGAAAAGTTAGAATCCTTTTTACCCCAGTTGATTTTACTCGATGTGATGATGCCGGGAATCGACGGATTTGAAACTTGTAAACGACTGAAAGCAAATCCGACTACCCAGGATATACCGGTTATTTTTATGACTGCCCTTTCAGACAGCGCTAATAAACTCAAAGGGCTGAATGCTGGTGCTGTAGACTATATTACAAAACCCATACACCATGAAGAAGTATTAGCACGCATTGAAATTCATTTGCAATTAAGGAACTTGAAGACTTTGGAAGGTATGGTAGCCCAACGTACCTCAGAGTTGAGTCAGACATTAGACAACCTCAAAAGCACCCAAGTGCAACTAGTACAAAAAGAAAAAATGTCCTCCCTCGGTAAACTAGTTGCAGGAATTGCTCATGAAATTAACAACCCAGTGAATTTTATCCACGGCAACCTCAAGCATATTCGGCAATATAGCCTAGGTTTATTACAACTGGTGGAACTTTACCAAAAGCATTATCCCCAACCCGAACAAGAAATTCAAGATTGCGCCGAAGAATTGGAATTAGAATTTTTACAAGAAGATTTAAGCAAGATTATTTCTTCTATGACAATAGGTAGCGATCGCATTCGTCAAATTGTTCTTTCCCTAAGAAATTTTTCCCGTCTTGATGAAGCAGAATTCAAGCCTGTGGACTTGCATGAAGGCATAGAAAGTACTTTGTTGATTTTACAACATCGTCTCAAAGCTAGTAGCAAACATCCTGGGATTGAAGTGATTCGGAAATATGGTGAATTACCAATGGTAGAGTGCTATTCGAGCAAATTAAACCAAGTGTTCATGAATATTTTGACAAATGCAATTGATGCCTTAGAAGAATCAATGGATAGTGGAAATACACAACCATTTATTTTGATTAGCACCAGTGAATTAAGAGATGGATGGATAGAAATCCGCATAACTGATAACGGAAACGGTATCCCAGAGCAAATCGTTGACAAAATTTTCGACCCTTTCTTTACAACAAAACCCGTTGGCTCTGGTACTGGATTGGGATTATCCATTAGCCATCAAATCGTCACCGAGAAACATGGTGGAAAGCTTGAATTTTATTCTACTCCCAGTCAGGGGACGGAATTTGTGATTAAAATTAAAAGTAATCAGCACCTATCGGCAGTAAAAGCATCCGAGCAAACAGAAGTTAAAAGATTTTAATACAGGAACATCTGTCAATAATAAGTCAACTTTAATCCCTAAATTGCAATTTCTAGTGGTTTTGAAAATCACGAATCGTTTTCGCGTGGGTTTAAGAATAGAGGGAGAAGATGGGATTACAACGCTTTCCGAAAAATAATCTTGTCATCACCAGGTTTATAAAATTCTCGGATTCTTGCTTCCTCTTCATATCCCTGTTTTCTGTAAAATTTCCGAGTAAGTTCAAAGCTTGGTAAACCAGAAGTTTCTACCAATAATAAACGTTCGCCTTTTTCTGTTAAAGTCTTTTCTACATTATTGAGTACTGCAGTACCATATCATTTCCCCTGATACTTGGGGTGAACTGCAATAAAATACAGATTATAAACGCCGTAAGCATATTGCTCCGGTGCAAAATAAGCCACTCCCACAACTCCATCATCTTCGCAAACAATCCAAAAATGTCCTTCACCAAGACTACCTTCAAAATAACCACCCAGCATATCACCGAGTACTTCAAGTTCCTCCCCTTCAAACAAACCAATCGCTTCAGCTAAGTTCATTATTGTATCAGTATCGTCGGGTTTAGCGGTACGAATTGTTGCTGTTGTACTCATAAGTATTATGATTTGAGGAATTTAACTATAGTAATCTTAGAAGATATTTTAAAAGATTTAGGGCTTACGCAAGCCCCCCTTTTTAAGGGGGGTTGGGGGGATCTAGAATGTCTGGAACACTATACTTTCCGTTATTGCTGCGTAAGTCCTAAGATTGAAGTGTTAGAAGCCCGATTTTTTGAAAAAACCGGGTTTCTGAATTCTACTGAATTAGAAAATGACTATATACTCAATAAGTTTCAACTTTATTTTCAATCCTTCTGATAAGTCTTAATATTAAATCCTTCTTCTGGTGTCGGAGGTTGAAAGTATTTTGTAATTTCTGCAAATTCTGCTTCGGTAGTAAATGCTGAACCTTCTGGTTTATCTTGATTTCTGATTTTTAATTGCTGTTTACAAAGCTCATCAGATGCAATTATATAATGAAGTAAATGATTTACTTCTACCGATTCAAATATTGAACGAAACCAATCCCGTTGTGATGGAGTATTCCCAGGAAAATCAAGAACAATTGATGTACCTTGTAAGAGAATATCTTGGATATGTTGAGACAGAATTGATTTTAATCGGCGAGAATATTTAATATAGTCATTGAAATCATTAATTTCTTCTGGATAAAGCTGTGATAACCAAACATCTTCAGCCATGAGAATTATATGATTTTTTCTAGCTAATGATTTTGCTAAAGTTGATTTTCCACTAGCCATTTTGCCACAGAAAAAGTGTAAAGTTGGTTTTTGATTCATTATTTGAATAATATGAACATTAGGAAGATTAAATTAACTGATAGAGATGAGTGGGCTAGAATGATAAACTCACTTTTGTCTGATTCTCTACAAGAACATCTACAATATATCGATATATTGTTTTTTCTAGTTAATTTATTTACTAATCATCAACAAAAAAATAAGAATTAATCACCCATTTATTAATTAGTAAAAAACGAAATATACTGATTGAAAAACCGCAGATACGCAGAATAATCAGAGGAAGAAAATAACGAAATTTAAATTGTAACTGATAACTGTTCACTGTTAACTGTTAACTGTTAACTGCTCACTGTTCACTGTTAACTGTTCACTGTTAACTGTTAACTGTTAACTGCTCACTGTTCACTGTAATTCCACCAACTCCCGAACATTCCCTTTTACTCCACCAACACCTTGACTAAAATCTCTATCTTGCTGACAAACCAACATTGGTAAACCACCTTTAGGAGCCAATACAATTAAAGCACTACGAGTAATTTTTTGTTGTGGTAAACATTGAAAACGGAATTTTTGCAATAAAATCGCTAAAACAATTTTAATTTCCATCATCGCAAATCCCGCTCCGATACATTTTCGGGAACCAGCACTGAAAGGATTATATTGAAAATTATCTACTTCTAATGTTTCCCAACGTCGGGGATTAAATTTCAAAGGTTCTGGATAAATATCGGGGTTTCTATGAGTATGAAAAATGCTCACCCAAACTTCGGTTCCTGTTGGTAATTCATAACCTTCCAAGACGGTTGATTGAGATGTTGCACGAGCATTCCAAGGTACTGGGGTTAATATTCTCATACTTTCTTTAATAACCCGCTCTAATAACGGTAATTGCTGCAATTGTTCGATGGTTGGTGCTTCTCCTTGTAATACTCCATCGAGTTCATCGAGTAAGTCAGCAGCAATTTCTGGGTGTTGAGAAAGTAAAAATAATGTCCATGTTAAAGCATTCGCACTGGTTTCATGTCCGGCAGCAAATATTACACTAACGTGTCCGAGTAATTCATCTTCGCTCAATGCCATTCCGGTTTCAGCATCCCTTGCTTTAATTAACATTGAAAGCACGTCACCAGTGTCAATATTTTTAGCTTGTCGAGAGCGAATTATCTCCCGCATATCCTCGTCTAATTCAGCCATTAAATCTATCATTCGGTAAAAGGGAAACCCGGGTAAATCAAAAGGTAAAACCATTGTTATCGGATTACCTAATAACATGCCGATTTTTTGCAGAAGTGCGGCGCTTTTACTACCTTTTTCTCCCATATCCACACCGAATAAAGTCTTTGTGGCTACCCGTAATGTCAGCGCTCGCATTATTTTAGCAATATCTGTGACTCGATTAACTTCTAATTGCTGGCTGATTGATTCCGTAATTTCAACGAAAGTATTACAGTAAGACTCGATACGTTTTTGATGAAAAGCTGGCATTAATAATTGACGATGACGACGATGTTCATCCCTATTGACACCAAATAAACCCACACCAAAATGCTTTAAAGGTTCCGTGCGCCGGGATTCATCTCGTCTGCTGTAAAGTCCACCAGTCAAAGGATATTTGTAATAAATTTCATGTTGACTCGTAACTTTTTGAACATTCTGGGCACCATAAGTAAAAACAGTACCGGGACAGTTTGGTACAGGTGAGTAAAGATTAGTACCACCACCACGAGCAAGAGCAACAAGATTACCGTATTTTTGGAATAGTTGACTGGTAAAACCTAGAGAATCTTTTACAAATTTTGATACTAATATAGTACGTCCAAATACGGGTAAAGGTTGAATACCGGGAACTGTTAATTTAGTCATTGTAAAAGTATTTAAAGTAATTAGATGAATGCTAATATCACAGTGGAATTTTTAATGTTTGTACTTAACTTTTATATGAAAACCTCACCCTGTCCTTACAGACATCCCTCTCCTTGTTAAGGAGAAGGAAAAAGGTTATCCCGTTCTTACAGACATCCCTCTCCTTTATAAGGAGAGGGAAAGAGGGTGAGGTAAAATTTGTATTGAATCGACCTAAGTTATATAAATGAATTTCACCACACCTTTATACAACCTAAACCCCTTAAATCGTTTCTCGGATAAAGCAGAGAAATATACAAAATATCGTCCAACTTATCCAGATACAGTTATTGATAAAATTCTAGAAAATTTAACTTCACCAACTCCAATTGTAGTGGCGGATATTGGTGCTGGTACGGGAATTGCAGCGCGTCAGTTAGCTTCAAGAGGTATAAATGTAATTGCAATTGAGCCAAATTCAGCGATGAGAGAAGCTGCTGAAAAGCATCAAAATGTTGAGTGGAAAAATGGAAGTGCAGAAGCAACTAAGTTATCAGAGACATCAGTTAATTTAATAACTTGTTTTAATTCTTTTCATTGGTTTAATCCCGAAGCAACATTATCAGAATTTCGCCGGATTATTAAACCACAAGGAAGATTAGCAATTGTTTTTCAACATATCAATCGCGAAGATGAATTTACTCAAGCTTATGGTGAGTTAATTAGTAAAACAGCAAATAATCGTCCGCCAACAGATTTTAATTCTAAAATTGAACCTTTACGAGAAAGTTCAGATTTTAAATATATTGATTGTTATCAATTTCCTTATAAACAACAATTGGATTTATCAAGTTTAATTGGTCTTGCTCAAAGTGTTTCGTTTATTTCTTCCGAAGAAACAGTACAAAAGCAACTGGTCGATGATTTAGAAGATTTGTTTCAACGCTTTTCTAATTCAGACGGTTTCGTTTATCTTGTTTATCGTAATAGCTTATATTTAGCTAATCTATCATCAATATAATTTCATATTTTACCTCACCCCGACTACGGCACCCCTCTCCTTAACAAGGAGAGGGGAAAGAGGTTCCATACACCCCTCTCCTTAATAAGGAGAGGGGAAGGGGGTGAGGTTTCCCGAAGTGTTTATATTATTTACAAATGACTGAAACTAACAAAGAATTAACACCACTACACACACTAAATCCCCTAAATCGATTTTCCGATAGAGTCGAAAATTATGTAAAATATCGTCCCAGTTATCCCACAGCAGCAATTGATAAAATCCTGGAAAATTTTACTTTACCAATTACAGCAGCAGATATCGGAGCGGGTACCGGAATTTCTTCGCGGTTATTAGCTGCTCGTGACATAAAAGTAATTGCAATTGAACCAAATTCGGAAATGAGAAACGCGGGGATTAGAGATAAGACATCTTCGGTGGAATGGAAAGATGGTACGGCAGAAAATACTAATTTATCCGATGCATCAGTTGATTTAGTAACTTGTTTTCAAGCTTTTCATTGGTTTAATCCCGAACCAACATTATCAGAATTCCATCGTATTCTAAAACCAAAAGGAAAATTAGCAGTAGTTTATAATAATCGCGATAAAAGCGATGAATTCACAGCAGAATATAGTCGGATTGTTCGGGAAGCGTCTAAAAATAGTCCAGCAGAAGCAAAGATGAAATCGGTGGAACCTTTAACAGAAACAACGATTTTTAAAAACTTTCAAGAATATAATTTTGTTTATCAACAAGAATTAGATTTTCCTGGATTAATTGGACGTGCAATGAGCGTTTCTTATCTTCCTAAAATAGGAGAAGATTACGATAAATTAATTGCTGATTTTGAAAAGTTATATCAGCGATTTCAGAACGAAGAAGGTTTTGTTTATATGACTTATTTTACAAGCGTGCATTTGGGAGAAGTGAATTAAGATTTTAATTTAGAATTATAAACGATAGTCAATTTAAACAAATAACCATGCATCCTATATTAAAGGTTGATATTTCTGAATTAAGCGTATCCGAGCGAATACAACTAGCTGAGGATTTATGGGATAGTATTTTGACTGAGGGTAATGCTGATGTTCCTTTAAGCGAAAGCCAAAAACAAGAATTAGATAGACGCTTAGAATTGCATCGTCAAAATCCACAGCAGGGGTTCAACCTGGGAAGAGGTTAAGCAACGACTGGGATTGGCTACTTATAATCAGAATATAGAGAATAGTTTGAGAAACAATATTTTATGAGTATCTCCCTAACTCCGGAATTAGAAGAATTTATCCAAAGTCAAGTTGAAAGTGGTAAATATTCCTCAACTGAGGAAGTAATTATTGCGGGTATTAAATTGCTTAAAGAAAGAGAAAGGATTTATCAAGGTAGATTTGAGGAATTAAAGCGAGAAATTGCGATTGGGGTTGAAGCTTCCGAGCGTGGGGAAGTTATTGATGGAGAAGTCGTTTTTCATCAACTAGAGCAAAAATTACAACAGCGTCGCCAGCAAGTTGGGGAATGAGTAATACTTGTAGATTTACCGCTCCTGCGAGTCGGGATATTGAAAACATTATTGATTATGTTGCTGACAACAGTAGTTTTGATGCAGCAGAGCGTCTGCTCAAGAAAATCAATCAAAAATGCCGTAATTTAGCTAATTTCCCTAACATGGGGCGTAAGCGCGATGAACTCTTAACATCATTGCGTAGTTTTCCCGTGGATGATTATTTGATTTTCTATCGTCAAATTGAAGGTGGAATTGAAATTGTTCGTGTTGTTAGTGGTTATCGAGATTTAGATGCATTGTTTGATGAATAATCATTGATAACTGTTAACTGATAACTGTTCAGTGATTCCCCCCTTCTCCCTGCTTTTTACGAAAATCCTCAAAATTATTGCGAATAGTCACCGTATCCGGATGACTTTCTCCCAAAACCCGCTCCGCAATTTCTACTGCTTGGATAAAAAGTGGTTTCGCTTCATCATACTTTCCTTGATTGCTGTAGAGATTAGCTAAACCATTCAAAGTTTCTGCTGTGTGGGGATGATTAACTCCCTGAAGCTGTTTTTTAATTCCAAAGCTTGTTTATAAATAGGTTCAGCTTCATCGTACCTTCCCATGTCGCTGTAGAGTAAAGCTAAATTGTTCAAACTGCTTGCTGTGTGGGGATGATTTTCTCCCAAACGCGATTTTAGTTCTGATACACATTGCTCATACCAAGGTTGAGCTAAAGTATATAAACCTTTTTTCTGCCTTTAATTGATGATGAATTTCGCCAAGTTTTTCTTGTCTGCCGACAAAGTTGGGATTACGAAATTTCGGTAGATATTTGATGGGTTGAAAAGGTTCTTTTTGAGGAAGATTGTTAATATTATTAATTGTTCCTTTATTAACACCAACTCCAAAGTTACCTGATTGTTGAATATAATCACCTTGAATCCCCTCGTTATAGTTACCATCACCTGTATTAATACCACCATTCTCAGTCATTTTATTTCCCTCTTTTGATTTACTATCTATCAAATCTAAATCAATTAAACTTTGAGAAGTGTCTCTAATTTTAATTTGTGGGATTAGCTGCTAAAATTAAGAAATTTTTCTTCATCGCGCTATTTATGTATGAAGCATTGATGAAGCCAGCTTTATAGACATACAGTCAATAACCATATATTTTCGGAAAATAAAAATTAGAACTTTACCAAAGCCAGAAAAGGGAGAAAGGTGAGGAAATATCCTTCCCTCCCACCCAAGGAGCATTTGAGGTTCAATCTTTGCTATCTATTAATAGGTGTAAGTCAAATTAACTTATGCAGTTAGGAGTGTAAAGACGTAGCAGTGCTACCTCTGTTAATTGTTAGGAGTAAGAACTTTTGAATTATTTATTCTTCCGATTTTCAACTTCGCTCAAAGAAACCCGGTTTCTTGTCGTTAAAGCATAATTATCTCGTTATAAAATCGCAAAGAAACCGGGTTTCTGACAATGCTGCAAGATGTCAGCCTCTTCTCCATCTTCTCCCTCAATTAATTCAAAATCATAATAATTAAAACAATGCCAAAACCTCAATATCAATACTATTGTATCAACACTCCAACAAAGTTAGTTAAAGAAGTATTTGGAGATATAAACGTTTACGAACAAAATGCTAAATCTTTGCTAACAAAAGCAAGTGGTTTTATTAGTGCTTATGACTTTACTTTAAATCCCTATCGTGGCTGTCAATATGGCTGTAGTTATTGTTATGCTGCGGCTTTTAGTCCAAATCCAAAGATGCGACAGAATTGGGGAAAATGGGTAATTATCAAGGAAAACGCGGCAGAAATCTTAGAAAAGGAGTTAGAAAGATGGTGGAAGAAGAATCCAGATAAACCTCCTCGAATCTATATGAGTAGCGTTACAGATCCATATCAACCTATTGAATCAAAACATGAATTAACTCGTTCTTTATTAGATGTTATGTATCCCTATCGTCCAATATTAGTAATTCAAACTCGTAGTCCAATTATTACTAGAGATATTGATATTTTACAACAATTTCAGCATCTGCGAATTAATATGAGTATCCCTACCGGCAGCGAATCTGTAAGACGAGATTTTGAACCGCGATCGCCAAGTATTAAGGCTAGAATAAATGCGATTACAAAAGTTAAGCAAAGCATTGATTATTATAAAGGTTTTATTCCCAAGATTTCGATTACAATTACCCCTTTACTTCCAACTTTAGAAACAGACGAAGCAACTTTTATCGAAAAATTGAAAATAGCAGATAGAGTTGTAATTCAGGATTTTCACCCTAGTCAAAATCGTTCGCTTGTTGCTACAACCCGTGAAGCCGCAGAGGAAATTAAGCAGAAATACGCTTGGTGGTTCGACGAAGAAAAATTAAGCTATATAAGATTCAAAGAAAAATTAATGTCTAACCTTCCGGATGTAGAAATAAGGGAAGGAAAAGACGGTTTTGGCTATGACTAATATTATCTCTAAATGGTGGCGTTCTTTCCAGTTTCAAACAGCTTTACAACAAGGTAATAAGCTTCAAGCAATAAAGTTGTTGCGACTAATTGAAAAATCCGGTGCAAGATTATCTAATTTAGAAAAGCTATTTAGAGATAAATTACAGCTTGAAGATTCTGCAAAACAATATAAACAAGAAGCAGCAATTTTAAGTGAAAAACTCAATACCGCATTACAGGAATTAGAACAAAAACCGGATTTAGCAATAGCTGTTGAAAATCAAAGTCAAAATAATCTTAGACTTACTTCAGACCCTGAATTTATTAAATTTATTTACAAAATATTTAATTTAATTCCACATGATGAAAATAAATTACAATGTACTGGTATAGACGAAAGAATATTTGATGATTTTGAAGCTGAATTAGTTGAATATCTCAAGGAAGAATTTAGTAGAATTCCAGACAAACAATTAATAGTTAAATTACAAGATGCTTTAGAAGATATTAATAATTTAAAGTGCGGAAAAGACCCAGATTATCGTTTTAGTCTGACTCCACACGTTTACTATATGAAGTATTTCTTAGAAAACGTATATTGCGTTTATATAGCTTGGTTTTTAATTTACGAATCCGGACTTTTACCTACTAATATTAACATCTTAGATATCGCAGCAGGTCCAGGAACAGTTGCTTATGGTTTAGCTTTATTTTTGCAAAGTACCAGCGGCTTTTTTAAAATGCCTCAGATGCATATCTCTTATTATTCATTAGAAAAGCAAAATGCATTTCAATTTCGGGGTTTACAATTTTGGCGACGATATATAGAATCCCGTAAAAGTCCCATCAACGCTTTCTTTCGCTTCGTAACTTCAGATATATTTAATTGGGATAAGCAATCAAGTAATATACCAACAGATTTTTTTGATTTCGTTGTCATTTCTCATTGCTTCTTTAATGATTCGGAAAGAAGTATTAAAGCAAATAGTATTTATAAACAAATAATCAATAATAGTTTAAAAGATGAAGGTTACGCGCTTTTGATTCTTCAAGACAAGAAGTTATATAAAGGTTATGATGCTTACCAATGTGAAGACTGCGAACAAGAAAAAAGATTGGTAAATCAATTATTAGGAGAATTAGGATTAGAGTTAGTTTGGTATAGATATTTAACTTCAACAGGAATAAGAGGTTCCTTCAAAGGAGCAGATTTTTCTAAATTTGCTAGAGAAAAACTACCAAAACAAGCACATCTAACTCCAATCCTTGAGAAGTATTTTAATCAAAAATTCGAGTCAAACTATGCATTAGATGATTATGTAATTTTAGCAAAAAAAGTTTAATCTATATATTTAGGACTTACGCAACTGGCATATTTTTATCGTAGGGTGCTGTGACACTTTGAGAAGTTTTGAACGTAGTAATAACCTTTATAGTGTCACGCACCAACAGACTGCTTCCCCATTCCCCATTCCCGATCAAATAAATAATAATTAAGATAAAAACGTATTTATTCGTGCTTTGATAGAATAAATATCAAACTTAGTAACGGTAATGCAACAACCCAGCCGAGAAGCAGAACTTTCTCAAAGCTGGCATGGAAAACTCAATTTAGTTTACAACCATAGCCAAAATAAAACGGCATTAATTCAAAGTAAAAATCAAGCACCGTTAAAAATACAGCGTCCCTTTTATCCCGAAGGACAATCAGTTTGCCATAGCGTTATTTTACACACTGCCGGGGGAATAGTTGGTGGCGATCGCTTATCATCTGATTTTCATCTGCAACCCCACTCAAAAGCATTAATTACAACAGCAGCAGCAAATAAAATTTATCGCAGTAACGGTTTACAAGCCAGACAAAATATAAAAATAAAAATTGATAATAGTGCCTGTTTAGAATGGCTTCCTCAAGAAACAATCGTTTTTAACAGTGCTAATTTTCGTCAAGATATGAAAATAGAATTAGCCGATAATGCAAACTTTATTGGCTGGGAAATTACCAGATTTGGACGTACCGCTAGAAAAGAGAAATTTATAGCAGGAGAATGGAGAAGCAATACCGAAATTTGGCAAAACAACAAACCATTATGGATTGATAGACAATATTTACCAGGCAGCCAAGAAATTTGTCATAGTCCCCACGCTTTAGCAGGAAAACCAATTGTAGGAACTTTAGTCTACATAGGAAAACCAGTCTCTAGGGAAATAGTAGAGCAAACACGCAACCTCTCCCCTTCTCTCCCTCTCCCCCCATCTTCTTTTGGTGTTACTCGTATAGAAAATGGACTTTTGTGTAGATACCGTGGTGATTCTACAGCCGAAGTGAGAAACTGGTTTATTAGTGTTTGGCAGTTACTGCGGATGTCTTTTTTAAATCGTAGTAGTTGCTTACCCAGAGTTTGGATGCTTTAAAACACCAATGCCCATTTTATAAAGATGGAGAAAAAGAATGCAATTAACACCACAAGAAAAAGATAAATTATTAATTTTTACCGCTGCATTATTAGCCGAAAGACGCAAAGCAAGAGGTGTAAAATTAAATTATCCCGAAGCCATTGCTTTTATAACTGCTGCAATTTTAGAAGGTGCCAGAGATGGAAAAACTGTAGCTGAATTGATGAGTTTTGGTACAACTTTGTTAACCCAAAATGATGTTATGGAAGGAGTTTCCGAAATGATAGAAGAAGTAATTGTTGAAGCAACTTTTCCCGACGGAACGAAATTAGTAACCGTACACAATCCAATACAGTGAATTGTGATGAGGGATGTTTTTTTATATTTCATAAATTAAATAATTTTGAATTTTAATTCATTACTCATTACTCATTACTCATTACTTCCCATGATTCCAGGCGAAATAATTACTCCAGAAGGCGAAATTGAATTAAATGCAGGTCGTTCAACCGTCAAAATAGTAGTAGCAAATACCGGAGATAGACCAATTCAAATAGGTTCCCATTTTCACTTTTACGAAGTCAATTCCGCATTAAACTTTGACAGAGAAATAGCTAAAGGAATGCGTCTTGATATCCCCGCAGGAACCGCAGTTAGATTTGAACCAGGAGACGAAAAAGAAATTATATTAGTACCTTTAGTTGGTAGCCGCCAAGTTTACGGATTCAACGCCAAAATAAACGGAAAATTGTAGAGACGCGATATATTGCATCTCTACATTAATTGTGGTTTATTCAAAATCAAATCAAATCATGACTAACAACGAAAAACCCCAACCACTTATTAAAGCAGAAGCAATTAAACAACTTCCCCAACAAACATTTTCCCACCCCTTAAATCCCAACTCAGAAATAAGCGGAGTTTCCCTCAGCCAAGCAGTAGGTTTACAAAAAATAGGATTTCACTTAGCAAAAATAGCACCAGGGAAAGAATCATTTATCTATCATTCCCACGAATTTGAAGAAGAATTTATTTACATACTTTCCGGAAAAGGTATAGCTGAAATAGATAACCAAGAATTCGAGGTAGGAGAAGGGGATTTCATGGGTTTTCCCACTCCCTCCGTCGCACATCACTTAAAAAACCCCTTTGAACAAGAATTAATTTATATCATGGGTGGAGAAAGAAGCGAATATGAAAACGTAGACTTTCCCCGCTTACAAAAACGAATGTTTCGTAACCGTCAACAAATGCAAATAGTTGAATACGATAACCTCAAATCATTAATGTAAATACTCTTCCTTTCCCTCAGCGTACCCTCTGCGATTACCTCCGCGTTCCTTTGCGTTTAAAAAATAGCAATACCCGAAAAAATACTGAACATTATAACTACTTTATTAAGCTATATTTTAAATATTAAAAAATTTTAATCGTCAGATTTATTAATATTTAAATGAAATGCAAAAACAAAATAATAAATTCAGTCACCTTACTGCAATAGAAAGGACTAACTTATCATATCCAGCAAAATTTTTATTAAAACAAGAATTACTTAAAGGCAAAATTTTAGACTTTGGCTGTGGTTTTGGAAATGATGTCAAAGTTTTACAAAATAAAAGACTTGATATTACAGGATACGACCCTTATTATTTTCCTAAATACCCAGAAAATAAATTCGATACAATCATTTGTTTTTACGTTTTAAACGTATTATTTCCAGAAGAACAAGCCAATGTCTTAATGGAAGTATCCCATTTATTAAAGCCAGGAGGTAAAGCTTATTATGCTGTGAGAAGAGATATCAAAAGAGAAGGATTTAGAGAACATTACGTCCACAAAAAACCGACATATCAATGCAACGTTAAACTTCCTTTTAATTCAATTTATTTAAACGAAAACTGCCAAATATACGAATATACTCATTATAACCACCATACACATTCATCTGAAAACTGCATATTCTGTAATCCTCGTAAAACCCTAACATTATTAACAGAATCAGCAACAGCATATGCAATACTCGACGGATATCCCTTAAGTAAAGGACATACATTAATAATTCCCAAACGTCACGTTAGCAACTATTTTGAACTACCTTTTAAAGAACAATCAGCTTGCTGGTTAATGGCTAATAAAGTCCAAGAAATCATCGGTAAAGAATTTGCACCAGACGGTTTTAATGTCGGAATAAATATTAATCGAGACGCAGGACAAAATGTCATGCACGCCGGAATTCATGTGATTCCTCGTTATAAAGGAGACGTTGAAGGGAGTAGAGGAGGGATACGAAGGGTGATTCCTCAACGCAGAGGGGCGCGGAGGTAAACGCAGAGGGGCGCGGAGAATCAAGCAATTTGCAGTGTGCTAGGTTCGGGGATAGATTCACCTTCATTTTCCCAAGCTTCCAAATACATTTCAATCACTTCCTCACCACTACGAATTGCGTCTTCACGAGTTTTACCATGAATACAAGGCATGATGACGCGATCGCTAAACTCTGGGATAGTGACTAAAAAAAGTTGGTCTTCATCTAACCATTGTATAATCATGCTGTATCTATTCATGAATCTTCCTCCCCCTTTAAATTTTCAATTTGAGCTAGTAACTGTGTTAGCTGCTTTTCTAAATATGGTGGCACATCATCTCCATCCTTATACTTGTACCCTAAGTAGCCACGGTTTGCTCACCTCGACCTATCTATAAAGCCATTTTCATTCATATTATATTTTTTGATAATTGCTTCCTTCTTAAGCAATGAATTGTTTTGATTTAAAATCTTTTCAAATTCTTCTCTAGCATCAAGATATTCATCCACCAGATATTCATTAATGTCATCAGAATCTCGATATAAAAATTCAGAAGTTAAAGAGTCATTAAATTTGGTTCTCCCATATTCTCCAAATAGAACAATTTCTTTTTCATAACACTCCACGGTTGTTAAGACCATACTAGTTATGCTCGTATAAGAAAGTTTAGTATATGGATCGTCAGTAACAACCAAAATAGGGGATTTTTCTTCTTCGTCACAAACTGCAAAATGAACCCAGCGTTCATACTCTGGAAACATATAAAAACAAGGAAGATTCACCCATTCGGTAATATGCTCGCATTCATAAGTTAATTCAATTGCTCTCTCTAATGGCATAAATCCAAGCACTTCATCACAATAATTCGATAATGTAGCAAAACCGTAAAAACTACCATTTCTCCACTGATATAGTTCTTTAATTTCTGTTGATAATGAAAATGGCAAAGCTTTAGCCATATCATTTATTTCTTCAACTGTTAATCCTGAAGGTAAAGAATCAGCTATCTCTGGATGATTATGCCACAACCAATATTCAAATCTTTCAAGTGCTTCTATTAGAACTGACATAAGGCTAGTATTTTTTTATAATCAAATATTTTTGCAAACGCAAAGGCACGCTGAGGTAAACGCAAAGGAACGCGGAGTTTGAGTTAGAGTTTATTAGCTACTCGTTTAATTCCTTCTTTGAGGTGGAGGACGTTAAAGTTGAAGAGAAGACCGAGTTTACAATTTGTTAATTTGAGATAAGTTAAAAGTTGTACCGAGTGAATTGGTTTGAGAGATTCTACAGATTTAACTTCAATAATTACTTTATTTTCAACAATTAAATCCAATCGATAAGCACAATCTAATTCTACTTCTTCATAAACTAAAGGTATAGGAATTTGCTTCCCCACATTAAATCCTCTTTTGCTCAACTCATACTCCAAACACTTCTCATAAGCAGACTCCAACAAACCTGCTCCCAAAGCCGTATGCACTCGCATCGTACAACCAATAATAATTCCACTCAAATCATTTTCATACATACTCCGCGCCCCCTTTGCGTTTACCTCAGCGCCCCTCTGCGTTTAAAAAACAGAAACTCAATCTTAACCTCACTCTTCCTCACCCCGAAAATATAAACTTATACAAAAAATCCTCCCCTCCTCCCCCAATTTCCCCAACAATATTCAAAGTACCCCTACAAAAAGTGCATCTATGTCTTACCGAATGTCCCGCCGTGCTTACGCTGAAACTTTTGGTCCCACCGTCGGCGATAAAATCCGTCTTGCTGACACGGAATTATTCATCGAAGTAGAACGAGATTTCACTACCTACGGCGACGAAGTCAAGTTTGGTGGCGGTAAAGTTATCCGCGATGGCATGGGACAATCCCCAATTTCTAACGGTGATGGTGCAGTGGATACGGTAATAACTAATGCTTTGATTCTCGATTGGTGGGGTATTGTTAAAGCCGATATTGGCATCAAGGATGGAAAAATATTCAAAATTGGTAAAGCCGGAAATCCTTACATTCAGGACAACGTAGACATTATTATCGGACCCGGTACCGAGGCGATCGCCGGTGAAGGTATGATACTGACTGCTGGTGGTATCGACAGCCACATCCACTTTATTTGTCCGCAGCAAATTGAGGTTGCTATCGCTTCAGGCATCACCACCATGCTAGGGGGCGGTACGGGGCCCGCTACCGGCACAAATGCTACGACCTGTACGCCGGGAACTTGGAATATTCACCGAATGCTGCAAGCTGCCGATGCTTTCCCGATGAATTTAGGATTTATGGGTAAAGGTAACAGCAGTCAACCCCAAGCACTTGCCGAACAAGTAGAAGCAGGAGCGATGGGATTGAAGCTACATGAAGACTGGGGAACCACTCCCGCAGCTATCGACACCTGTTTGAGCGTTGCCGATGAATACGACGTGCAGGTAGCGATTCATACCGACACTCTCAACGAAGCTGGATTTGTCGAAGATACCATTGCTGCTTTCAAAAATCGCGTAATTCACACCTATCATACAGAAGGAGCGGGAGGCGGGCACGCACCGGATATTATCAAAGTTTGTGGTGAAGCGAAGGTTTTACCGTCTTCTACAAATCCGACTCGTCCCTATACTGTAAATACTTTAGACGAACACCTTGATATGTTGATGGTGTGTCATCACCTTGACCCTAATATAGCTGAAGATGTTGCTTTTGCAGAATCGCGTATTCGTCGGGAAACCATTGCCGCAGAAGATATTTTGCACGATTTAGGCGCATTTAGTATGATTGCTTCCGATTCCCAAGCAATGGGAAGAGTAGGAGAAGTGATAATTCGTACCTGGCAAACCGCACATAAAATGAAAGTGCAGCGAGGTAAACTCAACTTTGGTGAGGAAAGAGAAGATAATTTTCGGGCTAAAAGATATATTGCAAAGTATACGATTAATCCAGCCATTACTCACGGTATTGCTCAATATGTAGGTTCGGTAGAGGAAGGGAAAATCGCCGATTTGTGCTTGTGGAAACCGGCATTTTTTGGAGTTAAACCAGAAATAGTAATTAAAGGTGGATTTATCGCTTATTCGCAAATGGGCGATGCAAATGCAAGTATTCCTACACCGCAACCAGTGCATATGCAGCCAATGTTTGGTAGCTTTGGAAATGCGCGTCATGCCACTTCATTTACTTTCGTTTCTCAAGCTGCTTTGGAAAGAGAAATCCCTTCGCAATTAGGTTTAAAAAAGCAAGTAGTAGCAGTTTCACAAACGCGAGAATTAAGCAAGCAAGATATGAAGCTAAATGATGCTTTACCTCGTATTGACGTAGATTCAGAAACCTATGAAGTTCGAGCTGACGGCGAATTACTGACTTGCGAACCTGCAACAGTGGTGCCGATGGCTCAAAGGTATTTTTTATTTTAACTGAATTTACCGGCGTTAAATATGACAATTAAATGATTAATAGAATCAGGTACTAAGAAAAATGAATGACATTACAGACGTTGAAAGATTAACGAAGAAACCGACAGAAGTAGAAAAAGTACGTATCAATATCGTTAAAATTATCGAAGCTAGATTTGAAGAAGTACCGCAGGAAGTTATACAAGCAATTAATGCCATTGATGATAAACCTGTCTTAGAAAAGCTGTTTACCAGTTCCATTATCGTTGCCGATTTTGAAGACTTTCAAAAAAGATTGCAGGCAATTGTGTCTGGAAAATAAAAAATAGTGCTGTTTAATTTTCTCTTACCACCTAATTTGTCTTGATAGACATTGAGCGGCAACAACATCAAATGGTTTTCTCAAATATACCTAAATATAGATTTTTGCTATTTGCTCTCAATGGATTTTGCTCAAAACTTCCCTAAAATCTTTACCGAAGCAAGATTCAGCCAATTATAAAAAAAACGTAGGTAATATCCCTATCCAAGCCTATATCAACCTACCCTAAAGGTGAATCGGAATTAATACTTGCCGTCTTTACTTTCAGGTAATACTGTTTGCTTGATACTATAAGCTTCTGCTGTTTATTGCAATTAAATATATAAGTACGGTAAATGTTAATGATGCTACTTTTATTTGACTTTGTTTTTACAGATAAACAAATTATAAATAAATTGCTATAGTAATTTTTGTCACTGCATTTCAATCTGTATTACTTATAGTAATTTCAAATAAGGTAATTTTTTTCATCAACAGGAGCATTTTATATAGTCTAAAAAAGCAGAAACTAACAGGAGAAAAGTTTAACTTTACCTTAAACTCTGGCGCTAGATTTAACTATTTTTAATCAACATAAAATCTTATATTAACCTTTGTAGTAAATTATGAATTCTGACAATCTTACATCTGACAAAATCTTAGTTGTTGATGATTCTCCCGATAATGTCTTTTTAATCAAAACCATTCTAGAGGAAGAAGGTTATGAAATTAGTACGGCAGAAAATGGTTCTTCTGCATTAAACAAAATTGCCGAATCAAACTTTGATTTAATATTGCTAGATTTAATGATGCCGGGAATGGATGGTTATGAAGTTACCAAGCATATACGAGGAAATGCGGAGCTATCTTTCATTCCAATTTTGTTAATTACCGCTCACGATTCCCCTAATGTAGCTCACGGATTGGACTTGGGTGCTGATGATTTCATCCGCAAACCTGTAACGGTAGATGAATTACTTGCACGAGTTCGTTCGCTTTTAAGGCTTAAGCACAGTATCGACGAAAGAGAGGAAATTGCTCGTCAACGTGAAGATTTTGTTTCTCGTCTTACCCACGATTTACGCACTCCTTTGGTAGCAGAGGAACGAATGATGATATTGTTTCTCGAAGGTGCTTTAGGGGAACTATCTCCCTCAATGCATGAAGCGCTTACCATCATGGCTCGCTCCAACAGTAATTTATTAGCGATGGTAAATACTTTATTAGAAGTTTACCGTTTTGAAGCTGGACGGAAAACCATTACTTTTTTACCAGTTGATATTCGTCAACTACTTGAGGAAGTAGCCAGTGAACTAACTCCTTTAGCCTCCGAAAAAGGACTCGTAATGAAAGCGGATGTGTTACAAGCTGAAAACGCAAATAAGATAATGGGCGATCGCCTTGAGTTGCATCGCTTATTTACCAATTTAGCAGGCAATGCCATCAAATTTACCGATAATGGCTCGGTTACTATGCATTTAGAAGCTAATTCCAGTGATTGCGGTGCTGTAACTATAAAAATCATTGATACCGGGCAAGGTATTTCCCCCGAGCAACAAGCCACTTTATTTGAAAGATTTCGTCCCGGAAGTCACAAACGTTCCGGTAGCGGTTTGGGCTTGTACCTTTCCCGGCGTATTGTGGAAGCTCATCAAGGTAATATTGAAGTTAATTCTGAGCTTGGTAAAGGTAGTGTTTTTACAGTTACCCTGCCTGTGAAACAATAAATCGCAATAAATTTGGAATTTGGAATTTATATTTTATAATTTTAAATTTGAATTTATAGTGCTTATTCCCTATTTTCTAAATCTAATAAATCAAACCTGATTTCTATAGACTGTAATATGTTTGCTGAAACAATCTACAAACAACGCGATTTTTTTCAAACTGGTAAAACTAAAGATGTTTATTTCCGTATTCAACAGTTAAAAATTCTTAAGCAAGCAATAGTTGATAACGAAGCAGCAATATTAAATGCATTAAAATCTGATGTAAACAAACCTTTAGTAGAGAGTTACGTCGCAGAAATTGTACTTGTTGTTAAGGAAATTGAATATGCTATTCAACATATAAAAAATTGGACTAAACCCAAGATAAAAAACACTCCTTGGCAATTTATTCCTGCTTCAGCAACAATTTATCCACAGCCTTTAGGTGTAGTTTTAATTATTGGTGCTTGGAATTTTCCATTCCAATTAACTATTGCTCCTTTAATAGGTGCTATTGCTGCTGGAAATTGTGCTATTCTCAAACCTTCAGAAATTGCTTCTCATACCTCTAATTTAATTGCTGAAATTCTTAGTAAATATTTTGATAAATCATATTTAGCTGTCATAGAAGGAGGAGTCGAAACTTCTAGGCAGTTATTAGCAGAAAAGTTTGACCATATATTTTTTACTGGTGGTACTGCTGTCGGAAAAATCATTATGGAAGCCGCTGCCAAACACCTCACACCTGTTACCTTAGAACTTGGTGGTAAGTCTCCTTGCATTGTAGACACCGACATCGATCTGAAAGTCGCTGCTCAACGTATTACTTGGGGAAAGTTTTTGAATGCGGGACAAGCTTGTCTTGCACCAGATTATCTTTTAGTTAACAAAAAAATTAAAAATAATTTATTAAATGAAATCAAAAAGTGTCTTCAAGAATTTTACGGTGAAAATCCTGCGAAAAGTCCCGATTATGCCAGAATTATCAATCAAAAACAATTTGATAGATTGGTAAGTTATCTAAAAGATTTAAAATATTTAAATAATGGAAAAATCATTATTGGTGGGGAAACTATTTGCAACGAACTTTATATTGCCCCTACCCTTATTGATGAGGTTTCTTGGGAAGATGCAATAATGCAGGAAGAAATTTTCGGCCCAATCTTACCAGTAATTGAATGTACTAACTATCAAGAAGCCATTGATATCGTTAATAGTCATCCGAAACCCTTAGCCTTGTATTTATTTTCTCGAAATAAAAGCCTGCAAAAACAAGTAATTAAAGAAACTTCCTTCGGTGGAGGTTGTATCAACCATACAATGATTCATTATGCCGCTCCCTCTTTACCATTTGGTGGTACTGGAAATAGTGGAATCGGCAGCTATCACGGAAAAGCAAGTTTCGACACTTTTTCCCAATACAAAAGCATACTCAACAAACCCTTTATTTTTGATGTGAAATTATTGTATCCACCCTATAAAAATAAATTATCCTTAATCAAGCGAATTTTTGGGTGAATATTGAGAATTGGGCATCGGGCATTGGGGATTGGGCATTGGGGATTGGGCATCGGGCATCGGGCATCGAAACTAGTAACCGCTAACTCCTAACTCCTAACTGTTCACTGTCATGGTACTGCTCACTGTCATGGTACTGCTCACTGTCATGGTACTGCTCGCTGTCTCAAAATCCACTATACCGTTGTTCCGCAAAAGGTTCGCCGCGTCGATGATAGCCGTTACGTTCCCAGAAGCCTAACTCTTCACGAGCTAAAAATTCTAGACCATTTATCCATTTAGCACTTTTCCAAGCATAAAGATGGGGAATTACCGAGCGCATCGGACCACCATGTTCTACACTTAAAGGCTCGCCGAATAAATTAAAAGCAAAAAAGTTTTCTTCTCTGACAAAATCTTCTATTGCAATATTGGTAGTATAGCCACCGTAGCAATGTTCCATGATGTGAGTTGCTTTGGCATCTACCTCAATAACTTTCATGAAGTCCGTAACCTTAATTCCAGTCCACTTAACATCAAGTTTAGACCAGCGGGTTACACAGTGAAAGTCGGCTGTGAACTCGTTATGTGGTAGCTCCATGAAATCCAACCAATTCCATTTCTGGGGTTTTACCAAACCCCATACGCTAAACTCCCATTCTTCCCTAGTCACTTGGGGAGTTGCACCATAAGTAAGCACCGGAAACCCTTTAGCTAAATGCTGTCCAGGAGGAACCCGATCGCTGTGTTCAGAAGTCGGCTTTTGAAAAAACTTTCCTAACATAATTCTGTACAAATATTTTTTTAATAGATAATAATATATTTTTTACCAAAACTTACTATATTGTTGCAGTAATTCGTTGGTGATTGAAACTAAAAACCTGATTACTACGTTTAATTTTTTCTATCAAACTACACAGGTGACAATAAAAATTTACCGGCGTTGCTAACTTCTATTTAAAAAGATTGATCGACAAACTAATTTTATATTTAAACCAACAGGATTCTAGATTCTGGTTTCAAGCAAGACGGTTTCTATCTTATGTCACTTTTCGATAATCGTTAACCTAAAATCCTGTTGGAAATTAACAAACAACTAAATTATTCGTATCACGAGTAAATTACTCTTCCTCTTCTTCTTCCTCTTCTCCAGATGGATAAACAAATGTAGAGCGTCCGGTTAAAATTGATTTACCAAGGGAAAGAGCTTTTTCTGCTTCAACACTCGCCTTGTGTCTCCAGGTTGCTCGACGCTTATCGCGCTTGGATTTTGATGTTTTCTTCTTTGGAACAGCCATAAAACCAGATACCGTAATTTTTGACAACCTTTTTATTCTAAGGCATGAATTGCTTAATCGCCCCCCTAATTTATCGAGGGTTGGGGGAATATAAAACAATAGCCCCCTTTCAAAAAAGCAACGTCTGAAATACTTACTAATTACACCAGATTTAATATTGAGGAGTTTCAGAATGTATCTTTATTTATCTGCCTTCTTCCATATTACTTATCTATTCCACTTCAACCTGCGGTATAGGAATTGGAACAGCTTCAGTTGACTGAGGAATATTCTCAACAGGATTATTTTCGACCCTCGCAGCGGTATTATTATTGGCACTTTCCCCGAAAAATAGCAGCGTTCGCGCCATCTTGAAGTACTTTGCCCAACGTTGAGTATCCGGACGATTGCGCCATTGAGTACGACTGACATTTAATTCCAAAACCGGTGCGATCGCGCCAAAGTTCTGTGCGGAGACGACTACGGATACGTCTGTGACCAAAATATCTTTGTCAAAACTGCGTTGAGCTGCTGCTCTTGCTACTGCTTCGGCTCTCCGCAACAAACTTTTGTAATTATCTCCCGGCAAACGTGTAATTTCAAAGTCAACTCTGTTAGTATAAGCTCGCACTACTTGAGGGGCGATAGTTTCAGTTCCTAGCCATATTGGTGCAGCCATACTCAGCAAAAGTACGCCTGTCTTTATCCGGATTTTCTTTGTAATTGATGGCATAAGTGGAATGAATGCTTTTATTTTTAACAATCTATTGCCGACCATTATTTTAAATAGCTCCTACACAATGCGATAAATGAATGCACTATTAACAACAGTGCCTTTATGAGTTTAAGTAATAATAATGACTTACCATCTTCAATTTTGATGATAACCACTTAGACTTATAGACATAGGTTAGCTTTGTTTTTTTGGCAAAGCAAATTACATTAATTACTCTTGCAGTACTTAGAAGTTAAGAATTAGCAATCTATGATTACTGTAAGTATATATATCTAGTTTCCAACAATAAAAAGGGCGCATGGCAAAACTATGGGCGATTGCTATTGGCATCAATCAGTATCAGTATTTTCAACCTTTGAGTTATGGAAGTGCTGATGCTGAAGCTTTGAAGAATTTTTTAGTAGAGCAGATGGGTTTCCCCGAAGAACAGTGTTTGTTAATGACAGACTCTTCAGCACCTATGGGGGATAAATCTACTTTACCCACAAAGAATAATATCCTTCAGTTACTGGAAGATTTAGCTGCTAATTTCTGGCAACCGCAAGATAAACTATGGTTTTTCTTCAGCGGTTACGGCGTTAACCATGAAGCACAAGATTACTTAATGCCTATTGAAGGGGATTCCAAACGGGTTAAAGAAACTGCTATCGAAATCCGCCAATTGATGCAAACTCTACAGGTTTCAGGGTTGGAAGTTTTACTATTAATGGATTTCAACCGCGCTTTTGGCGTATCGGCAGATTCTTCTATCGGGGAAGAAACAATCGAATTAGCTCAAGAATTACAAGTCTCCACCATACTTTCTTGTCAACCAGAGCAGTTTTCTCATGAAAGTAGCGAGCTAGGGCACAGCTTTTTTACAGCCACCTTAATGGAAGCTTTGCGTTATGGTAACATCAATAACCTGACCGATTTAGAAAGCTATTTAAGCATTCGTACTCCCGAACTATGTCAGCATCATTGGCGACCAACTCAAAACCCCGTCGCTTTTATTACATCCCAGCAACGCCTTTTATTTGACAAAGAATTTCCAGAAGAGAAAGAGACAGTCAAAATAGATACAGCAGAAGCATTGAATATTCTTGCATCAAGGGAAACTTTTACAGCACGAGAGGCACCAAAGCTGGAAGAGAAACCAATAGAAAATTCAGCTAATAATACTTCTTCCGCAGTCGCAGAAGTAGTTAGTAAAAACTCTCCTATTCCTGCTCCCCCAAAAATTGAAACAAAACCGGCACAAAGTTCTTCTCTTCCGGGCACTTCTGCACTCAATACCGAAACTCAAAATTCCGAAGAAGAAGCCGAAAATCAACATAATCAAGATAATCAAAATAAATCTAACAAATCGCTGCTATTTGGATGTGCCGGAAGTTTAATAATTGGTGGATTACTTTTAGTAGCTTTTGTGTACCATCAATCTCGCTCTCAAATCAAAATTACTGTTGTTAAACCTTTACCCAGTAATGTCGCAGGTGTAGAAAAACAGCAGCCTAGCAGGGCTCAAGGCAATAATTCCAATTCGCAAGAAAAAATTCAAGCAATGTTGGAATTGGAAAAAATGTCTCTTAACCCCAATCAAGCTAAAGATTTAAGCAAAGGTATTGTAACTGCTAAAAATATTAAACGAGGTGAAGCGGGTTATAAACAAGCTAGGCAAAATATCAAGGTTTGGAGCGAGATGATTTTGGATTTAGCCAAAAATCTTGCTGACAATAGAGAATACTCTAACGCAATAACTACCGCTGGGCTTATCGGTAAAGAACAATCAAATTTTTCAGCAGCCCAGAAATCTATAAAAAAATGGCAAATTGAATCAAAACAATATTTTAGTAACAAGACTCTTTTAGAAGCAGCCCAAAATTTAATCAAACCTTCACAGGCATCTACTTATACTAAGGCTATCGATGTTGCGAAAAAAGTACCACCTTCCCAACCGGGGTATGCTGCGGCTCAAGAATCCATTAATCAATGGAGTCAAGAAATTTTACAAATTGCTAAGAATCGTGCCAATAAAAAACAATATTCTTCGGCAATTGCAACTGCAACTTTGGCTCCAGAAGGTACTGTCGCTTATGCCGAAGCTCAAAAATTAATCAAAAAGTGGCAACAATTACAGAGCAACTAATTCTCAACTCTATAAAGGACGATCCAGTTTAGCAATACTCCGAAATGTCCTCGCCACATTCATCAGCTAAATAACACAATCCTCTAAAACGCAATGCCACTACTTCTTCATACAAGGGGTTGAGCTTACACATTGGAGGAATGTGGAACAAAGTTCTACCAAATAACTTTACATCTCGTTCAAACGGACATTGAGCCGGAATCAACTTACAAATACGATGAGCAAATTGCCTATCCCTCACCTCCATATTGTTTATCCAAACCCGTAAGGGTTTTAAAATATCCCACTTAGGCTTAGCATTCGGAGTCTGCTGCTGAGTTTCATTGGTTTCACTTTCTTGTTCTCGATCAATTGATACCCAGCTTGCCAGAAATATGCTTTTTGTGGTATTATCGAATACCTTCATTATTTTTTCCTCTAATCCTTGGAGGGTTTTAAGTTAACTCAACGAACATCTACGAAGGGGTAAATCAACTTTTGCGAGAAGCCCTTTATCCTGACGAAGATTTCATTTATTTTGTTCGGTAGCTCCCTTTACTGGAAGCTATCCTTTGCTACGTCAAGTTAAACGCAATTTTGCTCAAATCGGAAGTGTGATACTTCTATCTTGTTTATAACTTGACTTAATTGAAATTTTAGTAAAGTCATCTACCTATAGAAATATTGCAGTGTAACATTTACAAAAATTAACAAATCAAACATTTATCAGTGAAAATGATAATATGCTTTGTGTCAAAGGCTATCCAAGGTTAGCGCAGACTGCTTAAAAGTGGCTAGTATTTACATCACATCAAAGAGGGTATACGTTAAAGTTTTATGGCGTTAGCAAGAATATATCGTTAATAAAAGTTAATTTTGGCTTTTTTTGGCACAATTTAAGCATATTTGCCATGACTAACGATTTACATAATAAGAAAAGAGTTGTTGCTCTTGTAACGTAAAACCGCATGTTTGGATGCATCCTAGTTGTATTATTAAAATGCTTCAAATCTTGTATTGCCAATCTTGATATTTTTATTAGTTCTTAAATATACCTATTGCGGGACAGTTTAACTAGGTTAGCGATTGATCCTGAATTATTTTTTTTAGATAGAATTTTTGCAAATCAGTTTGCTTATCTTGCCTCCGATCCAAGTATTATTTTTGAGATTATTCTCTTTGAGGACTTTAATTGTTTTGTATTTAAGGCGCTTATTAAGATAAGCAAAATTTTTTATAATTTTTTATAATTTATAGCGCTGATTTGCCTTGAAATTAATTTACAGGCAGTTTTGAGGGCTTAACTAAGAATGAAAATCGAATTCCCTTAGGGAGATCCAAAAAATAAATTATCCCACTGTTTAACAAATATTCCGGACAAAACCCAGACGTATAATGGTGTTGCCCTATCGGGCAACCCCGACGGTGGGATAATTTATTACTTGTAAGTGCCTTAGACATTGCTCCTGGGGAAGGTTAACCTAACTGGAGCAAGGTTCCTTGGCATATTATTCGTTTCACGCTTAACCAAAAAAAGCTACAGCAACTAAATTACCAAGATTAAAATCCTCCTTCTCTACAAGAAAAGGAGGATTTTATTTTAAAGGTAAGGCTTCAAGACTTTTTAAAACCTAGGACGCAACTTGTTGAGCAGCAGTACGAGTACGTCTTCTTCTACCATCAGAAACTTTCGCAGGTGGTTCGTCAGGAATCTGCATTAATAAAGTGACTGTGGGTTGACATCGTAGCTCCCGACGCAAATTACGCGCCAAATCCCGTTCTATCGCTTCTTGCAAACCACCCCAATCTATATCTGGCTTTTTACCGTTCAAAGGCTGACCAAATTCTTGCCAACGTAATTCAAGTATTTCCTCAAATCGTTGCTGCACCCATTTTTGCACCATCGATTTTTCCATACTTGTAACTACCCCCCGCAAATGAATCTCCGGTTTGGCTAACATTTTGCCGCTCCAATCTACTGCTGCTGCAACGGTAACAATACCTTCTTCTGCCATACGCTGACGCTCTAGCAAAACTTTGTCGCTAACCATACCAGAACCAGAAGTATCCACTAATTCCAAACCAGATGGTACTTTACCCGCAACACTAATAGACTTTTCTGTCAACTCGACAATGTTACCATTCTCAATAATCACCATATTTTCGGGAGGAATACCCATACTTTGAGCGGTCTGAGAATGTTTGACTAACATTCTATGTTCGCCGTGAACGGGTAAGAAAAATTTGGGCTTTGTCAAGGCAAGCATCAATTTATGGTCTTCTTGACAGCCATGTCCGGAAACGTGAATTCCATGAGAGCGACCGTAAATAACCTTTGCCCCTTGCTGCATTAATTTATCGATAACCCCAACCACTGCAATAGTATTTCCAGGTATAGGATTAGCGGAGAACGCCACAGTATCTCCTTCTCGTATTTTGATATGAGGATGTTCCCCCCTGGCAATACGGGTCATTGCCGCCATTGTTTCGCCTTGAGAACCAGTAGTTAAAATCAATACCTTTTCATCTGGCAAGCTACGAGCAACGTGCAAAGGTTGGAATAATTTATCTTCGCATTTAATGTAGCCAAGATTGCGAGCATGGGCAATCAAATTCAACATGGAACGCCCAACAACGGATACCGATTTACCATGTTTTTGAGCTAGCTGCAAAATCATATTGATGCGATGTACCGAAGAAGCAAAAGTTGTAATAAAAAGTCTGCCTTCAGCTTGCATTACAATCTTTTCTAAATTCGGATAAACCGAACGTTCTGAAGGAGTAAAGCCAGGTACTTCTGCATTCGTAGAATCACTCATTAAGCAAAGTACGCCCTTTTCACCATGCTCGGCTAATCTTTGCAAATCAAAATGTTCGCCATCTACTGGAGTATGATCGACTTTGAAATCTCCTGTGTGTATCACTACACCCAACGGCGTATGTATTGCAACCGTAAAACTATCGCAAATACTATGTGTATTGCGGATATACTCTACCAAGAAATTCTTACCAATCCGCACCATATCGCGGGGTCTAACGCTTTTTAATTCGGTGCGATCGCGAACTCCAGCTTCTTCCAACTTACGTTCTAACATTGCCATAGCCAGTCTAGGACCATGAATTACAGGAATGTCAAACTGTTTGAGGTGAAATGCAATACCGCCAATATGGTCTTCATGCCCGTGGGTAACTACCATACCCTTGATTTTATGACGATTTTCCCTAACGTAAGTCATGTCCGGTAAGACAATATTAACTCCATGCATTTGATCGGTAGGAAAAGCCAAACCAGCATCTAATAAGATAATTTCGTCTTCATATTCAAAAATACAAGTATTTTTTCCAATTTCATGCAGTCCGCCCAATGGAATAATTTTGAGGGCAGAAGTTACTTCTTTCTTAGCCATTTTTTTCCTTAGTTAATAAGTTAGTTAGATTTTTCTTTTCAGTTAAAAGCTTGATTAGAATTTTTGATAAGACAAACTTTTATTGCTGCCTTTTGCTGAATAACGTCTCTTTTAGCAACATTCAATTAATCTTCAATTGTCATTCATAACGGATTTTAAATACCGCAATACATCTATCAGTCAGTTACAACACTATAATCTTTAAAAACAGGCTTACTTTGCGCTTATATATGTATTCTATTTTACACTATTTCCTAGGATATCACCTAAACTTAGTTCAAATTCATTTGCTTGAGAACTGTTTGCAATTGTTGAGTAAATTCAGATTCAGCTTCGTATAAAGGTAGACGGGTTAAACCAACATCCCATCCTTGAAGATTTAAAGCTGCTTTAACCGGAATCGGATTAGCGGTTGCAAATAAAACTTTGAACAGTGGAAAAAGTTTCAAGTGAATATCTTTAGCAGTTTGGACTTTACCATCCAAAAAAGCTTGAATCATCTGCTGTAATTGCAAACCAACTAGATGAGAAGCTACACTTACTATACCTCTTGCCCCAATAGATAATAAAGGCAAAGTCATGTAATCATCACCAGAGTAAATCTGAAATTCTTCTGGTGTCAAGCGTCGCATCTCACTGGCTTGATCTATATTTCCAGTTGATTCTTTTATACCAACAATATTATCTATTTCAGCTAAACGGGATACTGTTTGGGGCTGTAGGTTTTGACCAGTCCTACCTGGTACATTGTATAACAATAATGGCAACTCAGGTACGGCTTCTGCGATTGCCTTCATGTGAAGATAAATACCAGCTTGCGGCGGTTTATTGTAATAAGGTACAACCTGTAATGAGCCATGTACTCCTATTGTAGCTGCTTGTTGTGTAGCTGCCATTGCTTCTTTTGTGGAATTAGAGCCACATCCTGCAATTACTTTCGCTTTGCCAGATACCGCTTGCAATATACATTTGAATAATTGGTATTCTTCATCCCAAGTCATACTAGGGGATTCACCAGTTGTTCCACAGACTACTAATGTATCTGTACCATTTTCAACTAGATGCACTGCAAGTTTTTCTGCGACATTGTAATTGACGCTACCGTCTTCTTTAAACGGCGTAACCATTGCGGTTATAACATTTCCAAAATCTACCACCACTAAATTTACTCCTAATTACATATCAAGGCAGTTTCTAATTACCTTAGTGGCTGTCTACACTTAATAATCGGCAAAACTGTTTTTTGTTCAAGGACAAATAATACCTCATTCATTACTCTTTAATCCTTAAATTTATATTTTTAATTGATATTTTTTTACTTTAAACCGAAAATATACTTTTGTTTTTGATTATTGTTATAATAGTCTATTATATAAAAGCTTATCCTGCTGTTGCCCCAGAGAGCATGTTCTTTTTCACTAATAATTCGGCAATTTGAACTGCATTCAAAGCAGCACCCTTACGTATTTGGTCTCCGCAAAGCCATAATTCCAAACCATTTGTATTGGAAATATCTTGACGAATTCTTCCCACTAAAACTTCGTCTGTACCTGTTGCTTCTAAAGGCATAGGGAAATAATTCGCTTGCCAATCTTCTATCAATTTGACACCTTCAGATTTTGCCAAAATTTTTCTTGCTGCCTCTAATTCAAAAGGTGTTTCAAACTCTAAATTTATTGCCTCTGAATGAGCGCGTAACACGGGAACTCTAACGCAAGTTGCAGTGATCTGAATATCCGGATCGTTGAATATTTTGCGAGTTTCGTTGACCATTTTCATTTCTTCTTCACAATAACCGGCCGAATTCAATGGAGAATTATGAGGAAACAAATTAAATGCCAACGGATAGGGAAACACCTCAGCGACTGCTTCTTTTCCTTCCAGGATATCTAAAGTTTGACTTTTTACTTCTTCCATTGCTTTAGCCCCAGCACCGCTAGCTGACTGGTAAGTAGCCACAACAATACGTTTGATCCGCTTGACTTTATGCAAAGGAAATATACCTAGGGACATTAGTATAGTAGTACAGTTCGGATTTGCAATAATCCCTTTATGATTTAATACGGCTTCAGGATTTACTTCTGGCACTATTAAAGGCACATCAGCATTCATCCGAAAAGCGCTGGAATTATCAACTACTATTGCACCTTTCTCTACAGCTTTGGGTGCCCAAAGTTTGGAAATCGAACCGCCAGCAGATGCTAATAAGACATCTACATTTTGTAGAGCAGTCTCGCTTACCGCTTCTACTGGTAGACTTTCTCCTTTGAAAGTGAGCTTTTTCCCCGCACTGCGTTCCGAAGCTAATAATTTTAGCTCGGCTAAAGGAAAATTTCTTTCTTCTAGTATTTCTAGCAATTCCGTACCTACAGCACCGGTTGCTCCCAAAATTGCTACACGATACATATTTTGAGACAAATTAACTTCCTCCTGTTAATAATTTTATTTGTAATTATTTATAAATATATTTATCGCAAAATATTCTCATATCTTTACTAATCGCATTTAAACTAATTTTATCCTACTTGTAAATTCATTTTAATTTGATAAACAATTACCTTTAATATGTTTGATAAAGCATTACCATTAATTTTCTTACTTAAGACTCCCTTCATTATGATGTACTTTACAACAATTATTAATTAACTATCTATTCGTATTTTATAAATATATAAAGTATATATTATACACGACTTTTGCTTTTGAGAGTAAAAGTTTAGCTGAAATTGTAATACTTTTGCTATAAAGCATCAAACTTGTGAAAGGAGGTAATAAAAACGGCGTTGAGTAGAAGTGTTTATGTACTATGATTCAAATGGACTCTTAGTCAAAAGCAGGCGAAAAAGAATAACAATGATATAATTCACCGGATTGTGGTTGAGATGTCGGTTTAACTCTACTCAAGCATAAAATCTTAAATTTTCATGACAAGACAGTTCTTGAATTACAAGAGTTTTGTTGAAAATTAGGATATCGCGGTGATGTGCCCCTCAGTTATAGATAGCCACGTAAAAGGAGATTAAGGTCACAGAGTTCTAAATTATTATATTCACGCAGACCCGTATATAGTCAGGGGGCTTATACTTAAGACTGTTTTTCAAGTTATAAAACAAGTCTATGGTAGCACCAGCTAATGTCGGAGGTTGATGCCACTTTATTCAGATTGGCACAGAGTGAAGCGATGCTTGTGTGAGGGTATTCATAATCCCAGAGTTTACAGTAACCTTGTGTTTAATTGGATTGTATGGGAAGTTTGCTTCCCGAGGTGGGGCTTCATTCTCATAAACAAAGCGAACGGGGCTTCTAAAGAAAATTATGGCGGTAATTAGAGATCCGCACGATTAGAAGCTTCCCGAAAGTTTTAGAGCATAAGTCAAGCTTAGTGCTTATCGCGCCACAGAGAATTGTCAAAAGATGGAAATCCAAGCTTCCCTCGGTAAATGCGGGGAATAAGAAGCTTTCAAATTTTGAGTAAAAAGTAGCAGTAAATATCAACAAATTTATGAAAGTAACCCAGGAAAAACTGCCAGCGAGTCAAATCGGTTTAGAAATCGAAATTGCGCCAGAAAAAACCAAGCAAAGCTATGAAAAGGTAATTCAAAATTACGCTCGACAAGCTAATATCTCAGGATTCCGTAAAGGTAAGGTCCCTCGCCAAATATTGCTACAGCGCTTGGGAAAAACTCGCATAAAAGCCGCCGCATTAGAAGAATTAATCGAAGATAGTATTGGCGCAGCGGTAAAGCAAGAGAATATTGAAGCTATTGGTCAACCTGAGTTACGCTCTTCTTTTGAAGAATTAATCGATAATTATGAGCCTGGAAAACCTTTGACTTTTTCGGCTGCGATAGATGTACCACCTCAAATTGATTTGAGCGAGTATTCGGGTTTGGAATTTAAAGCCGAGGAAGTCAAATACGATACCGAACAAGTAGATAAAGTTTTAGACAACGAGCGTCAGCAAATGGCGACTTTGATTCCTGTGGAAGGTCGTCCCGCACAATTGGGAGACACTGCGATACTTGATTTTAAAGGATTTTTAGCGCCTGTTGAAGGCGCAGATCCTGAAACTGAACTCGAAGTAATTCCTGGTGCGGAAGCTACCGACTTTCAAGTTGACTTAGAAGAAGATAAATTTATTCCCGGATTTATCTCGGGAATCATAGGAATGAATCCTGGAGAAAACAAAGAAGTTGACGCTCAATTTCCAGATCCCTATGCCAATGAAGAACTAGCAGGAAAAGCTGCTAAATTCACGGTGACGCTAAAAGAACTGAAGGAAAAGGAACTTCCCGAACTAAATGATGATTTTGCTCAGGAAGTCAGCGAATTCGAGAATTTAACTGAATTACGCAATTCCTTGGAAGAGCGGTTTAAGAAGGAAAGCGAAGATAATGCTAAAGCGAAAAAGCAAGAAGCTCTGCTAACAGAATTAGTAAAGCACGCAACATTTGACTTGCCAGAAACAATGGTTCAGCAGGAAGTTGATGCAATGCTTACTCAAACAGCGATGCGTCTTTCGCAGCAAGGATTGGATATTAAGAAACTTTTCAACCAAGATACTATTCCTCAATTGCGCGAACGTTCCCGTGGGGAAGCATTAGAAAGACTGCAAAGAACTCTTGCTCTGCGTGAAGTTGGCAAACGCGAATCTATCAAAGCTACCCCCGAGGAAGTAGAAGCTAGATTTAAAGAAGTTATGGAAGAATATTCTGGAGAAGATGTCGATCCTCAGAGAGTCAAAGAAGCAGTCGAAAACGAATTATTAACTGAAAAAATAATCGACTGGCTCTTGGAACGTTCTTCGATTGAGCTTGTACCCGAAGGCTCTTTAACCCCCCCGGAAAATGCCACAGAAGAAACTGTAGAACCGAACGAAGTTGAAAAAAACGAAAATGATTCTTCAGATGACGAGGAACAAACTGTCTCGGCTACAGTTCAGGAATAATGGCAGTTTATAGCACTCAGCAATCAGCCCAGATCGAAGATAAATACACATAAGTCATTTATCTATCTGTATGGCAATGGCTGAGTGCTACCTGAATCAAATACAAATAAAAAATATGCATGAATTTTAACAAAACTTCAAATTAATCCGAATTATGTCTTGCAGCCTTCAATCTTATTGATTCGATCTACACGCTCTTGATTTATATGAGGCATAATGGTTAACAAATACTGTCTTATAGAAATTCGGTTATTGTTATAGACAAGCAGCAATTGCTGTCTTTTAGCTACTGTTGTCTTAATTGTCATTTATAACTTTTATGCTTGTATCGCAGTCGGGAAATTACCCATTGAGCAGTTTGAATCAATTACCTATTTATTCGCAAAGCGATAGCCCATCTGCTACCTCTATGCTTCCAACGGTAGTAGAACAATCAGGTATGGGGGAAAGGGCTTTTGATATCTATTCGCGCTTGCTACGAGAGCGAATAATTTTTTTGGGAACTCCTATCGATGATGCGGTTGCCAATTCGCTTGTTGCTCAACTACTGTTTCTTGATGCGGACGACTCAGAAAAAGACATTCAAATCTATATAAATTCCCCTGGCGGCTCAGTTACGGCTGGCATGGCAATTTATGATACAATTCAACAAATCCGTCCAGACGTAGTAACTATATGTTTTGGATTAGCTGCTAGCATGGGTGCTTTACTACTAACAGCAGGGACTGCCGGTAAGCGGATGTCTCTTCCGGATTCTCGGATTATGATTCATCAACCTTTGGGCGGCGCTCAGGGGCAAGCAGTGGATATAGAAATTCAAGCTAAAGAAATTCTTTATCATAAATCTAAATTGAATGAGATTTTAGCATCTCATACTGGTCAACCATTAGAAAAAATAGCAGCTGATACCGAACGAGATTTCTTTATGTCAGCTGAGGAAGCTAAAAACTATGGGTTAATCGACCAGGTTATCTCCAGGCAAAATCTTCCCGCAGCAGGGGAAAACATCACTAGAGTGAAATAAGAGGCTGGTATGACAGGTAAGTACGACTCCCATTTAAAATGTTCATTTTGTGGAAAATCTCAAGAGCAGGTACGCAAGCTAATCGCCGGACCGGGAGTCTACATCTGCGATGAGTGCGTTGACTTGTGTAACGAAATTTTAGATGAGGAACTGCTCGATACTAATGGTGCAGCAACTGCTTCGCAGCCAGCACCACGCTCTGAACCTCCTCAAAAACGCCGCACCCGCTCTGCCAGTCTCTCGTTTAACCAGATACCGAAACCGCGAGAAATTAAAAAATATCTTGACGAACACGTTATTGGTCAAGATGAGGCTAAGAAAGTGCTTTCAGTCGCGGTATACAATCACTATAAAAGATTGTCACTGGTTAACGGCTCTAAAGGAGACGGTGATCGCGAGGATGATAATTCAAACTCGGTAGAACTTCAAAAATCTAATATCTTGTTGATTGGTCCTACAGGGTGCGGTAAGACTCTGCTGGCACAAACTTTAGCGAAAATTCTTGATGTACCTTTTGCCGTTGCTGATGCTACTACCCTTACAGAAGCAGGTTATGTGGGAGAAGATGTAGAAAACATTTTGCTGCGACTGTTGCAGGTTGCTGATTTAGATGTTGAAGAAGCGCAGCGCGGAATTATCTACATCGACGAAATTGACAAAATTGCCCGTAAGAGCGAGAACCCCTCGATAACGCGAGATGTTTCTGGTGAGGGCGTGCAGCAGGCTTTGTTGAAAATGCTTGAAGGAACTGTTGCCAACGTTCCTCCTCAAGGAGGGCGTAAGCACCCCTATCAGGACTGCATCCAGATTGATACGAGTAATATTCTATTCGTTTGTGGTGGTGCCTTCGTAGGTTTGGAAAAGGTCGTAGAGCAAAGAACTGGTAAAAAGTCAATTGGATTTTTGCAGCCTGGAGAAGGGCAATCTAAAGAAAAGCGAGTGGCTGATACAGTGCGCCATTTGGAGCCAGGGGATTTAGTTAAGTTTGGCATGATACCCGAATTTATCGGACGAGTTCCAATGGTGGCTGTGGTAGATCCACTTGATGAAGAAGCTCTAATGTCGATATTAACTAAGCCACGTAGCGCTTTAGTCAAGCAGTATCAGAAACTGTTAAATATGGATAGCGTCCAGTTGGAGTTTAATGCAGAAGCTCTTAAAGCAATAGCTCAAGAGGCTTATCGTCGTAAAACTGGTGCTAGAGCATTGAGAGGCATTGTTGAAGAACTGATGCTAGATGTAATGTACGAATTACCTTCTCGTAAGGATGTGAATGTTTGTACGGTAACTCGCGAAATGGTTGAGAAGCGTTCCACAGCAGAACTGTTGGTACATCCCTCTTCCCTACCGAAGCCTGAATCAGCTTAAATATAATTAGGAATTAAAAGTTAGAAGTTAGGAATTTATTCTTAACTTCTAATTTTTTGTTTTTGATAATTAGTTTTTGATAGATGACTTATATTAAAGTTCGTGGCGTAGAGCATTATTACGAGTGGATAAAACAAACATCTAATGGTTTAGATAAACCGGTGATGGTATTTATTCATGGTTGGGCAGGTAGTGCTAGGTATTGGGAGACTACTGCTAAAGTTTTATCGGCAGAATTTGATTGTTTGCTTTACGATATGCGTGGGTTTGGACGCTCTGCCGGTAAACCAATTATTGATGAGTCCCAATTTCTTGAACAAGAAGCAGGAGACGGAATTAGATTAACCTATGAGTTAGAAGATTACGCCCAAGATTTGGCAATATTGCTTGATGAATTACAGTTGCAGCGGGTTTACATAAATGCTCATTCAATGGGCGCATCAATTGCGACTTTATTTCTCAACCAGTATCAAGAACGTGTAGAAAAGGCAATTTTGACTTGTAGCGGTATTTTCGAGTATGACAAAAAATCTTTTGAGGCTTTTCATAAATTTGGTGGCTACGTTGTCAAGTTTCGTCCTCAATGGTTAGCAAAAATTCCTTTGGTTGACAGAATGTTTATGGCGCGATTTCTTTATCGCTCTATCGAATCAACCGAACGTCAGGCTTTTTTACAAGACTTTCTGATAGCTGACTACGAAGCTGCTTTAAATACAATTTATACTTCTGTTAGTAAGGCTCAGGCTGAATTAATGCCACAAGAGTTTGCCAAGCTTGAAGTTAGAACTTTACTAGTATCTGGGGAATACGATAAAATTATTCCCGCCGACATGGGACGAAAAGCAGCAGCAATGAGCGATAGAGTTGAGTATAAAATGATTTCTAATACGGCTCATTTTCCCATGCTTGAAGACCCAAAAACTTACTTAGAAACAATTAAGGAATTTTTGCAATTACCTAGGCTGCTGTCTGCATAAGAGATTGGGTATTGGGTATTGAGTTTTGAGTTTCAAAAATTAATAATTCTTAACCTTTAACTCCTAACTCCCTGCTCATGCTCGATGTCCCATGCTCTTTTATCCCAAACCTAACTCTCTTTTGAGTAAATTAATCGATTTACTGCCAATATAATTTTCACAGTAAACCATCTTGGGAGGACGAATAATGTCTTCTATAGCCATTTGCATAGCAGCTTGTACGGCACCATAACTAGTCTCGTCAGTACAAAAAATGATTTGTGCCCGCTTGACTATCGCCCCTAACTTATAACTATCTTTTGGTTGGGAAGTCATTACCAATATTTCGTCCCCTCGCAAACCATGGAGAATTACTTCTGTAGCTCGGAGAATTCCGGAACTCAGGCTGACAATCCCAATACAACTGTCTTTTGATAAATTTTTAACAATATTGAATTCTTTGGCGTAATCATGAATATCAAGAGGGATTACACGTACTGCTCTAGGTGCTGCAATTGCTTCTACTTCTCCGATAAAATATCGGCTTGTAACAACTGTTGCTGAGGTTGTTTTATCTAAGACAGCTGATAATTCTTCGGTAGCAACTAATTGTACCGGTATTTGTAGTGCTTGCTCTAATTCCTGTACTATTAATTCGCCAGCTCCAATATCTTGACTTGGTACCGCTACTAATACCCTTGCACTACAACGTAACCGCCAATCAATTTCAGCCAAAAATATCTCGCGGGCTTGATTTAGCGAACAACCTTGAGAAAGTAGTTCATCTAAAGCCTTCTGAACAATTTTGTATGCTTGAGGATGTTGTTTGAGAATTGGCGATTGTAATTTGCTACCGCCCTCGTGTCCTTGAGCGCGGACGTAAATTCCCGAGCCAGCCAGACTTTCGACAAGCCCGTCCTCTTCTAATTGACGGTAAACTTTACTAATAGTGTTGCGATGTAAGCCGGTTTGCATCGCCAAGGCTCGCGTTGAAGGCAACTTATAGGCTGGTGGATATTGCCGCGATGCGATCGCGAATCGAATTTGGTTGAATAACTGAGTCGATGCGGGAATTTCACTATCTGGCTGAATGCGGAATTGAATCATCACCTTCGTTATAGGGGTGCTAGTAGCTTAATTGATAACCTGCAAAAATAGGCTTTTGTTGGTTTCGGGCTGAATAATTTATTTATACATCGAAATTCACAAGGGAAAATTTTTCACGTGCAAAGGTTATTACTAATTGATAATTTTATAAACGTTAAGCTTTTGTGACTGGCCTCCACTATATCTAATAATCACACGACACTCGTAAAAACTATTATGACAGAGCCTGTAATAGACACCAAAACCCTAAAAATTGCATCGGATTTAGTGCAGATAGATGCTTATTTAGCAAAACCTCAACAACAAGGCACCTATCCAGGGATAGTTGTATTGCAGGAGATATTTGGTGTTAATTTCCACATTCAGCAGGTTACCGAACGTATTGCCAGGGAAGGATATGTTGCGATTGCACCTGCGTTATTTCAACGTCAAGCACCGGGTTTTACCACCGGTTATACCCCTGAAGATATAGAATTAGGTAGAAATTACGCTTGGGGAGAAACCAAAGCATCAGAGCTACTAAGCGATATCCAATCGACCATAAATTATCTAAAAACTTTACCTGAAGTCAAAAGAGATGCATTTGGCTGCATTGGTTTTTGCTTCGGCGGTCATGTTGCATATCTTGCTGCTAGCTTAACCGATATAAAAGCTACCGCTTCATTTTACGGTGCGCGTATAACTACGAGTACTCCAGGTGGTGGGACACCTACTATAAATGTGACTTCACAGATTCAAGGTAGGCTTTATGCCTTTTTCGGTATGGAAGATTCGGGCATCCCCTCAGAACAAGTAGATACAATTGCAGCAGAATTAGAAAAACACAAAGTACAAAGCAATATATTTCGTTACAAGAATGCTCAACACGGCTTTTTTTGCGATCGCCGTGCCAGCTACAATGCTGAAGCTGCTAAAGATGCTTGGGAGAAGGTTAAAGAATTATTTGGAGAGCTTTAAACTTCTTGACAGGCAACCATAGAATTTTTTTCTTTTAAAAAATTTCTACGGGAACCCTTGAGCGGATTTGTAGGATATGGTGTAAGAGTTGTCATTGATTATTAATCGAATAATCAACTTTTTGTCATTTGCTTTATTTTTTATGGTTTCAAAACTGTCTAAAAAAAGCGTTTGAAAAGGTTAATTATTTTATTTTCTTACTAATTAATGACTAATTAATCATAATTTGCTCTTATAAAGAGCATTCTAAATCTTAATTCATCTTCAATTTCTTATGGAGAACGAAGCAAACATCTCTCAAAAAGCCAATACGTCTTTTACGATGGACGATTTTGCGGCAGCTTTAGAAAAACATGACTATCAATTTCAAAAAGGACAGGTAGTTAAAGGAAAAGTATTCCAAATTGATCCAGATGGAGCTTATGCCGATATTGGAGGCAAGTCTTCAGCTTTTATTCCCCGTCATGAAGCCGCTTTGAGAGAAGTAATAGATTTATCAGAAGTTCTACCACTTCATGAGGAACTAGAATTTTTAATTGTCCAAGAGCAAAATGCAGAAGGGCAAGTAACCATTTCTCGTCGTCAATTAGAAATGAGGCAGATTTGGGAAAAATTGCTAGAAATGCAAGAAACTACCAAGAGTGTAGACGTGCAGGTAATGAACGCCAATAAAGGTGGTGTCACCGTCTCCCTTCTTGGTTTGCGTGGTTTTATTCCTCGTTCTCACTTGCTTGAGCGCAATAATTTGGAAGCACTTAAAGGTCAAAAACTCACCGTTAGCTTTCTAGAGGTGAATCGAGATACGAATAAACTAGTGCTTTCTCAACGCTTGGCAAAAAGTTCTGCGAGCTTCAGTTTATTAGAAATCGGTCAGTTAGTAGAAGGAAAAATCACAGGTATCAAGCCATTTGGAGTTTTTGTTGATATAAACGGCGTTAGCGCATTACTTCACATCAAACAAATAAGCCAAAAATTTATTGAAAGTCTAGAAAAAGTATTTCAACCCTCTCAAGAAATTAAAGCTCTTATCATTGATATCGATGAAGGAAAAGGTAGAGTTGCACTTTCTACCAGAGTATTAGAAAACTTCCCCGGTGAAATGCTTGAAAGTATGGAAGAAGTAATGGCTTCCGCCGAAGCACGCGCCGAAAGAGCGAGGAAGAAGCTTTTGGAATCAGCTAACGCTTAATAAAAGTTAGGAGTTAGGAGGGCGGGAGTTAGGAATTGATAGTTGGAGGATTTCACAACTATCAATCAACTACTAACCACCAACAATTTCTTGTTATGGCGGTAGCAATTTCGGAGTTGTTGTAATATTTCTTCATTAAATGCAAATTTTATTACATTAATTAATTTGCCCCATTCATACAAAACTGTATCCCAAGGGGTTAGTAACTGTTATCTCATTTCTACCCATAAATTGACAAATGTACCCATTATGTCCAGATATAAGGGTTTACTTTAATACATATTTACGGTAACGAAGGTCGGACGACATTGTTGCCCTTTACCCCAATTCAATTTTTAATAATTAATAATTCTGCCATTAACACCACTTATAAATAGTAACTTGATGATATGGTTAAGTTTGGAGAAGAGATAGATAGTTAAAACTACTGTCGAGACCTTTATAATAACTTGAAAAAGCGATTGGGCTTTTAGTCATACAAGAGCAGGCCGGAGGAATATTATTATACAATGTTACTCGGATTCAAAACAGAGTTAAAACTAAACAACTATCAAAGAACTTTTTTATTGAAACATTGTGGAGTTTCTAGACATGCTTGGAACTGGGGATTAGCATTAACGAAACAAATTTTAGAACATAATAAAAATAATCCATTATCTAAGATAAAATTTCCTACGGCAATTGATTTACATAAATATTTGGAGGATGACCGTAAAACCAGAAAATCCTTGGTACTACCAGTGTTCCAAATCTGCACCACAATCAGCATTAAGGGCTTTATCTACTGCTTGGAAACGATGTTTTACTAAAATTAGCAGTCAACCCAAATTTAAAAAGAAAGGTAAAAGCGATTCATTTACTCTAGAAGGAACTTGTAAGATAATAGATAATTTTACAATTCAAGTTCCTAAAATAGGAAAATTAAAAACCTACGAGAGATTACCGCAACCAGAAAAAATTAAATCAGTTACGATATCTCGTCAAGCGGATAGATGGTTTATTAGTTTCAAAATTGATACCCAAACACAAGAGTTAGATAATAAAAGTATTGTCGGTGTTGATTTGGGTGTAAAATGTCTGGCTACTTTATCAACTGGTGAAGTAATAGAAGGTGCCAAATCATATCGTAAAAATAAATCAAAATTGGCTCGGTTACAGTGGATAAACCGTAACAAAATAATCGGCTCTAATAATTGGAAAAAAGCCCAATTAAAAATAGCTCGGCTTCATAAAAAAATAGCTTCTATTAGAAAAGATACTATTCATAAATTAACTTCACTATTAACTAAGAACCACGGAACAATAGTGATAGAAGATTTAAACGTATCAGGAATGATGAAAAATCATAAACTAGCTGGTGCGATTGCTGATATGGGATTTTATGAAGTTAGGAGACAACTTGAATATAAATGTGAGTTATATGGTACTAAATTAGTTGTAGTCGATAGATGGTTTCCATCTTCTAAAACTTGTTCTAATTGTGGTTATAAAAAAGAAACGCTTTCTTTAAGTGAAAGAGTTTTTGATTGTGAAAGCTGTAATTTCACAATTGATCGTGATTTAAACGCTGCAATTAATTTATCATTGGCTGTTAGTTAAACAGTTTCAGCCTGTGGATAGGAAGTAGCCGACTACCCTAGTCGAAGCAGGAAGTAAACACTAAAATGATATATGTCTAGATTTGTCTAGTTATAGGTAGTTTTGGGTAAGTTTTATGTAACGGATGGATTTCTGAGGATTTATAAGAAATTTTTGATTCTCTGATGACGAGCTTTCTTGGTTTGAGCGATGTTAACATGGTAGATAACTCCTGAGAGCAATGTAGATAAACCCTTTAAGCACCTAGTAGATGTTTAAACAAGTGGTAGATGATGCATTGATTTAGCAGATAAACCCTATTGCTAGTAGGAGGAATCTGTTAATGCACGATTTACGTTGTTTTCGGGTTTTGGTTTTACTTTGATTACCCTTTCTGTTATTGTGAACGGTAATCATTTATTTTTAATGGAATAAAATTATTAAATGATACTAACGTATCACTTGTCAAGCGTCTAATGGGGATTGTTAGATTAAGAATTAGAGAATTTGCCAACGAGAAAGGCTGGACACTTAAAGATGTGTCAGACCGTTCTGGATTGGTTTATAGCACGGTTAGAGCTTACGCACGTTCTCCAGGAATGGGGAGCGTTGATTTTACTGCGATTCAAAAGCTCGCTCGCGTATTTGATGTAATGATTGAAGATTTAGTAGAAGTAGTTGAAGAGTAAGTGCTTTTAATTAATTTATTTAAAAAGTTAATATTTAAACAATAAAGTTAATCAAACTGATATTTGTTTGGTTTAATAAATGATGGGAATAATTAGGCTGAAAGTTAGAGAGCTTGCTGCTGAGAAAGGATGGACACTAAAAGAAGTCTCCGACCGTTCTGGAGTTATCTACAGTACTTTAAAAACCTATGCCCGTTCTCTTGGAATGACTAGTGTTGATTTTACTGCAATTCAAAAGTTGGCACGTGCATTCGACGTAATGATTGAAGAATTGGTCGAAGTTGTTGAAGAGTAGTTAACGCAGGAAACTAATCCCAAAAAGCATAAAACAATCTCGAACTAACATCCGTTTTGTTAACAGTTTAAGATTACTTTATTATTTGCTGCTGCATATCAAATTTTTTCGCAAACTAATCAAGCAAACTAACGTTAAGATTTTTTAACAGAAGTGAATTTAACCCAGATAACATGCTTTGATTGCGAAAAATAAAAAAGTATACGAGTATAAATAAAATAAAATGCTGTTTAGATTTCCAACAAATTAGGTAAACAAATCGCCTAAAAGCTATATACAGGATGAATCTCAAGCAATTAAAAACTAATTACTAACAACTAACAAATAACAACTAACAACTAACAAATATATTTTCTGACTGTATAACCACGGATGGGAAAAAACTAGTGGTCAGATATTTCAGGAATAATGCGGACGCACTCACCTGAAATATCATGGTACTTTACACATTAGCGTTCCTCTGCTAAAGAGGGCGGTTTAACCCCGCCCCCTTAGCATTTTTCTTAGTGTAACTCAGAAATTTCTAAACATCCTCCTCATCTCCAATATCGCGCTTCGGCGGACGTTTGTAAGTAAATGTAAAGGTATCGCCACTAGTAATTACTTGCCGCATTTCCTCATACATCGGATAATTGCCTACACCACTAAGACTTGCCCAACCCCTTGCTCTAGTTAAGGCTACAAACAATTGGTTGCGATGATTCATATCCGAATCGTTACGAGCAACTTTATCAAAGCCAACTACATAAACCATATCGGCTTCGTGTCCCTTAGCGCGGTTGATGCGAGACACTGTAACCCCATCCTCATGCCAGAATTTATCTGGGTCATTATTGGGATATTCTGGATACAAATCGTTTAATATTTTAGCAGTGGGAATATAAACGTCAATATTTTGGTCAATCAAAAAATCAGCAACTTCTCGTTCTAGTTCTATAGCTTCGGAATTAGAGCCTAAAACAACTACTAAAATATCGCGACTGGGATTGAGTCCATCATTGACGATATTGTGCATGATATTCTCAGATAAAGCCGTTAACTCTTCTTCACGGGAATTGTAGGTTTTAAATTCTAGTACGGGTTCTCCCCAAAGTTCGGGAATTGGGTTGGGAGAAAATTGCGGCGATCGCACTATAGTAATTGGCTTACCGACTTTACGAAAATCACCTTGAACTTCGTACCCAATTCTGTCCCAATCCTTTTTGTTGGTAATACCGGAAAGCATTCCTTCACTACGCAGCAAACCCATACCAATTGCGTGGGCTGCGGTCAAAATTGGTCCGGGAGTACGGTAACAGTGCCGCATCACTTCCGAGCGTTTGATACCACCGGGGTATTGTGGCTGTTTATTGAGAAGATTGCTTAATTCTTGACCAAATACTTCTTTAGCTTTTGGTACCACTAAACTATCAAGACTTTGTGCTTCATCGTAAGCCCAGATTAAGCGCTTTTCTTCTGGTGTTTCCTCGCTTGCAGGTCTTAAAGCTTGATAAGCTAACCAGTAAATTGCTTGTTTGTCTTGATATTTCAAATTCTCATCAGCAACCAAATCTTGACCTTCATCAATCAAGATAGCGTCAAACATTGGTTCAACCGTTATCTCTTCTTGTAACCGCTTGCATAACTCAGCTAAACCGCGATTTGGTTGTCCTTGGTTGGTGTCTACAACTGTACCGCGTCTTTTACCGTGGTATTCGCAAATCGTTCCATATAAACCGGGTTGCTCTTTTGCACCCCAAGCATGAAGCACCCGCAATTTTAAATTCGTTTTGGGGTCATAATGTAAATCTCCACCGCTAAAACGACGCATCCATTGATCTAATAACCCAATCATTAAGTCATATAAAGAGCGAGTGAAAAACACCAAAGCGATATCCCAATCCGGGTGCTTCAAATGCATATGCGCCGCTTTTTGACACAGCAACACAGTTTTCCCGGAACCAGCAATCCCGCGAATACGTTGAGGTCCTGGGGGAATTTCTTTACCAATATGTTCTTGCTGTAGATCTATTTCGTAAAGCCTTTGACGCAAAGCATCCATGACACTAGCGCGGGTTTTACCACTAACAGCAATATCGCGCTGAGGTTTGCGAAATATAGGAGTTCCACCAATTACTGAAAGTAGTAATTCCCAATCTTTATCTTCTAAATTGTCTCCAGGTACTAAAGGAGAAGTTTGTTGAATGCGCTCTAGTAAAATAGCTTTAGTTAATTGGTCTTGAAAAATAATGGTAGGACAATTGGGTAATTCGTGAAAACCTCTTTGCTGCCATTGTTCTTGAGTAATAAAAGGCAGTGCAATAATAATTCTACCGTTGACTTTACGCCAGATTGCCGGTTCTCGGTCAGTATATGCAATTAAAGCGCGTAGTTGATGTTCTGCTAATTGAGATGGAGATGCTTGTGCGGTTCGGAAGTCTTGTAAAAGCCAATTGTTGTCTGTAATTTCAGCTATTTGCTCAATGGTAACTGGTAGAACTTCAATAACTGTTAAACCAAATTCTCTATCAACAATAAGGATATCTGGTTCCTTGCGAACTTCTCCTACCTTCGAGAAAATGGGATACCGCCAATAACCGATACAGTTTCTATCTGCAAAAGCATTTTTAACAGCATCCCATACTTGTTGTTCCCTTGATTCCGTTCCGGATTTTATAGGTTCTGTAGTGATAAATTTATTATTAGAATCTTCAAGAGTCATTTGTTATTTTCGCGTTGAATTAATGACAAGAGATGAATTTTTGTTACGCGAAATTACCCTCATCCAATTGTGGATGGGGCTAAATATACTAAACCGTCAATGCACCCTTTAAATAAGTAACAAAAGTTTCATTCGTGTTGTTAAATTAGCATCGGTTCAGTATTGTTTGCCAGTGGAGATACACGGATTAAGAGTCATATTTAAAGGTCTTTTGTTTCGGGGATGATGCGGAGTTTGTTTTGTAGTTTTTGTGATACATGTGAGCATTAACTGAGCTATTGTCAGCTTTAGCTAAATCTTGCAGGTATTCATACAATTTAAAAGGGTATTTCTAAGTTATGACGGATAGCCATAAGGGAACTTCCTAATTCGGTTTACTGGCAGCGATCGCAAGCAGTTTAATGGTCTAAAAAGCTTGATGGAGCAGAGTAAGAGAGAATTGCTCTCGCCATACAATATAATATATGATTACCGAGTGTTTTCCTATAATAAATGGACTGCAATATTACATGCTTTAGATTCAAATTACAGAAAATAATTATTACATCACATACTTGAAATTCAAGTATAAAAAGTAATTTAAAGCCTTATCAGCTATTTATCCTATATTTCCGATAATGACCTTGAAAATGTGGTTAAAAAAGTTGTTGATTGTATTCGAGAGGTTCAAAACAAACCCGATAAAAGTTTATACAAAAATGTTGTAGACCCTTTCTCCGCAATATTTGATAGTGTCGTTGAAGGTATCAGTTTCAATGATTGGTTCAAAAGAGAAAAAACTAGACAAGCTCAAAAAACCGTACAAAATGCAATTGGTTATTTTCACCAAGATATTATAGGTAGTATTAATGGATCGCAAAATCTTAGCAGCGGTAAACTTATAGATGTTTGTAATATTAACCTCCAAATTATTGCCGAAATAAAAAATAAGGAATGAGGATTAAATAACTTGCAAGTCTGAATAGGTTTGGGGTTTGACAGTATAATTCCACTGTGGTAAGAAATCATCGAATAAAATTTTCATTGTTTCTTTAAAACCTTCACTAACTTTCTTACCTGTTTGGTAAGTT
>JBCBPQ010000020.1:0-56409 GCA_039820645.1 Cyanobacteria bacterium J06633_8 | reverse complement strand
ATCAGCAACTAATCAAGAGCAGCAACAAACCCAGCCAACAGAACAACCAAATAACCAAGAAGAGGAAGAAGAGGAAGAAAAATCATCCTTTTCTTTGGGTGGTATAGCAGCAGGAGCCGCCGCCGGTTTGGCGGGAGCTGCGGCAATTGGTTCGAGTTTATTAAATCGCGATGGCGATACATCCGATGACAGTGAAAATGCTGACGAAAAAAATAGCGTAGAACAACAGCCAGTTGCCGAAAACCAAGATACTCAGAATAGTCGCGGTGGTTTAGGAACTGGATGGTTTTTGAATCGTTTTAGAGGAAATACACAGGATGCAACTGATGATACTCAAACATCAGAAATTCCAGAAGTTTCTATAACAAACGAAAACGAGCAGCTAGCAGGTACTCAACCACCACCGCAAGAGCAAACAAATACTGATGGTTTACCAAACGTTTGGGTAAGTCAATCAAACCCGCAAACTACCACAGAAGAAACCGTCTCTGAAGAAGAAATTGCCCAATTTGGTGCGACATCTACCTCCGAAAATGATTCTGCAAATGATTCTTCATCAGTTGGTGGTGCGGCATTAGCAGCAGGAGCCGGGATTGGAGCCTTTGCCGTGGGTTCTAAAATGCTTCGTAATGACGAAGAAAACTCAGAAGATGCTCAAAATTCACCATCTGAATCATCCTTGGGTGAAAATGAAGCCTTAGATCAAATTGCCAACCAAGCAGAAATCGATACCGCAATTCGTACACCCGAGCAAAAACGGGATCCAGGCGATACCGATTGGGATAGAATCTACGGCATTCATCACAATGGTGCTACCGCAGTACCCGGTGAAAGCAATATATTATTAGCAAATCGCACTCCAAAATGGGCTTATGCTTCTTGGAATATTGCACCTGCCGATAGAGAAGCAATGCAAAACCAAGGTGCTAATCAGTTGGTATTGCGACTGTATGACGTAACTAACCTCGATCTCAGCTATCAAAGTCCTAAATTAGTACAACAGTACGAATGTGAAGAAACAGTTAGTCATCGTTATGTAGCCATACCTAATACCGATAGAGATTACATTACCGAAATCGGGTATCTTACCAAAGATAAAGATTGGTTATTAGTATCGCGCTCGCCGATTGTGCGGGTATTTAGTCGTCCCCATAAAGACTTCTGGTTTGAAGCCGATGCGGAATTAATTATTCATGGTGCAACCGAGCCTGGTGCGACTGTAACTATTGACGGGCAAAACATCAAAGTCAAGCAAGACGGCACTTTCCATTTACGGGTGCCCTTTACAGAAAGCTTGATTAACTACTTAATTACCGCAGTCGCACCCGATAGTGAGCAAGCTAAAACCATTCACATGCAATTTTCTCAACAGGAAAGAAAGAACAGTTAACAGTTATCAGTTAACAGTTATCAGTTAACAGTTATCAGTTATCAGTTAACAGTGAAAATGGAAAATTGAATAAATTTGATTTTAAATGCTCTGGTGGTGAAAGTGCCAGAGCATTTTTATTTTTGTATATAGGAATCCGATTTGAATATTGAGTGGAATACACTAGCTAACTACGCCCGCCCTGCGGGCACCCCTCTCCTTGTGAAGGAGAGGGGAAAAGGTTTGTTTTTCAAATTAAAATTTCTCCTGTTTTCGGTTAACCCAAATCAATTTATTCTTACAAACCGAACTCTTCATTAACTATTAATTGATAACTGCTCACTGTTAACTGTTAACTGTTAACTGTTCACTGTTAATAAGTTTATCTCAACTCACATCATGTCAAATATCATACTCAATCCTCAAAATCCTTTCCGTATAATAATTACGACGCTTTTGCATTGCTTTAGTTTTAATAAAAGCTTTGAAAAATTTATCGATTTTTTTTAACATAATTATTGGTGACTTAAATCACGCCTATACTTAAGTAATATGATATTCTTAAAATCATATCAACAGCTTGTTGGCTTGATTTATCTGGTTGTGTAATTTTCGACATTTATCTGAAGATAGAGGTTGAAAACTATACAAAAGCTCATTCTATCGCGAGATATTTCAGTGATAGATTATTTCTATTTGGTATAAGGGTGCAAGCTTGAGAATTATCTTGTGAAACTCCTTCTATTGTTGGAGTAAATCATTTCCTGTTTAACCAGTAACTAGCTCTAACTGTATTTGAATAAATCGTTGTGCTTTGGAGCATTTGTGCTTCGTAAGTACTGAAAACTATTGTCAATTTAACTCAAGAACACAAACCTATGGAATTCTCAACTAACCCTAATTCAGATAATTTGGAAGTTTTATCATCTTTAAATTCAGACAATCTTTTAAATTCGATTGATGATGGAAACTTGCTTGAATCAACTTCCATCACCTTTGTCGATAGCAGCATATCCGATTACGAAACCTTGATAGCGGGTATGGAAGAGACTCAAATACATATCCTTGATTCATCAGAAGATGCAATAAATCAAATTACTCAAACTTTGATGGGTAGCACGGGTATTGAAAGCCTGCATATCTTGTCTCACGGTAATTCTGGCGTTTTAGATTTTGCCGGAAATGATTTAACTGATGCTAATTTGGGTAGCTACTCGAATCAAATCCAGTCTTGGGGAGAAGCACTTTCTACAGATGCGGATATCTTATTTTACGGCTGTAATCTTGCTGCGACAGATACAGGTAAACAATTGGTTAGTCAGATAAGTAATTTAACGAGTGCTGACGTGGCTGCTTCCGATGATTTAACTGGAAATGCAGCACTGGGAGGAGATTGGGATTTAGAATTTAATACCGGCAATATTGAAACAGAAGTAATTGTGCAAAATTCGGCACAAGAAGCTTATGAACATGTATTTGAAACTTTTATAGTAGATAGCATTGCCGATGTTGTAGACAGTAACGACGGTGTAACTACATTAAGAGAAGCTATTGATAGTGCCAATGCTATAGCTGGATTTGATTCGATAGTATTTGATTCATCCTTATTTAGTAGCGAACAAACTATCGGTTTAAATTTAGGACAGTTGAATATTACCGATAGCCTTAATATTATTGCACCAGAATTTGTGACGGTAAGCGGCAATCAAGCTTCCCGAGTATTTGAAATTGCAGCAGGTGCGACGGTTAATTTATCTGGATTGATAATTGCCGACGGTAAAGTAATTGATGATAACGGTGGTGGAATTAAAAGCAGCGGTAATTTGACGCTGGTAAATACTACTGTTCGTAATAATTTTGCTGAAGATAATCTAAGTGATAGTTTTGGCTTTAGTAGTGGTGGTGGGGGTATTTATAATACTGGCGAGAATCTGACAATAATTAATAGCGCGATCGTCGATAATTCTACATTGTCTTTATCTTCAAGGAATAGCGATGGTGGTGGTATTTATAATACTGGCGATAATCTAACGGTAATTAACAGTAATATTAGCGGTAACAGTGCAAGAGGTAGTTTCTTTAACTTCGGTGGTGGTATTTTTAATACTGGTAAAAACTTAATCGTAAGCGATAGCAGCATTACTAATAACCAAGCAACTCAAGCAGGCGGGGGTATATTTAGTGATGGAAATACAACTTCAACAATAATTAACAATAGCACCATTAGTGGTAATTCGGCTGGAGGTTCTATACGAGAAGGCAGTTCAGGAGGAGGTATCATTGCTAGGGGGATAATTACAATTAGCAATAGTACTATCAGCGATAATTCAGTAACTAGTTCTGGAAGCAATGCTGTTAGTGCTGGTGGTGGTATAAGTGCTAGTGGCATTATCACAATTAACGATAGTACTATCACTCGTAACTCTTTAAGTGGCGAGGGTTCTATATTTAATGCATTTGGTGGCGGTATTTCTGCGAGTGGTACCGCAACACTCAACAACACTACTATTAGCGATAATTCTACAAGTGGTTCTGGTTTCCTTGCCTCTATTGGTGGAGGAGGTATTTGGAATACTGGTAATATGACGCTGAATGGCAGCACTATCAGGAACAATAGAGTAAGTCAACTAGGTGAAGAAGGTAACGGCATAAATGGTGGTGGCGGTATTTTAAATGATGGTACTTTGACAATAAATAAAACTAGTATTATTGACAATCAGGTAATTAAAGAAGGTACGGGTATAAGTCGTGGTGGCGGTATTTCAAATAATGCTACCGTAACAATAAATGAAAGCACTATTAGCAATAATAAAGCAATTCAAACAGGTGAAACTCCAAGTAGCGGTGGCGGTATTTCAAATAATGGTCCCACCACTGTATTGAATATTAATGCAAGTAGTATCAGCGGTAATGAAGCATCTGAAGGTGGAGGTATCGCAAACGGTGACAGCGGTATTCCTATTCGCTTCCTTCCTATTAATGAATTTCCACCTCTTGCTGGCGGTATTTTAAACATAACCAATAGCACTATTAGCGATAACAAAGCTGACGAACAAGGTGGCGGTATTTACAATAATGGCGATAATGTAAAGGTCACTAATAGTACAATTCAAGAGAATCGAGCAAGCGACGGTGGTGGTATTTACAATAATGGCGAGAATTTGACAATTATTAATACTGCTATCGTAGGTAACACATCATCTGGCGATATTGCCTTTGGTGGTGGTATTTATAATACTGGCGATAATCTGGCGGTAACTAATAGCACTATTAGCCGCAACAGTGCAAGAGTACGTGAGTTCGTTACTAGTAGCGGTGGCGGTATTTACAATACTGGCAACAATACGACGATAACTAATACTAGTATTTTTAGTAACAGTGCAAGTAATAGTTTTTTAGCTACAGGAGGTGGCGGCATTAATAACACTGGTCGCAATTTAACGATAAACAATAGCAGCATATATGACAATCAAGGCCGCGGTATCGTAAATAGCGGTGATAATCTGACAATAAATAGCAGCAGTATTAGCAGTAACTCGGTAAGTCGTTTACCTTTCAGTTTTGCTTCTATACCATCAGGTGCTGGTATTTTTAATACTGGCAAAACTTTGACGATAAATAATAGCATTATCAAAGATCACTTTGCAGGCAGTGGTGCAGGTATATCCAGTACTGATGCAACTTTAACCATTACTAACAGCACTATTAGTGGTAACAGAGGTTCTTCAGGGGGTGCCGATAATGTTTCTGGTGCTGGTATTGATGCTAGTGGCATAATTACAATAAGCAATACCACTATTAGCGATAACTTACTTTTGGGTAGCACGGGAATCTTAGGTGGTGCTGATGGTGCCGGTATCTCTGCCAGGGGAATTATCACAATTAACGACAGTAGTATCACCCGTAACTCTATAGAAGGAGGAATAGGTATTTTCGGTTTTGGCATTTCTGCCGCCGGTGCTGGTGTCTCTGCTAGTGGTACTGTAACGGTCAATAATACCACTATCAGCGACAATTCTATAAACAATTCTAATTTGCCTAGTAGTTCTAATACAAGTGGTGGCGGTATTTCTGCTAGTGGTGATGTTAAAATCACCGGAAGTTTTATCAACAATAACTTAATTGTTCAAGGAGGAAGCAGTATAACTAGTGGTGGAGGTATCTCTGCTGATGGAAACGTCTTGATAAGTAAAACTACTGTCACCAATAACCAAGCAATTCAAGACAGTGATGCTCTAAGTCGTGGAGGCGGTATTCGTGCTGTTGGCAATGTTACAATCAGCGAAAGCAATATTAGTAACAATAAAGCAATTCAAGAAGGCGAAAATGTAAGTATTGGTGGTGCTATTTCAACTGGTGGTAATTCAACTGTATTGAATATTAATAACAGTTATATCAGCGGTAACGAAGCTCACGAAGGTGGAGCTATTGCAAACGGCAACCCAGGATTGACTGCTTTTGATACATCTGCTTCTATTGAACCTGGCGCTACTATAAACATAAGCTACAGCAATATCAGCAATAACAAAGCTGACAATCAAGGTGGCGGTATTGTTAACTTTGATAAGGGCAATGTTACCATAAGTAGAACCGGCTTCGGCAATAATTCCGCAAGAGATGGTGGTGCGATCGCGGCGAATGCCAATGGTAAGGTAACGGTAACTGACAGTAGTTTGACTAACAACAGTGCCAGCAATATTGGTGGAGCTATCTTTAACAGCAGTATCTTGGATATCAGTCGCACCAATTTGCAAAATAACAAAGCATCTGTTAGCGGTGGTGCTATTTGGAATGTTGGTACTCTAAGTGTAAGCAGTAGCAGTGTGGATGATAACGAAGCAACTTTTGAAGGAGGAGGTATCGTAAATTTCGCAGAGGGTACGGCAACAGTTTCAACTAGCGCTATCAGACGCAATAAAGCAGAAAATGGTGGTGGTATCTTTAATCGCGGTTTCTTGAGTTTATTATCTAGTTACCTTGCTTTCAACGAAGGCAATAGTGGTGGTAATTTGTTTAATGCTGAAGACGGTACAGTTGAAATTATCAACTCAACTATCTTAGAAGATATCTTAAATAAAGGCGAAATTATTACTGGAGTTAGTTAAACTCATTTCTTGCATCATTTTCAAGCAGCCGAAATAAACCCGGTTTCTTACTGATTTCAAAACGAGATATTCACTGTCACGGTAACAAACCGGGTTTGCAGAAATTAGTGCAAGAAACCTATTAAAAAACGGGAAATTTAACCCCCCTTTTTAAGGGGGGCAAGGGGGGATCGAGAGTTGGGCTAAAAACTATACTTTTCCCCCCATCCTCTACGGGCTTTTGTTTGGCATCTGATAATTTTGTCATTGGCTATGGGAAAATATAAATTGCGATGCTCAAAAAAAGGTAGCGCAAGTTTAGAAAATACCCATGATAGTCAAATCCTTTTATATTAGTTTTATAATTGCTTTAATTTTTTCTCAACCTGCTTACGGGCAGTTAAGAAAAGGTTTTCCGGCACCTTCGAGTCTTCCTAATAGCGAATATCCTTATATAAATTCTGATGGTACAGTCACGTTTCGCATCAAAGCGCCATCTGCTAAAAGAGTACAGGTTATGGGACGCGATCGCAACATTCCCTTTGGCGAAAAACCCACGGATTTAATTCGTGGCGAAGATGGAATTTGGATGGTAACAATTCGGATAAATCCTGGATTTCATTACTATCAATTAATTATTGACGGTACTCCAGTCAACGATTCTACTAGTAAAACTTATTTTGGTTGGGGAGAATATACTAGTGCTTTAGAAATACCCAATCCCAAAGTTGATTTCGCACGAGCTAAAAAAGTACCTCACGGCGAGGTGCGGGAGCGTTTCTATCATTCCCAAGTTACGGGGGAATTACGACGAGTTTTTGTATATACCCCACCGGGCTATAATGCTGATACGAAACGCAGATATCCCGTACTTTATTTACAACACGGTGCTGGTGAAAACGAAAGAGGTTGGACAAAACAAGGTAAAGCTAATTTTATCCTTGATAATTTAATTTATTCCCGTCAAGCAGTACCGATGATTGTCGTCATGGATAATGGTTACGCTCGCAAACCGGGAGTCGAACTTCCGCCAGATTCCTGGGGAAATGAAGCTTTTGGGGAAGTAGTTATCAAAGATTTGATTCCGTTGATTGACTCCCAATATCGCACAATTGCTAATCGTAATTATAGAGCAATTGCAGGTCTTTCCATGGGAGGTGGACAAGCATTAGAAGTAGGTTTAAATAATTTAGACAAATTTTCTTGGGTTGCTGGTTTTAGTTCTTTGTTGAAAAATTTTGACGTTGATAAATCTTATGATGGAGTATTCGTAAATCCAGTTTCAGCTAATCTTAAATTAAATTTATTGTGGTTGGGTTGCGGTATTGAAGATGATTTTTATTCTACTAATAATCAAGCAAGTCAAGCATTAACAAAAGCTGGAATTAATCACCTTTGGATTCAAACTGAAGGGGGACATGAATGGTTAGTTTGGCGGAGATATTTACGAGATTTTGCCCAGTTATTGTTTCGGTAGCTATCAACTGGATTTTGAATCTGAAGAAAGCTAACACATATCTTGCACCTTGCTCAATTTCGCTCAAATAAACCCGGTTTCTATTTGTGAAAGCATGAATATCTCCTTGTGAAATCGTAAAGAAACCGGGTTTCTGGAAGTGGTGCAAGATGTGAGCTAATGTACTTCACTAAAGGCGCGTAGTCTAACCACTTAATAATCATTAGACGCTTGAAACCAATACCAATCCCCATACAAATAAAATACTTGATAATTAGCATTACCAAATGGACTAGCTTTACGATTGGGTTGGTAGACAAAGCCATAGGAAGTTACATCAGGGCTAAATCCATCACCACTCGTTTTAACCCGAAAATATTTACCACCACCAGAATCGACTGCGTATTTATCAACTTTGTATAAACCCAACTGCCGATTTGATGTTATTTTCCCACTTACTATAATTTGTTCAAATGCCGATTGCGATGCTAAAAATGCTAAGCGACGGGGAATATAGAATTTAAGCAGGATACAAGATAAAAATACTATCCCAGCAATTCCTCGAACAAGCCGCCAGGAAATATTCATTTTACTAAATATTCCCCGTCTACCTAAAACTATCAACGCGAAAATCCCGACAATTACAAATATTGGTATGCAGATAATTGAAACTAATAAAAATGCAAATAATGAACTGCCAAAAGCACCGGGATAAATGCTAATTGCAAGAAGAGCAATACAAACAGTAATAGTTATAAATATTAATATTTTGCTTTTAATACTCATGTATTCTCTGACATCTTGCAGCATTCGGGTGGAAACCCTAAGCTATACTGTATTAGCACATCGTCCCCTAATTCTCAAACTCGAACCATGCGAACAATAGTAGTTGGCGATATTCATGGTTGTTATCAGGAACTTGTTGAATTATTAGCCAAAGCCAAAATTACCGAATCAGATTGTTTGGTGTCGCTGGGAGACATTGTAGATAGGGGTACTGATTCGGTTAAGGTATATGATTTTCTCAGAAATCGTCCCAACACCATCGTGTTGATGGGCAATCACGAGCGCAAGCACTTACGCCAAACCCTTTCCTACTCTCAAGAAATCGTTAAACTGCAATTTAGCGATCGCTACGAAGAATTTTTAGAATGGGTGAGTAATTTACCGTACTACCACGAAACAGCAGAAGCAATTTTTGTTCATGCTGCGGTAGAAAATGGTATACCAATTGAGAAGCAAAGGGAAGAAGTTTTATGTGGGTGTAGTGCTGGTGAAAAGCATTTATCGAAACGTTACGGAGATACATATTGGAGTGAATTATATACTGGCGAAAAACCAGTAATTTTTGGTCATCATGTTGTCGGGGATAATCCGTTAATAGTTGAAGGGAAAGTTTACGGTATCGATACTGGTGCTTGTCATGGTGCAAAATTAACCGGATTAATTTTACCCAGTTTTGAAACCGTGCAGGTAGAAGCTGCCAAAGATTATTGGCGTGAAGAAATTCCCAAATGGCAATTACCCGTGATGATGGCTAAACCTTGGAATAGTTATAAATGGGACAAAATCAAAGCTATTTGCAGCGATAGGGATTCGCGGAATCCGGAATTGTCTAATTTTATGATTGAGAAAGAGCGATGGATGAATAATTTACTAGCTCTTGCTCCCCAAATAATTATTAAGGTAGAAGAAAAATTAGCTGAATTAATTTCCCTTTACGGTGCCGATGACTTTAAAAAACAAGCTCGGAATTATAGTTATGCCAGTCTTCTATATAAAGCAAATTCTAACAGACTCGATAGCGATTTTCTCAAGCAAACTTTGCGAACACCTTCAGAATGGTTGCAGGTAATGAAAGAGTTAGGAATGTAGAGACGGGGCGCAGTGCTACGTCTGTAAGTTAGGAGTTAGGAGTTAGGAGTTATAACTTGTTCCCAACCTCCGGGCTGGGAATGCTCCCGCTAAGAGGCTCTGCCTCTTGCAAATCTGGAAGGCAGAGCCTTCAATCATCGGTTTCTAGCCGTCTTACTAGGAACCAGTTAACCACAAAAACTAAGTAATTTTCTACAAAAATCAAAATAAGTGAATTTTCTCAGGTGGAATGTATAACAAAGCAATTACATTTGAAGAAAATCAAAATTCATACTGGGCTAATGTTAATCCGAATCTTTTTGCTTTGTTTGATTTCTTTGATACTTGTTAGCTGTAAATCAAAGGAACAAGAAAAAAAAGTTAATAATTTTATTACTCCCAATCAAAGCAAAAAGCCAAATTTACAACACTCTAAAATTGCCACCGGAAATACTAACCCACTTAATTATTTTGGTAATTTTATAACTCTAACGCCAACGGGACAAACTAATACTCTGGATAATCCTCTCTACAAAATTAATCTATATGTCAATGGGAAGTTAATTGATAGCTTGATTGGTGTATCGGGAAGAGATTTTACGCAAACCAGAAACCGCCACCAAAGTGGAACTGAGGCTCCTTTACCAGATGGGAAATATACTGTTGCTACCTCTACAATTCCAGGTACCATCGCCGAAGCAGGAGAGCATTTTCTACCAATACAGCCCAAATTCAAAACTGAACGTTCAGCTTTAGGTTTTCATGTCGATCCATCTTTTGAAAAAAACAATGGGGAAGATGGTACGGCAGGATGTATCGGATTAACCAATAAAGAAGATTTAGATAAGCTCTTGAGCTTTGTTGAAACTTACCAACCAGATTTTCTCGATGTAAAAATTTTAGATAAGACTTACGTAAGTAAAATACCAGATTAATCTTGTGTTAGATGCAGCAAGTATTTGCAAATATTTTTGCTAAAAATTGGGTAATTATGTTTATTTTTGAAACCATGAATCAATTAAATGTATAACAAATCACTTTAAGATAATATTGAACTTACATATCATATAAACGGTGTGTTTGTATAAATAAAAAAAATGCGAGATAAATTGCGTTTATCCTTGAGTGAAATTGCGAAGCAAGATGTAACTCAAAACGAGCGAGAAGCAATCATCGAATTAATGATGATGATTATGTACAGCGATAAAAATATCAGACTTACAGAAGATGAAGCAATTACAGAATATGCAAGCAGCATAAAATGGGAATCACCTTTATCTTTAGAATTTTATTTTGCTAAAGTTACACCTAAAATTAGAACGGCTTTATCACATGATGAGAAAATGCATATTTTCTTAACAGATATCAATACTCGTATTGAAAGTGAAGCTGTTAAAGCTCAGGTTTTATTAGTATGTAATGATTTAGCAATGGCTGATGAAGAATTTTCTCCGGAAGAGAAGGAATTATTAAAAAATATTTCTCAGGTTTTTCAAATTAATAGTTAAACAGTCATTTAAGAGGATGTTTAAAAGTACAGTTTTTATCCCCAATCTGGGATAATCCCCCATTCCCCCCTTAAAACGGGGGGTAACGGCTCCCCCTTTGTAACAGGAAGTTTAATTTCATTCCCCCTTTAGAGGTTATTTATAAAGTAAACATTAAGACCTAAGAAACCGGGTTTCTACTATAGTGAGAACAAATAGGAAGGTAACTTGCTCGAACAGAAACCCGGTTTCTATAAACTCATGTCATTTTAATATTTACTTTATAAATAGTCTTTAATAAGAGGAAGTTTAATTTCAATTCCCCCCTTTACAAGGGGGGCTAGGGGGGATCTAAACCTTTGGTTAACATCTTGCAAGATTATTAATAAGCTCAAAGAAACCCGGTTTCTTTCTGTCTTCATAACAATATAATAATGTTTTCACGACAAGAAACCCGGTTTCTAAAACTGCTGCAAGGTGTCTCCATGACAAAGCGAAATTATCAGTTTGCTATTGCAATCAACTGATTTGATATTTATCCTTGCCGATAACAAGCAAACTGCATTGAAAATGTAGCCATACCGGAAGTTAAAGAACGCAATTTACCAGAATATCCGAACATTTGCGTTAAGGGTACTTCAGCACGGATAATTGTAAATCCTTGCATTGTTTGAGAACCCAATAACAAACCCCGTCTTGAAGATAAATCTCCTTGAATTCTCCCCAAAAACTCGTCTGGTGTCTCCACTTCAACTGACATAATTGGTTCAAGTAAATGAGGTTTCGCTTTCATAAAAGCTTGAGCAAATGCTTGTTGAGCAGCCATTCTAAAAGCAAATTCGGAAGAATCAACCATATGATGGGAACCGTTTTCTAAAACAATTCTGACTCCCATTACCGGATATCCTTCTAACATTCCCAAATTCATTGCTTCCAGAAAACCTTTCTCTACTCCCGCAATATATTCTTTAGGAATCGCACCACCAAAGACTTTATTTTCAAATACAAACTGTTCTTCACAAGGTTCAATATACCCCACAACGTGAGCGTATTGTCCGGGACCACTAGTTTGTTTTTTCAATTTATAATCAAAGGTAGCTCGTTGAGAAATAGCTTCCCGATAAGATACTTTGGGTTTACCGACTGCAATATCTAAGTAATATTCCCGCTTCATGCGCTCGATGTAAATTTCTAGGTGCAGTTCACCCATACCAGAAATCAATGTTTCATTTGACTCCTTATCTACCTTTACGCGGAAGGTTGGATCTTCTTTTTGAAAGCGATTTAAAGCTTTAGAAACTTTATCTAAATCCTGATTTTTCTTAACTTCAATCGCCAAAGTAATTACAGGCTCTGGTACGAATATATTTTCTAAAGATACTCGTAATTCTGAGGAACAGAATGTATCGCCGGAAGCACATTCAACACCCAAAAGCGCCACAATATCCCCCGCAACAGCTTGTTTTATTTCTTCTCGCTTGTTGGCGTGCATTCTTAATAATCTACCAACCTGCACCTTTTCCCCAGTACGGGAATTATAGATGGTGTCACCTTGGTTGAGAATACCCGAATAAACGCGGATGTAAGTTAATTGCCCGAAAGATTCCACCGTCAATTTAAACGCTAAAGCAACCAAAGGTGCATCAGAATTCAAATTAATATCTACAGATTCACCAGTTTCAAAAACTGTTGCGTTAACGAAATCCTTATCCACCGGAGAAGGTAAATATAGAGAAACAGCATCCAATAGATTCTGTACTCCCTTATTCTTAAAAGCCGAACCTATTAATACGGGGACAAGCTGTAAATTCAAAGTTGCTTGACGGATAGTCTTCCAAATCAACTCTTGAGAAACTTCCTCATCCTCTACTAACTTCTCCGTCATCTCTTCAGAAAACAAAGAAAGAGTATCAAGCATTCTTTCCCTTGCCACTTCCGCTTCCTGCTTCAACTCATCGGGAATCTCTCCTTTAACCCAATTCTCGCCATTTTCACCTTCATAAAAATGAGCCTCCATTGCGATTAAATCGACAACCCCTTGAAACTGACTTTCAGCACCGATAGGATATTGCAACAACAATGCATTCAAATCCAAAGAATCATGCATTGCTTCCACAACTTTAAACGGATTCGCACCAGTTCGATCCATCTTGTTGATAAACCCTATCCGAGGTACGTTATAACGCTTCATCTGTCTATCAACAGTAATCGACTGAGACTGCACCCCAGCAACAGCGCAAAGTACCATTACAGCACCATCAAGTACCCGTAGAGCACGCTCGACTTCAATCGTAAAATCGATGTGCCCCGGAGTATCAATTAAATTAATCTGTGTATCTTGCCATTGACAACTAGTAGCAGCCGAAGAGATGGTGATACCGTGTTCCTTCTCCAAATCATCGAAGTCCATAGTGGCACCCTTGCCACCTCCTCGTACTTCCTCAATTGCATGGATTCTACCCGTATAGAAGAGAATGCGCTCGCTCAATGTCGTCTTTCCAGAGTCGATGTGAGCAGATATACCGATATTTCGGATGCGCGTTCGGGGAACAACCATGATATTTTTCCTAATTTAATAAATGTTGTACATCTTTCCAAACCTCTCCCCTAGGAGAAGAGAAGCTTTGAAAAGGGAAGGAGTCGCAAAAGTCCTTATATTACAATTATACTACACAATTGATATAAGTCAACCTATTGTTCGTAGTTGCGCTTTAGCGCCAAAAATGTTGGCGCTAAAGCGCAACTACGAACGAACTTCTTTCCTTGATTAAAGTAAAATTTCATGGGTACATGACTACGATTGAGATTGAATTTGGAGATAGATAGTCACAAGAAAAGTGGTCTATATGAACATGTTTATAGGTGGGATATTCATCTATATTCCAATCTTTTGTAAGAGAAAATAAGACCTTAGAAAGTATCGATAACTTGTTGCGATTTTATGATAAATATAATAGGTCATCTCTAGATGGATTTATTTCAAGTTCTTTGCTGGAATCGGAATATCGGATAAACATTAAAAAAAATTAAAATATAGGCTATAAGAATTAATAAATCAACAGAATATCGAATTACAATTTGAGCAATTTTCATAATTTGATTAAATTTACCTCAATTAAAGATAATATAAATTATGCTGAGAAAAACTGATTTATTAAAAGGTGTTTGTAATGGAAACCCAAGAATTATCTCTTATTCCACAAATGAACTGTATACCCCGTTCCTTTGATTTAGACGCACCAGAAAACTTTTATACTCCAACTTTTATTACAAAGAGTGGAATGCAAAATGTATTTAATCATTTTGTTAATAGAGATAGCGATATTTATGTAACAACTTATCCAAAATCTGGCACAACTTGGACTATATCAATAATTGAACATTTAATAAACAAAGTTCCCCAAAAAGGAATTTCAACTGGCGCTAGTACAGTAGAGGCTTGTTTGTGGTTAGATAGGGCTGCAAGTGGAGAAAATTGGCGTTCAATATTTTCATATTTAGAGAACATGAAATCGAAGAGGTTTTTTAAATCCCATGCTTGTGTAGGTTTAATGAAACAACCCGCAAGAATAATTCAATGTATAAGGCATCCTCTAGATACTTTTGTTTCTGCATGGCATCATATTAGAGGTAAAAAATATCTTTTTTATTATAATGGGTCGTGGAGTCACTTCTTTTCAGAAATAGCGCTGTCATCAAAATATGAGTGTGGTGATTGGTTCGACTATCACGAAGAATTTTTGCAAGCATCTGAAGCAGGGAAAATTGATGCATTATTTTTAAGGTATGAAGAAATGAAAAAAGATAATGCTATTTCAGCTATACATAAACTTGCTGAGTTTATTGGAGTTGAATCTTATGATGCTGAAAAAATATCGATAGCAACTGATTTTAAAAGTATGAAACAAAAATCTATTGCAGAGGGACATCTTGATACCGAAGGAAATTTATCTCAAGTTTTAGTTGCTCGGGAAGTTGGTGATAAAAATAATCCATCTAATGCTCATATACGTAAAGGAGTTGTCGGAGATTGGGTGAATTATTTGAGCGATGAAGAGTTAACTATGTGGCGAAATTATGTAAATAGCAAAAAAGATTCATGTCCCCATGTTGTTGATTTCTTCTCTTTAGATAATTTGCTTTGTTACTAATATAAATATATGGAAAAACTATTTAATAACTAACTTGTTCTACTCTTCTCAATTTCGCTCAAAGAAACCCGGTTTCTAGTCGTGAAAGTATCATTATCTCGTTGTGAAATCAGAAAGAAACAAGAAACCGGGTTTATGGCACTGGTGCAAGATGTCACAGAGGAAGATAATCCACACCCAAAGAAGGCTAGAACTACAAGTTATTAATTATTCAAAATCCGTTGATAAATCTCATAATTTGGCTTGAGGTATATTTTTATAACGCAAAGGTACGCAAAGTTTCAGCCTCGGAGCGCAGAGTTTTTTATTATTACCTATTGCCATTATTAACTTCCCTTGCCAATTTATCCATTTCTTGCTGCATTTCTGTATAAACCTTGAGGTAACAAGCATCTACATAATCGCGATCTTTCGATGCTTCTCTACCATATTTTTCAAAAATAATTGGTTTACAAACGCGAGTATGAATTTGTACGGGAAAAGGTATATTTGGTAAAGGTCCGATTGCTAAACCCCAAGGTAAACCTAAATATATGGGAAATACTCCTGGATCTAAATTATATAACCAAGGTAAACCCATAGTATTTAATTGTTTCATTATTTCGTAGAAATCACCTAACACAATTAAAGTTTCGTGAGCCCCTACAGAAATTGCAGGGATGATAGGAACTTCTTGTCTTAAGGCTAATTTGATAAAACCTTTATTACCAGCAAAATTGATATTGTAACGTTGGTTGTAGGTACGAAATAAATCATATTGTCCCCCCGGATACACTAAAACGCTCGCACCCCTTTTAAAAGCTGCATTTGCTGTTTTCGGATGAGCAACGATCGCACCAGCTTTTTCAGCTAATTTAGCAATGTCGGAATTAATTTTCCAGACATGGGGATGCATTAAACCATAGGCTAAACGTTCGGTTCCATACCTACGGAACCAATCGTACATCATCATAGACATATCCGGAGATGCCATCCCGCCATTATGAGAACCAACTATTAGTACTTGCTCTTCGGGAGGAATATTTTCCCAACCATCGGTTTTGACGCGAAAATAGTGGCGGTAAAACCACTCCCAAATTGGCATAAATGATTCAATAAATTTGGGATCTCTTTCATCCAAAGACCAACCAATAGCTTTTTTTTGCTGATTATTCATATTTATCATATATATGTTGTTTTTCCGAAAAGTGATGATTCACCACCTCTCATCATTAATGTTAAGCAAGTAAACGAAAACTAAACACATTTTTTACAGTCAACAGTGAGCAGTACCATGGCAGTTACCTGTTTACACTGATATCGAATATGAATAAATCAAAACATCTACCATTCGAGGTTAAAGACGAGCATACCCAAGTGTATGAGATTAAATATACAAGTAGTAACTAGAAATCACCGTTCACCGTTCACTGCTCACTGTTAACTGCTCACTGTTCACTGTTCACTGTTAACTGTTCACTGTTCACTGTTAACTGTTTCATATAGCCAAGCGAAATTTTTCTATGCATATGGGTACCCTAATGATAAGCAGGTTTGACAAAATTAGGAAAATTATATATGAAAAGTGCTTTCAGTTGGTGGACAACCAAAGTTACAATTATATCCACATTATTAATTTTACTTTCGGGTAATAGCACCCAGGCTAATGACCCTGGAGCTTGTTTCATGACAACTGAGGATGGTAAAATCATAGATTTGGGAAGTCTTTGCGGTATTACACCTGTCAAACCTGTGGATACAGGAGTTTATCGAATTCCGATCAAACGTCGCAGCGGGAATACTCCCATAGTAGATGTTACATTTAACGGTAAAAAAACTTTTGAGATGATATTTGATACCGGTGCTAGCGGTACTTTGATTACTCAATCAATGGCAAATGCTTTACAAATCAAGCCTTCGGGTAGTCTTCAAGCCAGCATCGCCGATGGTTCGGTAATAAAATTAGAGACGGGGGAAGTTAAATCAATTGGTGTTGGTGGAGCTAGGGTTAACAATGTTCGAGTCGCAATAGCCCCCAATGCAGATACCGGACTTTTAGGACACGATTTTTTTGGTAACTACGACGTAAAAATTGGACAAAATACGATTGAACTTTACCGTCGCAAGACAGTTATCAGTGAACAGTTATCAGTGAACAGTTATCAGTGAACAGTTATCAGTGAACAGTGAACAGTTATCAGTGAACAGTTATCAGTGAACAGTTAGCAATGAACAGTGACGAAAAAATAATAAATTGTCTTTGATTGTCATGCAGATAATAATAATTACTGCATAATAGTTCGTAAGAAAAATAAGCTTCACTTAAGCTTTCCTTGGTAACTGCTCACTGTCATGGTACTGTTCACTGTCATGGTACTGTTCACTGTCATGGTACTGTTCACTGTCATGGTACTGTTTCATCTAAACTTGGTACATTCACCCAATTCGATGTTTGATTAGATTCGTGAGATTTATCCATTAACAACTGAGAATAAACTCCTTCACGTAAAGATGGTGTTGTGGATTCTCCGCTATTAATCGCTTGTACCCATTGATCGACTACTCGTAAAAATCCGGAAATTCGTCCATCTGCATAATTTTTAGGGAATGTTAACCGATTGGGAATTTCGATTTCTGCAACTGGTTTACCAGCTTTAGCACCCCAAACGCGAAATCCGTGTACGTAATCTTTTTGATTTTCGCTAGCTAAAATTAAAGTGCCTTCATCTCCGTAAACTTCTATCGCATGGGTTCGTGGTGCGAAAATCACCGCACTAATAGAAACTTGACAGGGGGTTCCATCGGCTAATTCCAACATTAATGCACAGGTATCGTCTGTATTTACAGGTTTCATTTCCCCCGTGGCATCTGGTCGTTGGGGAATTGCGGTGGTAAAATGAGCGTTGACTCGACTTACTTCTCCAAATAACCAGTGAATGTAGTCGAAGGTGTGGGAACCTAAAGAACCCAAAGCACCACCACCTTTATCTTTTTGAGAATACCAATTCCAAGGCCGTTCGGGGTTAGCTCGGGAGGAGCCAAACCAGTTAATGGTAATTAAACGTTTGTTTCCGACATAGTTTTGAGCTAGTAATTCACAAAATAGCAGCCATCCAGGTACAAAGCGAAATTCAAAGTCTACGGTAGCAGCTAGATTTTTTTCTTGAGCTATATGGTAAAGTTCTTTAGCTTCTGTGACGTTTAAGGTTACTGGTTTTTCTAAAAATACATGCTTCCCTGCTTGTAAAGCTTGTTTAGCCATTTCGTAATGTAGAAATGGAGGTGTTGATATGGCGACTGCTTGCACTTCGGGTAATTGCAGGATATCTGTAAGATTATCGCAAGCGTGGGGGATGTCGTTGGATGCAGCGATTTCTTTGGCTTTATCCAAATCCCGATTGTAAACGGCTACTACTTGAGTCTTAGGATGGGCTTTCAATCCGGGAATATGGACTTTTTTACCAAATCCGGTTCCCACCACAGCAACGCCAATTTCACCCTGTTGATTTTTTGATGCAGCAGTCATAAAAGTAAATGATATGTAGATAAGCGTTAATTTTATAATTTACAACGAATTGAGTTTGTTATTATTCATATCTTGTCTTGCACTATTCGCAACAAGCCCAAAGAAACCCGGTTTCTAGTAAGCCTGCCCACTTTTTCTAGATGTCGTCTCATTGGGAACTAACACAAATTTTGTGCCGTCACTAAGCATAATTGAACATCCATTAACCAGTTCCCAAAAGCTGGGTAATGCAGTGGTACTGGGCGAAAGCTTTGCCTGCTGAGCGAATTCTGACTCTAACCAGGGTAAGACTGCCAGAAGGCAAAGCTTATTCATATATGCTTGAAAGCAGTCGGAAAGATTATAGATAAGAGCTTTAGCGCTACAAATCCAATAAAAACTTATTATCAAATAATAAATAATATAACAACCGAGCAATTTCTGAATTTATCAAAATATTTTTACAAATATCGGCATAAATTTTTGAGGCTGTACGTATTTAGATTATAGACAGTCTAAAATCTATGAATGAGGTTTGAATATGTTTGTTAATACTATAAAGTCAGCGGTTTTCGGCGGTATGTTAATGCTTTCGACAGCATCAGTTGCACTCGCTCAACCGTCTCTACCCGCGCCTGAGTTTCAGATTAAGCCAGCATCAAAGTTTACTTGCGCTCCCCATACAAGAACTTATATTGTTAAATCTTTGAGAAATACTAAAGGTAAAGGTATCCGTTGCGTAAAATTTGCTAATGGCAACAGAAAAAACAGGCTTCCTAGAATTGCTTGGTATGGAGAAGGAAACTGGAGCGGTAAAACCTATCGTCACGTCGGACAGGCATTTTACAAAGGTCGCAATCTGATTGGTTTTGCTTCTGATATGCACGGCAATGGAGAGTCTTTTAACGGTAACTTTAACGGTAATCTGAAATTACAGTTTATTAGTGGTTCTAAAATTCGAGTTACAGGTGCGTGGAATGAAGAATGGATTCCCGTGAAATCTACTTCCTACAAGCCTTTACCCAGACCTAAAACTTGCGGAGATTACTTCGATCAGTATAAAGTTTCCGATTTAACAGGGAACCGTCAAGGTTCTGGATTGCGTTGCGTGCTTCGCGTCGGACGTAAAAATACTACTTGGTTTGGTAACGGTAACTGGGAAAGAAAAACTTACTCTCATATCGGTACTCGCGGATCTAAAGGTTATGGTGCCAGCGATATCTGCGATACTCCTTTCGGACCAGTTTGCAATAAATTTGCTTTCGGTTCTTTGAAGCTTACTCCCGTAGGTTCTGGCTTTAACGTTACGGGTGCTTGGAGTGAAAAATGGCGTAAGTAGTTTTGAATCAAGTGGAGTTGAATAATTCATGTTAATGCGAGCAATATTGCTCGCTTTTATTTTTAAAACTGAAAACTCGGTGGATTTATCGCGGAGTGTCAATTAGCGAATTTAGTTATTAAAAAAAATAAATTATTTGAATAACTAAATTTATCCTCACAAGTTCCTCATATTTTTATATTAAATTGAATAAATAGCGGTCAAGAAACATTGTTTGCTTTTAATGAGCTTGTATCCTTTTGGATAAATGTGCTCCATTGCAGATTCCTTCAACTTTTATAAGTGCAAAGATTTTATTTTAAGACTGCTTTCTCCAGGCTCGTCAACAGGTAATGAATTCTTTGCACTTGTTTTTTCATAGTAATATTTTTTCAATCAAGAATAACCATGTAGTAATTCTGAATGATTTAGGACTGCTATAGATAGCGATGATAAATATAAAATCAAATTTCTAGACTATGGCATGAACTACGATAAGTTCCGTAGGATGTGGCGTTTCTATTTACTCATGTTAGGAACAATTTTTGCAACTTGCGACGGTGAATACAACGGCAACGGTCAATATCTTATGGTTCATGTATAATCTCATGACTGGTAAAATACTTGTCATATCTGTGGAGCTTGGTAACAGGTAATGGGTAATAGTTAATTAACAATTATTCTTATCTGAATTATGTAGCAAGTAATTAACCGGATTTAGTATAGTCGGCAATTCGTAACTGATAACTGTTAACTGATAACTGTTAACTGATAACTGATAACTGTTAACTGTTAACTGTTAACTGATAAAACTCCACTTATAGTATTGAGCAAGTCCCATTGGGTGAATGGTTTGGCTAAAAATCCTTGAACTCCAGTGCCTGCTGCTTTAGCTAAAGCCTCAGTAGATGTTAATCCGCTCATGGCAATGATTTTTACTTGGGGGTTTAGCTGTTGCAAAGTCGCTATAGCTGTTGCTCCGTCCATTTCTGGCATCATCATATCTATTAATACGAGACTAATTCGGGTTTTATTCTGGACATATGTTGAAATTGCTTCTATACCATCTGCTGCTGTAAGAACTTCAAAGTTTTGACTTTCTAATGTAGTTTTAATAATTTCACAAATTGCTGATTCGTCATCTACTATTAGAATCTGTTCTGAGTTTCCTAAAAGTGCTATATTTTCTTGTTTTGCTTCGATTCTCTTACCCTGAGTGCTTGGTAAATATACTTTGAATTGACTACCTTTTCCTAACTCACTAGTTACTTCGATAAAACCACCGTGGTTTTTAATGATGCCAATAGCAGTTGATAAACCTAATCCCGTTCCTTTACCTACTTCTTTAGTGGTAAAGAAGGGATCGAAAACTCGCTCAATTGCTTCTGGAGAAATTCCTATTCCAGTATCGGTAATGGTAACTACAACATAATTACCAACTTTTGCCTCGATGTTCATTTTGGCGTAGCTTTCATCAACGTACAGGTTTTGTGCAGAAATAGTTATAGTTCCACCGTTGGGCATGGCATCGCGAGCATTAACTACTAAGTTCATGAACACTTGATGCATTTGCGTCGGATCTGCGGAAACTGTCAATAGGTCTTGCGGTATATATCTGTTGATTGCAATTGATTTGGTAAATGTTCTGTTGGCAAACTGCTCTATTTCTTTGAGAAGATGCTTGATTTGCAGTACGGTGCGCTTACCTTCGTTACCGCGAGCGAATGTCAGGATTTGCTTAACTAAGTCGGCTCCGCGTTTGGCACTGTCTTCTAGCATGGAAAGCATTTCAGTAAATTCTTGCTCTTGATTATTAAACTTGAGGGGTAAAAGTTGAGCGATGGCTAAAATAGGTGTGAGTACATTATTCAAATCGTGAGCGATACCGCTTGCCAAAGTTCCCAAACTTTCTAAACGTTGAGTGCGGAGAAACTGGTTTTCTAGTTGTTTTGTCTCGGTAATGTCGGTATCTACAGTCAAAACTGATTCGGGGTTTCCGGCTTCGTCGCGCACTAAAGTCCAACGGCTAGCAACGATAATATTTTTACCTGTTTTAGTAATTTTATGTAATTCTCCCTGCCAGGAGCCTGCTTCAATAACTTCGCTCAATGCTGATTCTAATTCTGGTGAAATTTCATCATATAAAAGTTCGTTGGCTGTCTTGCCGATTAATTCTTCTTTCTTCCAACCATATATATGCTCGGCGCTGCTGTTGCAATATAAAATAGTTTCTTCTAAATCTTTAACTAAAATTGCATCGGTAGTAATATCGAGCAGTTGGGCTTGTTCTTTTATTTTTTCTTCGGCTTCTTTACGCCGCGTGATGTCAGAGAAGGAAGTGACTACACGGTAAGGAAGATTTTGTCCGGGTAAAAATAATGGTTCGGAGTTAATCAAAATCCAAGTAAGTTTTCCATTGGGTTTGTAAACTCCCATTACTGTATATAAACATGGTTTACCGGTACGCAAAGCAAGCATTGCCGGATGAGTTTCCCCTGGGAAAGGAGAACCGTCTTCATGGATTGTATGCCAGCGGGGATCTAGAGAATTACGTCCTTTTATTTGTTCGGCTGATAGTCCTAAAATCTTTTGGGCACTCGCATTACAGGAAATTATAGTACCATCTGCTTGTTGAATTACTACACCTTCATGCATTGATTTGACAACCGAGCGGTAGCGTTCTTTACTCTCTCTTAGCTCTAATTCTACTTGTTTAATTTCGGTGATATCGGTGATAGTTCCCAGATATCCGGTAATTTTTCCTGTTTGATTGCGAATAGCGATCGCATTGGCAAATACCCAACTCAATTTACCTTTTGGAGTACCAAAGCGATATTTAATTGCAAACTCTTGTCCAGTTGTGGCAGCATCGTACCATGCGCTAAAAACTTCCCCTTTGTCTTCAGGGTGTAGCGCTTTTGTCCAACCGTTTCCTAATGCTTCTTCTTCAGCTAATCCAGCAATTTCTGACCAACGCGGGTTGACAAATAAATATTCTCCTTTGGCATCAGTTTGAAAAATTCCCACAGGAGCATGAGTGACTAACAGCCGAAAACGTTCTTCACTACTACGTAATCTGTCTTCGGCGTGAAAACTTTCGGTAATATCTCTATCAATACCGCGATAGCCGCGAAAATACCCGTTTGCGTCAAATATAGCTACACCGCTTGTTTCCATAATTACGGAATGTCCGTTTTTATGAGACTTGATATTTTCTAAATTTTTAAACTGCTGTTTTTCTATAATAAATGAGTTAAGAACCTCAAGCAGCCGCTTACCTTCTTCAGTAGGCAGCAAATCTAAGGGCGTTTTACCTAAAATTTCTTGAGGGGTGTAACCAAGAATATCGAATACTTTTGGACTTGCGTAAGTAAAAAAGCCATATTCATTGACTTCCCATACCCAATCGCTGGATATTTCTACCAAAGAGCGAAATCTTGCTTCAGAAGTTTGTAGCCCAATTTCTGCACGTTTGCGAGCCGTGATATCAATATCTACCCCATCTACAATCAAATCGCCATTTTTATGATTGCTACAGCGAAAATTGTTTCCAAACCATTTTACTTGTCCCAAAACATCAATGGCTCGATATTCTATATAATGCGATTGATGTTGCTCCCCAGAAGCAGTTATTAATGCTTGTGCAAATTGCTCTCTATCATCGAGATGAATTGTTGCGAGTACATCTTCGGGATAAGCGCTCATATCAGTGGGATTTAAACCCAACAGTTGGCGATAACCAACGCTAGCATAGGGAATAGACACTTTTCCATCAGTATGGTACACAAAGCGATACATTCCTACAGGATTATTGTCAGCAATTGTTTCTAGCTGTTGTAGTTTCTCCTGCAAAGCAATTTCTGCACCTTTGCGCTTGGTAATGTCGCGAATCACAGCAATTAAACTGATATTTTCGCCACTATTATCTTTAAGCAGGCTAACTGATGATTCAACGAAGATTTCTTCGCCGTTATTTTTAATATGAATATTTTCTCCCTGCCAAGCTTCTGTAGCCGACAAAGCATCACGTGCAGCTTGCTCGTCTTCTGAATTCAACCACCGAGAATCATAAGCTTCTTCAAGCCGTCTACCCAGAAAATTTTCAAGTTTAATATTATATAACTTTTCTGCTGCTTGATTTAAATAAATAATGCGATGCTCGTTATCAACCCCAACTACTGCATCACCGAGTCTATTCAAAATATTAGTTTCAAAATTAGTTTCAAATTGACTCGCAAGATTAACTTGCTGATGTAATTCGCAACAATTATATGTTTGAGTTTGAAATTGCTGTTGCCCTTGTAAATAAAAATGTTGCAGCAAACTATCTTGAGTTATAATTCCGACTATTTGCTCAAAATCATTCACAATCGGTAAATTTCCGATTCCATGCTGCCGCATTAATTGTAATGCTGTGAATATATTATTAGTTTGACATTGCTTTAAGGTTACTACATCCCGAGTCATTACTTCGGCAACTTTGACTTCATTTAAACTATTCCTAGATAAAATAAATTTAATTATATCTGAAGTAGTTAATATACCCTGAAGATGTAAATCTTCACAGACTAGTACGCAATCAGTTTGTTGATTATTTGCTGTAACTGTTACCTGAGAAATATTTGGTGCATTCAAGGTTTGATTGATATTTTGCACCGGAATTCCCATTAAAGCAATCGCGTCAATCACCAAAGTGAGGGGCGTAACTATTGCTGGACAAGTATTTATAACCCTAGTTAAAGGAGATAAATCAATAGGTTCGGCATTTGATTGCATAATTAAAATGCTTCAGAAAAACTTGATGTCAAAATGAATAAAACCTTATACCTCTAACTTTAACGCCGATTGCAGTCCATATAATTACTCAAAAACATGGAATAACATTTAATTAAATAGCGAGCAATCACTTATATTCTCTCAATAATAGACAGTGCAGGGATTGTAGACAATATTCCAATTACAGACAAAATTATATTAATTATTGTAAATTAGCTATTGAAAAAGTCAGCATTTATATATTGCTAAAAATTATTGGTGACATAAAAATAAAGAGGGAGGGAGTGAGGGAGTGAGGGAGAGAGGGAGAGGTAATTGGATGGGGTTTTTACCCCAACCAATTACTAGCACGCCAATTGACGGTGGGGTTTTAAACCCCGATTAAGTTGATAAATGGTTTAAAGAGATTTCTTTGTGGTAGCGCATTCCCTACTGACGCTCGAATGCGATAAATATTTTATACATAAATTAGTGTTTACCTAGATTATATTACTGAGGAGATGAAAGATAGGGTCATAATAGTGCCCCATGCAATGATTCCAAAAATAACGCGATCGCATGATGCATCTTTGGAGGTTGACGGCAATATTTGATTCACTTCTAACTGCGATAAAATTTTGGCTTAATCAAAATTCATATATTTTCATATTCATCGAAATAACATGAATCTCTATAAAGCCCTAATGATGGGATAAATGAGCTATTTCATAACTTACCTAACAAAAGTTTTCTCAAATAAATTAATAAAGAAATTTATATATTTACTTTTCTTAACTATTTTGTTAAATTAATTAATATAAGTTTGACAAATTTGCCCGTATCAATAATTGAGATATGACTAATAACGCACTAATAACAAACATCTTCAAACCTAATACCAGCCCTAATTTTTTCTCACAAACAGGGTGGGCTATTCTGAGAGCCGTAGTTGGTATCATGATGATTCACAACGGATTGGATAAACTGGGTAACATCGAAAGCTTTGCAGAAGCTTACGTTAAAGTTATCGGTTTGCCTTTCCCGATATTCTTTAGTTACGTGGCAGCTTTCACCGAGTTAATTGGTGCCCCATTATTGGTACTTGGTTTATTGACTCGTCCAGCAGCTGTCGGTTTATTCTTGACAATGTGCGTTGCAATGTACCATCACGTGTTGGTTGCAGGCTTCAATATTCCCTACTTAGAATTATCCGCGATTTACGCAGCTTGCTTCCTATTTTTCACCATCAATGGTGCGGGTTTATTTTCCACCGATGCATTAATCGCAAACTGGCTTGATAAAACTGCATTATCAATGCAAGCCAAGCAGATTATGCGATTGGAGAAAGCTTATGAAGCTAGCAGCAGCGAAGAGAAAGCCAAAGCTGTGGTTAAGTAGTAATAATTCTATATGAATTGTAATAGGTTAAAGTAATTAAAAGCCCGGTTTCTTAAATAAGCCGGGTTTTTAAGTAATAAAAAGATGAAGTTGAAAACGTCAAAATGAAGAACAATTTATTTGCCATCAAGATATTATCTACAATTTTGATGATAGGTGCTATGGGGTTAGAAATATGGAATATTTATGCCATAACACATCAACTTCAGATACCATCAAATATTAAACCGATTTTTTGGATTGAACGTGTTGCTGTTGTAGCGCATTTGTTCGAGGCAGTCATAGCAGCTTTTAAAGCAAGTTCTAAAGATAAAATTTGGTATAAATATGGTATTTACACTTTTTTCGTCGGCACGATTGGCTTGATGGAATTATTTCAAGAAGAAAAGAATTAGCCTATTTAGGATGTTTGAAAAATATCGTTCTTAACTCATTATTGGTTAGATCCCCCCTTCCCCCCTTTTTAAGGGGGGTTGAAGTCCCCCTTTTTTAAGGGGAGCCACTGCGTTGCCGAGGCTCCCTCGGTTGTAGCAAGTGGCGTGGATTTAGGGGGATTTCAAGAGTCTATGGTCTTATTTATGGCTTTTCAAACATCCTCTTACATAAAATACGAAATTATTCCTAATTGAAATTGAGAAACCCGGTTTGTTCAAAAAAACCGGGTTTATTTATATTCGTGAATTGTTTTCTACCTTATTATCTGCTTACTTTTGGGGAACACCAAGAAATAAATTATCCCAATTTTGAAATATGGAAAAATTTTTCTCCTCAGCACCTCAGCAGTCAATATGATGGGTTATTTTATTTTCTGGAAATCCTTTGAATCAAATTCTCGAACGACGAGCAAAACGCGGAAATAAAGATTTGAATCCAGATTGTCGTAATTCTACACTTTCTTGAGCATAATTCCATAGACTTTCGTAATAAAAGAAAGTTACACCCAAACCGCGTTGTTGTGCTGCTCGTACTTGAGATTTAATTTGTTGCATTGAAACCGGACGATTTCGCAAACCCGCCATAATACCGATACCAGTAGGTATATATTGTTTGGTTTCAATAATTTCTGGAAGGTTAATTTTGCGAATAAAACTAGCTAAATCATTACGGTAAACTTGCATCACCAATTCATCTACAATACTCAAACGTACCCAGTTGAGCCAATCTTGCAACTGTAATTTATAAGCGTGGTTGTAGTAATTGGGAGAAACAGAGAAAATCGCATAAGGTTTTCTAGCTTTTACTGCTTGATTAAGTTGTGTCATAAAAGCTGTAATTTTATCCGCACGCCATTTTACCCATGCTTCATCTGCGGCATTTGCTGGCGGTGGATTTTCGGTTTCTTGAGTATACAAGGCAACGGTGTATTTGTCATAACCGAAGTCCCGAGGTAGACTCATGTGGTCATCAAATTGAATGCCATCAACATCATATCTGCTAACTACTTCTAGAACCAGATTTTGGATAAACTGCTGTACTTGAGGATGGAAAGGATTTAACCATGCAACTTCACCAGCCGCACTATTAGAAGTTCGGCTTCCATCGCGTTTTTGCGTCAACCATTCAGGATGATTCAAGGCTAATTCCGAGGTTTCAGGAGTCATAAAACCAAATTCAAACCAGGGAAGTACCAATAAACCCTGACGATGGGATTGACTAATCAAATCAGCAAGAATATCCTGTCCATCAGTACCTTTAAAGAAAAAAGGAATGCCAGCACGTTTGGCTGTAATACTAGGAAACTTAGTATAACCAGAATTCCAAACAACAGGATAAATAGTGTTGAAATTTAGTCTTCGCAACTGAGTTATAGCATCTTTTGCTCCAGAGCGAGTTTTAAGAACATTGAAATCATTAGTACTCATCCATACTCCGCGAATTTCCTGACGGGGTAATTGTCGGGGCTGCAATATCTCGGGTTGGATAATAGTCGCTGGGGGAGGTAATTGGGCTGTAGACTGCAAATTTTCAAGCAGCAATACCGTAGAAAATGATATTGCAAATAGAAGTGGAAGACAGCGCTTAAACAACCGTCTGTATTTTTTGAATAAGTTAGCTAGTCTTGCGCGAACTTGTAAACTTCGATTAGGGAACTGATTCGTCATTAGCCTACAGATATGTCTGCTTATTCTATAAAAGTTTGATGTACTGCGTGTTAATTTGCTGCATTTAATGAAGCAAAATTATCGCGGCAGGATGATTGACGTATTTGGCATTTGATAGTGCCGTGCCTAGTATACGTGCTTATGTATCAAGATTGACAACTATTTTTTATTTTATTTATGTAATAAATTAATTTTAATCTATTTAGGAACATGACTATACAACTATTAAAAGAAGTATTTTCAGACATATAATTTAAATGAAATATAAATTGTATTTATAAAAAATGAATTATATTAGAGCAATTAAAGACAATCGAAAGTGGATATCTGGAATTTTTTTGAGCAAACAAGATGCTGAAAATTATTTTCAATTGATTCCTGAAAGCATGAAGAAATATCAAATAATCAAGTCGGTGAGTTTTGAAGAATATCCCGTCTATTTGATAGAAGCTGAAAAATTTTGCTTTGTTGACTTGAAGGGAGTTCGTGAAGCAATCAATGAAATTGAAATAATACCAGGTTTTGAATATATTTATGCCAATATTTATGAGATAAGTAAGGACTTTGTACCGAAAAAACCGGGAACAGATTATATGGGAATTTTAAAGCACGTTCATGTTGATAATGAATATTTGAAAAGGTGTAGAAAATGTGGCAATCAATTCAATCCCTTTGATTTATAACCTTTTATAGTCATTCCAAATAAAAACAGATGGTAGTGCGTTAACGCACTACCGAAATTAATTGGAACGACTATATACCTACAACCCCTTGCTTACTACTTAAGCAATGGTCACATCTTCAGATAAGTAAACATCCTGAATCATGTGGAATAATTTAACACCATCTTCAAAAGGACGCTGGAATGCTTTACGTCCGGAAATTAAGCCGGTACCCCCAGCACGCTTGTTGATAATTGCTGTACGTACTGCTGCGGCAAAGTCGTTTTCACCGGCGGCACCACCGGAGTTGATTAACCCAGCGCGCCCGCAGTAGCAATTTAATACTTGATAGCGAGTTAAATCGATGGGGTGGTCTGTGGTTAATTCGGTATAAACTTTATCGTGGGTTTTTCCGTAGCTTTTACCGATTGCTTTAGCAACTGCGCCGTATCCGTTATTGTTTTCGGGCATTTTTTGCTTGATAATATCGGCTTCGATTGTCACGCCCAAGTGGTTGGCTTGAGAAGATAAATCGGCAGATAGATGATAATCTTTATCTTGTTTGAAGGCATTGTTACGGAGATAGCACCATAAGATAGTAGCCATTCCTAGCTCGTGAGCGCGTTTGAAGGCTCTACTTACTTCTTGAATTTGTCGGGTGGAGTTTTCCGAGCCGAAGTAAATAGTTGCACCGACAGCAACAGCACCCAAATTCCAAGCTTGTTCCACATCGCCAAACATTACTTGATCGTAATCGTTAGGAACGTTAAGCAATTCGTTGTGATTAATTTTAACTATAAAAGGAATTTTATGAGCATATTTACGGGAAACGATTCCTAATACTCCCAAAGTTGAAGCAACCGCATTACAACCACCTTCAATTCCTAACTTAACAATATTTTCGGGGTCGAAATACATGGGGTTGGGAGCAAAAGAAGCACCCGCAGAATGTTCAATACCTTGGTCTACAGGTAAAATTGATAAATAACCAGTATTGGCAAGTCTTCCGGTAGAGTACAAAGATTGCAAACTACGCAATACATGGGGGTTTCTGTCGCTCGATGCCCAAATTCTATCCACAAAATCGCTTCCCGGTAGGTGAAGCATATCTTTTGATATTTTTGCTTTGTGCGTAAGTAAATCTTTAGCTTCGTTACCTAGTAAAGATTCGATAAAATCGGGTACAGAGGAGATACTAGTCATGATGTTGTCCTAATTGGCTTCCGTCTTTGATGGTAGCTATGCTAGCTAAAATGAACCTGTACCGAAAGTTTGACAAAAACTATTTTGTTAAAAGAAAATGGAGAATGATAAACAAGGGAAGATTTTTAAAGTAGCGAGTTTCGAGTCACGAGTAGGGAATTTGTTGACGAAAATCACATAAGAATAAACATCATTTCTTGGTTTTATTTTTCGACCCAGATAGGATATTATTAGAATTTACTGCAAATACCTATTAGTAGTTCGCCAAGCGAACTTTGTCTGGTAACTTTTTTGCTACTTGCTACTTCTTTTCCTTACCCAGCAATTTAGGCTTGTTAGAGTACTAGTTAGGTAATTTAGAGAAATATATTCAATACCAGCTGAAAACAGCTTCAAATGATTTATCAAATTGATTCTGCTGTTTTGAAGCTTACTACTTTTTTAGCATCAATTTTTTATATATATGTTTTTTCAATGCGCGGAAGCTTTTGTCACTATTGCTACAAATAACTTTTCAGAACTGGTAGATTTCTACATTCAATTTCTCAGTCAAAAACCGAATAATTATATTCCACATTCCTACGCTCAATTTCAGCTTTCAGGATTAAAAATAGCTATTTTTAAACCCAAACAATCTCACGTTGACGAGTTCAATGATTCTTTTAAAAGCAGCATAAGTTTGTGTTTGGAGGTTAAAGATTTAGAAAGTGTTATGTCTCATCTGGAAAATTTAGGTCATCCTCCCTTTCGCCAAATTACGAATGCCTCTCACGGTAGAGAAGTTTACGCTTATGACATTGATGGCAATCGCATTATTCTGCATCAGTCTCATGAAAAAGGTGAATTTTAAAGCTATATACTTAAATTTAATCTAACCCAACAGCACTATTCTCAAGAAGCCCAAAGAAACCGGGTTTCTTGTCGTAAAAATATACTATGTTGTTATAAAACCAAAAAGAAACCCGGTTTGCAGAAACTACTCCCTACAACTTAATTTTATGTCTATAACTCAAAATTATAAATTAAATATAATTCAATGGTATCCTGGCCATATTGCTAAAGCTGAAAGGCAATTAAAAGAACAGCTAAAATTAGTTGATGTTGTCTTAGAAGTAAGAGATACTCGGATTCCGTTATCAACTCATCACCCCCAAGTGTCGGAATGGATTGGAGATAAAGCTCGAATATTGGTAATGAATCGCTTAGATATGATTTCATCTGAAACCAGGGAATTATGGACGGATTATTTTAGAGCAAATAATGAAGTTCCCATTTTTACCAATGCCAAACTAGGAAAAGGGGTAAATGGAGTTGCTAAAGCAGCACAATCTGCTGGCAGTCAAGTTAACAAAAGACGTAAGGAAAGGGGAATGTTACCTCGCCCTATACGTGCTGTAGTAATTGGTTTTCCTAATGTAGGAAAATCAGCTTTGATAAACCGGCTATTGGGTAAAAGGGTTGTACAAAGCGCGGCTCGCCCTGGTGTAACTCGTGCTTTGAGGTGGGTAAGAATTTCCAAGGAATTAGACTTATTAGATGCTCCCGGTGTCATTCCGCTCAAATTAGAAAATCAGGAAGCAGCATTAAAATTAGCAATTTGCGACGACATTGGAGAAGCATCCTACGATAATCAAAAAGTCGCAGCAGCATTCGTAGATATAGTTGGAAAAATGCAAGAAACTGCTCCCCAAATATTACCTGAAAATCCGTTTTTATTGCGCTACAAGCTTGAATCAACATCCTATACCGGAGAAGAATATTTATTCGCTTTAGCCGAACATAAATATCAAGGTGATGTTGAGCGTAGCGCAAGAACTATTTTAACCGATTATCGCAAAGGAAATCTGGGTCAATTTCCTTTAGAAGTACCGGAATCAGTTAACAGTTATCAGTGAACAGTGAACAGTGAACAGTTAACTCGTTCCAAGTCTTTGGCTTGGAATGCATTCTCAAGAGGCTCTGCCTCGTTTGACGACAGAAGGCAGAGCCTTCCACTAGTACATCACGGCTTAAATAAAGCAACCATTAAAAATAGCTGAAAAGCCCAGAAAATCAAACTTCTTACTTCTTACTTCTTACTTCTTATTTCCGCGAAGCGGTACTAGGGTATTCCTTGCCGGAGACAAGGAACAAGTTGTAATTAGTTGATTAACCACATTCTCAATATGAAAATTGATAACTGTTCACTGCTCACTGTTAACTGTTCACTGTTGACTGTTCACTGTTGACTGTTCACTGTTCACTGATAACTTTTTCTGCTCTCACTTTCAATATCAACATGGTACCGGCTGTAAATAATATTCCCAAAAATAGATTTTTCGGGCTGATGCTTTTACCGCTTTCTTGTACGAGAATTCCTTCTAGTATTAAAGAAGGTAATAATATCCCGGCGGGAAGTAACAAACGGTAAAAGTGAATTTTTCTTTTGGCTAATGTTGTCAGCAATGCTAAACATAATCCAAATGGAATAAAGGTTAATCCGTAGTAGAAAAATCTTTTTTCTTTGGTTATTAAGTCGAGTAAGTTTAAGGTATGAATGTTGGTAATGCTGTCTACATAAATTGTTAACGATGATTTAGAATAAGTGATAACTATTTGATGTTGTTTGATACCGCTAAAAACATCGGGAACTTGTAATTTTACATCGGAAGCATTTGCTCCTGTGAGGGGAGTTCTAACTCGAAAGACTAAATCACTTCCTTGTTGCCCTAAGGTAAAGTTACGACGAAAAGAATCATTAGAAAGAGAAATAATTCTTGCTGGTCCAAATTGTTCTGTTTTATTAGTAGCCAGAGTAGTACTAATAGTAAATTCGGAAGCTTTACTTATGCTTTCGCTTAAAGATGTGACTGGTGTTGCTGTTTGTAGCCAGTTATTTGGATTTACAAATACTCCTTGTTTATTTTGGAGTGCTGATTCTCCATTCCATAATAAGTCTGGTTGTTTTCCAAGTTTATCTTCATATGGTGCTTTTCCTTTGAATTCATAAGCAGCAATTGCAGAATCATCTAGATTTTTAAAACTATTATTCTGCATAAATAATTGTTTGACTTGATTTTGAGAAAAGGCTTGATTAGCAATATTGAGTTGGGAAATGTAACCTTCCCAACCTCTATTAGCTGTTCTTTCATTACCGATAATTAATGGAAAACTCGGATTCCAGCCAGTTAAATTAGTTGTAGCTTGCCAGGGAATTGTAATTAAAAATATTAGAATTACATAACCAGTAAAGAACAAAGTAATTTTACTAATGGAATTACTGGCTCGACTAGTTTCTATTCTATGCAATATTGCTTTAAAGCTTCGAGAATTCCAAATATAATAGCAAATCAATCCCAAAAAGCCACCGAAGCTATTGTTAAAAATATCGGCGGGGGTTGGAGTTCTTGAAGGTACCAAAATTTGCAGCAATTCTACCGTTGAAGATAAAGCGGCACTTGCTAAAAATGCTGCGGCAACCTGCCAAGCCAACTTGACTTTTAGTTTTTGCAGCAAACCGGTTAAACCAAATCCTAAAGGCAAGAATAGTAAAACGTTGTTTACTTGGTCATCAAAGAAACTGTTATTATCAAAACTATTAACTAATTCTCGTTTTGACATACTATCTGGTAATGTGAAATTAAACGGATATAACGTCCCAACAAAGACTATTACTACACTTACAATTACTAAAATCAAAAAAGTAGAAGTTTTGGATTCACTTGAATTATTTGATGTTGAATTATATTCACTCATAAATAGCTCGCTTGGATAAAAATAATCGATAGACTTTGATGCAGAAGGGTTTTTTTGGATAATTACACCATGACAAATAATTAAATTCGATTGTAACGTTTCCTTTTGTCTTCTTTCTTCATATACAGTAAATGCAGCCCCACTTGTATAAAGAATTAGTGAATTATTTTTATTTATTTGAATAAAATGGGCTACGGAGCTTAAGCAATATTCTCTCCCCCTCCCAATACTGCTCGGTTAAGCAATTAAACTCATTGTTAGATCCCCCAACCCCCGCTAATTTGGGGGCTTTTATCCCCTCCTTTGTAAGGAGGGCTAGGGAGGATCTCCCTTAACCGAGTAGTATTGCTCCCCCTCCTCCCCCTGCAAGTCTTGCACAGATCAATTTCTTAACTTAACCGTATTGTCCTATAACGTAAATTGGGTTTCACCTTCAACCAAACAAAGCCGTTTTTCGGTAATTTTAGAGCGGAATGCAAGTAATCCTTTCTTGGACAAGAGTTATAGTTGTTGGAGTGCCGTTTGCAGTGTCATAAATGAAATATATTCCTTGGAAAATTATACAGTATTTTTGTATTACATACTTAACATTTGAGGGCAGCAGAGTTTTCTGCATTCCCCAAGCCTTTTACAATCTAAAATCCTAAATCCGAAATCGAATGACTGAGTTGAAACTACGTCTCCAACGGGGAAATACCCAAAAAACGGTGAGGGTGGATCAAGAAATTTATGTTGTTGGTAGGTCGCCAGAATGTAACCTGTGTTTACCTTTTAGTGAAATTTCTCGCAGTCACGCGCGGTTTACCAAAGAGAAAAATGGTTTGTGGAGGATCGAAGATTTAGGTAGTAAAAACGGCACAATATTAAACGAGCAAGCTGTAATTGAGCCTACCTTAATTTCTCATGGGGATATAATTTGGATTGGAAATATTTCTCTTGTGGTGCTTTTGAGTCTTCCTCCTCAGCCACTAACCCAAAGAAGTTATACAGCTTTTTCGGAAAGTAGGACAGTACTTCATAATGTCAAGCAATTACAGCAGGAGTGGATAGGTGTCGATAGTCAAGAAGATCATACTAACCACAAAGATAGAACTATTGCTCGTCTTAAAGATTTGGTAGATATAGCCAAAAATCTTTCGGGAGCTACTTCTATTGAAGAAATTTTCTCCCAGGTAGAACTAGTTGTATTCCGTTATCTTAATAGTATTGACCGTCTGGGATTATTAATTGATGTTAACAACTGCGGTAAATTAGTTTTGATAAATGCTGCGAGTCGGAATACTAATAATACCCAGCAATTAATGGTTAATGATAGTTGGATTAGCCAGAGCATATGCCAGCAAGTATTTGAAGAAAAAGTTGCAATTCAGTCAGGCGATACCCATGACGACGAACGATTTGCTGAAGAACACAGCGTTTTTCTCAAAGGAATTCGCAGCGCAATGGCAGTACCATTATGGGATGAAAATAAAGTTGTGGGGGTACTTTATGCTGATGCCAATTTTTCTTCCTACCATTGGACTAAAGAAGGTTCGGAAGATTTGAGTTTTTTTTCAACTTTAGGAAATCTTGTTTCTTCGAGCGTTCAGCGTTGGTTGTTAGTAGAAAAGCTCAAAAATGAAGAAGTAATAAGGCAAAGATTGGAGCGCTATCATTCACCGGCAGTTGTACAGCAGTTGATAGCATTAGGAGCTTTACCTAACGGACGTTTACCACCTAAAGAAAGCGAAATTAGCATTTTATTCGCCGATGTAGTTGGATTTACGGCAATGTCAGAACGGTGTTCCCCGACTGAAATTGCGGAATTGCTAAATAAATTATTTGAGGAAATGCTAAAGGAAGTATTCGCTTGCGGTGGTACTTTGGATAAATATATTGGCGACTGCATCATGGCGTTTTTTGGCGCACCGGAACCCCAGAAATACCATGCAGACAGGGCTGTAGTTGCAGCTATGAGAATGTTAGCTCGCTTGGAAGATTTAAATTTCAATCATTTTTGGCAGGAACCCTTACAGTTAAGAATTGCCATTAATAGCGGTAAAGCTGTTGTGGGAGATGTAGGTAGTTCTCAAAGAGTGGAATATACAGCTTTAGGAGCAACTATTAATTTAGCAGCACGCATGGAAGGAGTTTGCAACCCAGGGGAATGCGTAGTTAGTGAAGAAACTCACAAAATGCTTTCTAGGCCCAATAGATTTGAGTTAATGGGCAAATATCGCTTCAAAGGTATCAATCGCTTGGTGAAAGTTTATCACAATCGCAGACGGTATTAAATATTGGTAATTGGTAATTGGTAATTGGTAATTGGTATATGTCTTCCCAGTTCTTATCGAGTCTTAGAAACCGGGTTTCTTTTCGGCTTCATAACGACATAATAATTTTTTCACAACAAGAAACCCGGTTTCTTTGAGCTTCTTGACGATGTAATGGTAATTTTACGTAATTAAGATTGTTGCTATTCATTCTTAAATCAAAATAAAGAATTTGTATAAATCAGGATAGTTGGGGATGTCAAATATTACTCTCTATGTTAATAAGTTTGCTTCGGATATTTTTGGTTGAAAGGTCTGAAACGGCTAAATCCTGAAAGTCATTTCTATACTTGGAAGTATTGACAATTACATTCATTACTATTGCTAATAGATATCGCTAGATATATTTGACATAGTGTTTATACTGATATTTTCCCCTGGAACATTTATGTGAATATACTCAGTCTATTGATAAAAGTTTTTAGGGAACACATACCATGCTTTTAAATACAGACAGTTTAATATACCTATTCTCGCTATTCTTTATAACGATGTTTGCGGTTCAGTTTTTCGCACGCTGAATTCGGTTGGCATCAATAGCTTGAAAAATATCGGATTTGCGATAATGCCTATAACATAAGGTTTAACTTCCGAGGTATTGATAAATCCCGCTTCCATCTATAAAGTCATCACTATAGGTTTTATAGATGGAAGCAACAAAAATACAACCCATAAAAATTAATTTTCCCCTCAGCTTCCCCAACTTCATCATCCTGTAAATCTTCATTTGAGATTCATTTCATTGAGAATCTTTAATAATTGGCAACTTTTCATAAAAGCTATAACTAAAATCTAAGTGGTGGTTTTCACTTTTAGGGTGTAAAACTACTTAAGTCACACCAAATTGTGACGGATAGATTTGGGTACGACTTTGTGCTATGAGTCTCTGACAATCCCAAGTCTCAAATCTAAGATAGTGTGGCTTCAACCAATTATTTCGAGAGGTGAGTTATGGCGATCGCCACGATAAATCCCACGACTGGGGAAACTCTCAATTCTTTTGAGTCTTTGAACGATGCCCAAGTGAAGGATGCTGTATCTTTGGCTGATAAAGCTTTCGGGGATTACCGCAAGACTAGTTTTAAGCAGCGTTCTGAGTGGATGTACAAAGCTGCTGATATTTTGGAACAAGATAAGGCAGATTTTGCTCAAGTAATGACTTTGGAAATGGGTAAGCCTTATAAAAGCGCTCTGGCTGAGGTGAGTAAGTGCGCTTTGGTATGCCGTTATTATGCAGATAAGGCTGCTGAATTTCTTGCGGATGTTTCGGTAGAAACAGATGCCAGTCATAGTTATGTAAGTTATCAACCTTTAGGGATAATTTTGGCAGTTATGCCGTGGAATTTTCCTTTTTGGCAGGTGTTTCGGTTTGCGGCTCCGGCACTAATGGCTGGTAATGTGGGCTTGCTCAAACATGCTTCTAACGTACCTCAGTGCGCGTTAGCTATTGAAAAAATTATTCAAAGAGCGGGTTTTCCCCAAGGTGTTTTTCAAACTTTATTGATAAGTTCGGACAAGGTAGCAGATATAATTGCCGACGAGCGGGTTAAAGCTGCCACTTTGACAGGAAGCGAAGGAGCGGGAGCGTCATTAGCTGCTGCTGCTGGTAAGCATATCAAAAAAACGGTCTTGGAATTAGGGGGAAGCGACCCGTTTATAGTCTTAGCAAGTGCTGACTTGGAAGCTGCGGCTGCAACTGGAACTACAGCAAGAATGTTGAATAACGGGCAATCTTGTATAGCAGCCAAACGCTTTATTGTTGAGGAAACTGTTGCTCACAAGTTTGAAAAATTGCTGTTGGACAAATTTCACGCCTTGAAAATTGGCGATCCCATGCAGATGGATACTGATATAGGTCCTCTCGCTACTCACGCTATTCTTCAGGAATTAGACGAACAAGTACAAAAAAGTATTAATAATGGTGCGGAAGCATTGTTGGGAGGGAAGCCTTTATTAAATATGAAAGGAAATTATTATCCACCAACAATTTTGACTAACATTTCTCCCGATTCTGCTACGGCTAAGGAAGAATTTTTTGGCCCGGTAGCAATGCTATTCCGAGTTAAAGATATTGATGAAGCAATACAACTTGCCAATAATACACCCTTCGGTTTGGGTGCGAGTGCTTGGACGAGTGACACAGTTCAACAGCAACGTCTCATCTCCGAAATCGAAGCAGGGGCTGTATTTATCAATGGTTTAGTCAAATCCGATCCCAGAATGCCTTTCGGTGGCACAAAGCTTTCCGGCTATGGAAGAGAATTAAGCATTCAAGGCATACATGAGTTTGTCAATGTTAAAACTGTGTGGGTGAAATAAATTTGTTAGTTGTTAGTTGTTAGTTGTTGGTTGTTAGTTGTTAGTTGTTGGTTGTAAAAGTCACTAACTACTAACCACTATCCACTATCCACTATCCACTATCCACTATCCACTAACTACTAACCACTAACCACTATCCACTATCCACTATCCACTATCCACTAACCACTATCCACTATCCACTATCCACTAACCACTAACCACTATCCACTAACCACTAACCACTAACCACTAACCACTAACCACTAACCACTATCCACTAACCACTATCCACTAACCACTAACCACTAACCACTAACCACTATCCACTAACCACTATCCACTAACCACTATCTACTAACTAAAGCAGGGGAATCACAATGGATACAGCAGAATTACTAGTCAAGTGTTTGGAAAATGAAGGGGTGCAATACGTATTTGGACTCCCCGGTGAAGAAAATTTACACGTATTGGAGGCTTTGAAAAAATCTTCAATTGAGTTTATTACCACCCGTCACGAGCAAGGTGCGGCTTTTATGGCGGATGTCTACGGACGTTTGACGGGTAAGGCTGGAGTATGTCTTTCTACATTAGGTCCCGGTGCAACTAATTTAATGACTGGAGTTGCAGATGCCAACTTGGATGGTGCCCCAGTTGTGGCAATTACCGGACAGGTGGGAACTGATAGAATGCATATCGAATCCCATCAATATTTAGATTTAGTAGCCATGTTTGCTCCGGTAACTAAGTGGAACAAACAAATTGTCAGACCAAGTATTACACCGGAAATTGTTCGTAAAGCTTTTAAAAGAGCGCAAAGAGAAAAGCCTGGTGCAGTACATATTGATTTACCAGAAAATATTGCCGCAATGCCAGTTGAAGGTAAACCTTTAGGTAAAGATAATATAGAAAAAAGTTTTGCTTCTTTCTCTACTATTAGAACCGCCGCCGCTGCTATTTCTCAAGCGACAAACCCAATAATTTTAGTTGGCAACGGAGCAATTCGTGCCAAAGCCAGCGATGCCGTGACTCTATTTGCCACGGAGTTAAATATTCCGGTTGCCAATACTTTTATGGGAAAAGGTATTATTCCTTATACTCACCCTTTAGCCTTATGGACTGTAGGATTGCAGCAACGAGACTTTAGTATATGTGGTTTTGATAATACGGATTTAGTAATTGCAATTGGTTACGATTTAATTGAATTTTCCCCTAAAAAATGGAATCCTAATGGTGAGATTCCGATTATTCATATTGGTACAAAGTTAGCAGAAATCGACAGCAGCTATATTCCAGAGGTAGAAGTTGTTGGTGATATTTATGATTCTTTAAATGAAATTTTGAAGATAGCGAATAGACATGATAAAGCTGAACCCTACGCGATTAAACTAAGAGAAAATATTCGTGCCGATTACGAGAATTACGCTAAAGATGATGCATTTCCAATGAAGCCGCAAAAGTTAATTTACGACTTGCGGCAGGTGATGGGGCCTGAAGACATTGTAATATCTGATGTAGGGGCGCATAAAATGTGGATTGCCCGTCACTACCACTGTCATAGCCCTAATACTTGTTTAATTTCTAATGGTTTTGCAGCAATGGGAATTGCAATTCCCGGTGCTTTAGCAGCGAAACTGGTTCATCCCAAACGTAAAGTTGTAGCGGTAAGTGGTGACGGTGGTTTTATGATGAATTGTCAGGAATTAGAAACTGCATTGCGCGTCGGTACGCCATTTGTAACTTTAATTTTTAATGATGGTGGCTATGGTTTAATCGAGTGGAAACAGGAAAATCAATTTGGTGAAGGTAAAGCATCTTTTATCAAATTTGGTAATCCCGACTTTGTTAAATTTGCCGAAAGTATGGGATTAAAAGGTTATCGAGTTGAAGCAGCTACCGATTTTGTTCCGATGTTAAAAGACGCTTTAGCCCAAGATGTTCCAGCGGTGATTGATTGTCGTGTAGATTATCGCGAAAACATGCGGTTTACTCGAAAAGCAGGGGATTTAAATTGCACGGTGTAGATACAGACTGAACCTCACCCCTTTCCCCTCTCCTTAGTAAGGAGAGGGGTGCCGCAGGCGGGGTGAGGTGTAATTTTTACTCAACCTAGCGCAATATTTCACCGCAAAAAATGTAGAGACGTAGCACTGCTACGTCTCCCAAACGTCATCTAAAATTAATTTTGCTGCTAATCCTTTGATTTCACCTTGATTACAGGAGTTAATTTTTCCGGAATTCCAGCCATTGCAATACTGTGACATCCGAGTAAGTTTTGCCCTGAGTAATCCACTGGTATAATTTCAAAAACTCTACTACAAGTTTATATGGATGTGAGTCCAATTAAATTATGCATTTGGAGTCATGAGTAATAAGTAATAAGTAAGGAGTAATGAGTAAGGAAAGTGAGTTGAGAATTATTAATTCTTCTCCCCATACCCCATGCCCCATGCTCTATGCCCAATTACCAATTACCAATTACTAATTACCCATGCCCCATGCCCCATGCCCAATCCCCAATTCCCATTACCACAAATGTATTTGTTCACTCTTGAAAAATATTCCTATGGATAGTTTTCTAGTAAAGCAGTGAAAAAATATTTTAAAATCTAATGGATGAAAAACGTCTCCAAATTTATTTCAATATTATCAATCAGCTAATTACCGACGCTAGCAGCGAACAAGAAGAAATAGCCTTAGATACAGAACCCGAATATATTGATGCAGGGTTAGTACAGACGATGATAGAGGTAGCGCAAGGGTTTTCTGAAGAAGGTAATGAAAACACTGCGGAATTTTTGATAAATATTGCAACTCAGCTAGCTGAAGCTTTAGGATTATCACTTTCAGATTTTAGCGCAGAAAATCAAGGTGAATTACTCATACAAGCATTGCTAATTACCGAAGAAACTGAAGGTAATCCAGAAGCAGTGTACCCATTACTACATAAAAATCTAAATTTCCTTGATACTACTTTTGCTGAATTCTTGCGAAATTGGGCTATGGATGCAATTTCCCAGTCAAGCAATCAAGAAGCAGAAGATATTGCTGCGACTATTGGTATTTTCAGCAGTTTGATTCAGGAATTTCCTTTAGGGCAACGTGCAAACAATTTAGAAATCGCAATTGCTGGTTATGAAGTGGTAAATTCTGTCTTTACTGCTTCCAATTATCCCGAACAATGGGCGGCAACTCAATATAACTTGGGGAATGCTTACACCGATAGAGTTCACGGGCAAAAAGCCGAAAATATTGAAAAAGCAATTGTCTGCTATGAAAACGGATTACAACATCATACCCGCGAAACATATCCTTATGAATGGGCAATGATCCAAAATAACTTGGGTACTGCCTATAGCAATAGACTCAAGGAAGATAGAACAGAAAATCTCGACAAAGCGATTTATCATTACCAAGCGGCATTACAAATTCATACTCGGGAAGAATACCCCGATGAATGGCAGATGGCTCAAAACAACCTTGCAACAGTTTATCACCACAAAGGCAAGAAAATGTAGCAACGAAATCAGTTATCAGTGAACAGTTAACAGTGAACAGTGAACAGTGAGCAGTGAACAGTGAGCAGTGAACAGTGAGCAGTGAACAGTGAGCAGTGAACAGTGAACAGTGAACAGTGAACAGTGAGCAGTTAATTTATCATTTCGTCTCTTTTACAGGATGAACTGTAGTAAAGTTACAGTTGGGTAAATGCTATTTAAATTTTAACTGTTTAAATTTAAAAACTTTTGCAGTACCTTTAGAAGTCATATGAAATCTAATTACTGATAACTGTTCACTGATAACTGTTCACTGATAACTGTTCACTGATAACTGTTCACTGATAACTGATAACTGATTAATTGATGCTGCAAAAAATAAAGGGATTTTTATTCATAGGTGTTGGCTATATGCTTTCACCTCTATCTTGGTGGAACGATTTATTTTTCAATTTACCAATTGCTTATCTTTTCGGTTATTTAGTTAGCTGGATTTCTCCAGATTTATTTATTCCTTTTACGATTATCGGATATTGGATATCAAATATCTTAGGCATCATCATGATGCAAATCGGGGCTACTGATGTATTTTTTGAAAACAAACAGAAGAATTTCAAGAAAGATTTACTCATTGGCTTAGGAAGTTCAACCCTCTACACTCTGCTAATTTTAGGATTGGTATATTTTCATATTTTGCAAATTCCTGATTTTTTAAATGAGATATGAATGGTTTTAACTTTAAACCAGGTTCTATTATTTTTTAGTCATAATAAAAGGATAATTTTACAAAAATAAGTATATTTACTGAATTCATAAACTGATTTTTCTAAAGACACATACATAAAATGTGATATGCCATGAGGAAGAAACCAGGTTTGCGATAAACTGATTGCATTTGATATACAAGATGCAAGCATTGATTTTAGTAAAGAACTAATGACAGAGCAGATTTGAATACAGTATAATTGGTATACTTAGATATAATTTAATACATGTAAACAAAATTTTTTTTCAGTTGTTAATTTATTAAAAGGTAATTCTAGTGGTTTTTTTATCATCAACCAAATTCATACCTTTTGATAAATTGGGTAGATATAATAACTCAGGATATAAATAGAAGTTTGAATTACAAATATTTCCTGAAATACTGCGATCGCAGTTGGTAACTAAGTATACATAGCTGTTTTCATTTGTGTAGTTTATAAATTATACCTCCTCTTTGGTCAAAATTCCTCTGCAAAAAAGAGGATGAGACTGCGGATATATTAAACTCAATCGAAAGCTGCTATGGGTACATTGAATTTCTAAGTTGTCGCGAGCGGTGAATATGAAAAGGCAAATTCTTGGTTCAACAATTGTAATATCCACAATTCTATTAACTGCCTTTCCTGGTTTGATAAACACGGTAAATAAAATAACATTAGGTAAAAACCATAAAGTTAAGTATCAAGCTGTCAAACTAGAAAATTCAATGGAACCCATGTTAAATCCAGAACAAGGTGGCATCAGACCAATGCCTCCACCACCACCTTGGATTCCTCCAGTAGAAGAAGGTATAAATAATCAGCTACCTCCGGCTCATATACCTAAAAAGCCTAGTTATGGTAACTATACACCGACGCGATATTTACCACATTCAGCACCCCGAAGAAATCCTTTAATTAAAGATAAAAAACTTCAATTCAGGAAAAAACCTGCTTATCCCATTCGTTAACCTTGCTGTTCGATTTCAGGTAATCATCTAACCAATGACATCTTTTTTAATAACTAAATTCCCTATCAATACTTGTCGGTTAAGGTTAGAACCTTCCTAACCCTCCTGTTTATAGGAGGGAATTAAGCCCCCTTTTAAAGGGGGTTTGGGGGTTCTAGCAAATTTTAGATTTCTTAACCGAGAAGTATTGAATTTGCTATAGCCTAGGTCAAAGCTCTCAAAAAGTAACATTGATTTGATAATGCAGGAATTATTCCGATGCCCTTACATCATGATAGCGTCTTGGATTTCAAACCCGGAAGGAGCCGCTGTAAAACTAGCGATGGCTTGATTTTGGAACAATAATTGGTTGCCTTGGATATCGAAATCACTAATATTGCTGCTCAAGCCAAAAGTGAATCTATCACCTTCAAAGAATCTAAAGTCTGCAATGGTGTCAAAGCCTTGAATAGTAAATAAATCTGCACCAGCGCCACCAGTCAAAGTATCCGCACCAGCGCCACCAATTAAAGTATCTGCACCATTGCCACCAAATAAACTGTCATTGCCGTTACCGCCGTTTAGGGTATCTCTACCAGCACCACCGCGTAAGATATCGTTGCCATTGCCACCGTTTAAGCTGTCGTTACCGTTGCCGCCGTTGAGGCTGTCATTTCCTCCATTACCAAATAAATTGTCATTTCCAGCATTACCAGAAAGAGTATCTCTACCGGCACCACCCCGTAGAGTATCTCTACCGTTGCCACCTCTGAGGTTATCGTTACCGTTGCCGCCGTTGAGGCTGTCATTTCCTCCATTACCGAATAAATTGTCATTTCCAGCATTACCAGAAAGAGTATCTCTACCGGCACCACCCCGTAGAGTATCTCTACCGTTGCCACCTCTGAGGTTATCGTTACCGTTACCGCCTAAAAGACTATCATTTCCTCCATTACCGAATAAATTGTCATTTCCAGCGTTACCCGAAAGGGTATCTCTACCGGCACCACCCCGTAGGATATCATTGCCGTTGCCACCTCTGAGGTTATCGTTACCGTTACCGCCTAAAAGACTATCATTTCCTCTATTACCTGAAAGCGTATCTCTTCCGTTACCACCGCGTAGAGTATCTCTACCGTTGCCACCGTTGAGATTATCGTTACCATTGCCACCTAAAAGACTATCGTTTCCTCCATTACCAAATAAATTATCACTACCTGTAGCGCCAGAAAGGGTATCTCTACCGGCACCACCACGCAGAGTATCTCTACCAGAGCCACCATCAAGGCTATCGTTTCCTATACCACCCTGGAGGCTATCGTTATTTTCGTTGCCAAACAAGGTGTCATTACCTGCCCTGCCCTGCAACGTATCGTTACCTCTTAAGCCAATAACCCTATCATTACCTGCTAAAGCGTTAATAAAGTCAGGACCATTTGTTCCTACCAGAAAATCATTGTTATTAGTAGCCATATCTAAAATCCTTTATAGCTCGATATCGAAGAGTGAATATGTTAAGAGATGATTAAAACAAAAAATGATTTTTGATTTCAATCTCTTTAACTACTAATATTTGTATCTAATTTTTCTTTACTGAAATATTTTTAACTAAATATTGATATTTTTTTTTACATAATTGTTAACTTTCACTAAAAATGATTAGATTCATTAATATACGTCATTTGGTATATTCTCTGGCTGCTATTTATTGCCACAAGAATTAGATAGAGTTTAAATATGTTATTAACTTAAATAAGCTGTACTTTTACTTTGTTACAAAACTACAATCTTTAGATTTTTGTACTTTCGATTTTTTGATTTTTCTTCATGTTTAATTAAATGAATATATTTTATTTTAGTTATTTAGTGCATAAATACTATTAGATGATTGATAAATAATCGTCCTAGTGGTTTGTCCCAGAAGTTTTGATGGGTTTGTTTTCTTCCTAACGTCGGGAGACGTAGCAGTGCTACGTCTCTACAAGCCGTCAGAATTAATGGGACTAGGAACACCCCTCTCCAAAACATCGGAGAGGGGAAGGGGTAATTTGGTGTATTTTATACAACCGAAAAGCGCTATTTTATTGATTATTTATTACTACTTTGACTGAATATTTAATTGCGTAGAAATTTGCTGATTCATTATCATTGCTTCTGGAGAATTAGGTACTTTTGTACGCATTTGAGTACTTGCATTCATTTTAAGTGATGTACTTAAAGGCATAATTCGGTTTAAAGCAATTTTTGATTGTCCCGTGCCATTGGCGTTGTAAGATTCCATTGTCATAGTCATACCTTTTGGAATTTGGGGTAATACTATTTTTTGTGCGCCAGGTGCTTTTTGGGTTAAATTGATATTCATTGTTGCAATGCCATCTTGAATATCAACTAATTCGTAATTAGCAGTTTGCACAAGGGTGATTCCATTGAAGTTAATGTTAGAGGTAACTTGCCATTTTGCGCCTTTACCGACTGCTTCTGTTGGAACTTGTGCCGATAGCTGTTCGATGGAATTTTTCAATTGATCCATCGTTTGTTTTAAAGCTGGGTTAAAGTTTTTGGGGACAATAAAATTAGCTTTTTTAGTCTGTCCCTTATTGTCAACAATTACATTTCCTTTTAAACCTTGCATTTTTTTGATTTCACGGCGCATATCTTTGAGAGCGCTGGCTGGTAGATTGCTTTCTCCTACTATATCGACATCGTCATAAGAAAAATCATAGTAAATATCGCCATTTTGTTCTACCTTGTTGACGGTAGTATTTAATTTCAAGCTGGTTCCAGGTATTTTAAATGATGGTGCTTCCTTGCCATCCACAGACATGGACATATTCATATCCATTTGCATGTCAGCAGTTTCTTTTTGTCCCGTTTGGGGTACAAAACGTAATCTTTGACGCGGTTGTGCCCCTGGTGTAATTAATGTAATTTGGGATTTAATCTCTGGTTGTGGGGATAGCTGATTTTCAAGCGGTGTTTTTGGTTGTGTTGTTTGAGCAAATGCACGATTAAAAACGGGTTGTAATCCGGAACCAATAATGGTAAGTAGAATTCCACCAACTAATAAGCTTTTTTTGGTTTTCATTTTTTTACCGAGATTTATATACTTATATAATTCAGTTATACAAGCATTTATTCCCGAATCGATTCATAGTTATTAGCGATTTTTACATACAGATGAACCTCACCCCCTTACCCTCTCCGATATTTTGGAGAGGGAGAGAGAGAATCTAGGAGAAAACAAGGGTTTTTTTTATTTCTCGGAGATGTCTATTGATTATTGAGACAACTGCAAACCATGCATATGATTAAACAAATTCCAACAATATTCTTCAGGTAACTTGCAGGTAATGGCACCCCGCAACACAACGTTGAAATACCAATCATTGGGAGCAATTTCTTGCAAAAGTTTGTTCACCACCACGTATGTGCGGACTTTTTGGTAAGTTTTCCCTTGAAAATCAATATCGACAAATTCTTGACGGTAGCCACCACGGGGTACTTCTTCGCGTTTATCTAGAGTGGCGCTGAGCCTTAAAGGTAATCGATAAAGTACCCCATGCACCGTACTCTGAGAATCTTTCACTACATCCAAAACGCCACATTTGCGAGAAACGCTATAACGGTAGAATCCCAATCGATAGCCCTTTAAAACCCCCGCACCCATTACATAAGAATGAGTATTTTCACCCATAGTACGCTTTAAATCTACCGGACACATACAGGAACCGTAGGCAAAATAATAAAACATCGGTTCCTTTGGCTGCAATTGTTGCCCATCATGAGATTCGGGCACCCAAGTGCGATTGCTCATTTATCTATAGAAATATTTATTACATCTGCCAATATATCAAAAGATGGGCAATGGGGCTTGTAGTTGCGCTTTAGCGCCAAATATTTATGACAACTACACGATGCAGGTAAATTCGGGCATCTATTCTCAATTAATTAACTACATTATTAAAAAGCTGAGATTTTGAAAGCGCGATTAGCTCCCGTTAGATGCCTCTGGTGTATCGCACTTTCAAATAACCTATTTTCGTTTCAAATTTTAGTGGGTTTTTGCGGTTGCTTCCATAGATATTTGGCGCTTAAGCGCAACTACGAACGAAGATAAGTAAGCGCCCACTTGCCGTTTCTTCCATAGATATTTGGCGCTGAAGCGCAACTACGAACGAAGGAAGATAAGTAAGCGCCCAATGCCGTTGCTTCTATAGATATTTGGCGCTTAAGCGCAACTACGAACGAAGATGTATTTAAGTTCTTAAAATCCGATTCCAAGTTTCGACAACACTCAGCAAGTCTTTTGGTAGATTTTGGCGGGAAGTGTCGTTAAATTGAACGGTACCATTACGGCTGGTAAGGGTGTATACTACATAATCTGCGGCACTTTTGGAAACGGGATAGCTCATATTTGTGAATTCATCGCGCTGACGCTGCAATAGTTTTTGAAAATCAATTACTTGTTTGCGAGAAACTTGACGAAGGCTACGCTGTGAATCATTCATGTCACCTATGCGATAGCGCATTATCCGTCCATCTTCAAATAATATTGTTTCATAAGTTTGTCCTGCAAAACCACCGCTGGTAATTTGACGAAATACGATTTCTCTACTTAAAGGTGATGGTAATTCACGTCTGGGAATTCTGATGAGTAAAACTGTGGTTTGATTGCTGTTAATTGTGCTGACGGTTTCGTTTAAAATTACTCTGGATCTACTATCGGTATGGTAAACGAAGGTTTCCGAATCAACTTTTACCGTTACTCGGTAGCCATCTATAAGTCTGTAAAAACAAAAGCGCTGTCTGGGTTGCTTAACTATACCCAAACAACCATTGCGCCACGTGACTTTTTCGGCATCTACAATATTTGTGGGAGATACTTTAGCTCTACCTTGGAGGCGTTTGCTTACGTCTTCTAATACGGCATCTTCAATGGAGTTTGGTAAGCTGAGAGTGCCGTCAATTTCAAATTCCGAACCGTCTTGTTTAAAACGGTAAGTCCAACTTTCTCTACCGTCGGATAAGGTAGCTTTCATTAAGGGGACGTTATCTTTTCTTTCCTTGAGTCGCTCAGCTTCGATAACGCGAATTTGATCTGGCAATGATGCTATTTGAGAAAGTCTTGCGGCATCTTGTTTAAGTACTCCTGCGGCTCTTTGAGTTAAACTGAGAGTACGGTCGAGAGTTACTATGGAAGCGTTTTCGTTAGAGTGGTAAATCCAGGTTTGGTTGTTTGCTTTTAATGTCACAATCCAACCGGGAGTACGAATAAAAGCTTTGTTGCAAATTCTATTGAAGGTTAAGTAACAAGGGTTATCCCAAACTTTGCGCTGGCTGGCAACAATTCGTATTCTTATTGGAGGTAAACCACTCCATTTTGAAGCATCTTTAAGAATAATTTTGGCAACACTTTTAGGTAATTTAGTTTGCTGGCTATTTTGCTTGGATTGATTCGATAATCTGACTTGATTTCCGGTTGCATCTGTCAAAAATTGCCAAGTTTGCGAATCTCCGCTGACAGTTACCTCCCAACCGGAAACTGCAACTCTGTCACAAGGATTATTGAAACTAAAGTCTTCACAGCCGTATTCCCAGTTTGCTGGTTTAAAGGAAACAATTTCTAATTTTCTTCCCAATAAACCGGAAATATTTCTTGCTTCTTTCAATACGCTATTACGAACCCGTCTGGGCAATTTGAACTTGCTAGCTGCTGTGTTTAGACGAATTTGATTTCCATCGATGGAAGTATGATAAACCAAAGTTTGTCTGGCACCTTTGACAGTAATTCGCCATCCTGGTTGATTTGCTCTTAAGCAGGATTCTCCGGCACCTCCTAAATTCAAGCAGCCATCGGTAAAGGTTACTTGTTCGGCTTTTGTAACCCTAACTCTGGAGCTAGCGGTTAACTTTGATGCTGCTTTTAAAACCCTGTCTTTGACTTGAGAAGGTAAATCGTTATCAGCAATTTCACTGGCTTTAACATTCAGTTTAACTACTGAACCTGACTTGTTGGTATGATAAACCAAACTTTGCCCTTTAGTACCGACAATAACACGCCAACCTGGTACTAAAACTTGGGAACAAATGGTATCAGCGTCTCCTAACTCCAAACAGCCATCTTTCCAAGTTTTCTGCTTTACCTGCATGATGAAGAAGTTAGAAACCGGCTTTTGCAAGCGTTGAGCAGCATCTGCAATTACTTTCGATTTAACCGATGCTGGTAATTGGGAACTAGAATCACTAGAATTACCTCCGGAAGCTAAACGCAGTTTCCCTCCGTTGTTATCAGTATGATAAACCCATTTTTGATTTTTATCGGATACCGTGACTCGATAACCGGGAACTAAAGCCTGGGTACACATTTCACCCGGTTTAACTACTTCCAAGCATCCATTACGCCAAGTTTCTTTGCTGTAACCGACAACTCTTAATTTTGTTTGAGGTATATTTTGATTACGAGATACATCTTTTATGACAGCATTCACTACCGCAAGAGGTAAACCGCTTCTGTTATTTTGTCTCTGTGCTTGAATTGTGCTTGGAGAATTGTTTTGTCTTTGGCTAACAACTCCATTATTTCCGGTATTACCTAACTTGTTATTTTGCGATGTAGGTACAACCAACGGCGTTGCGATCGCGCTTTTTTTTAGTGTAAATTCCGACGCAATAGACACAATACCAGTTAGTAGTAAAGCAGCAAATATACGTGTCTTATTAGTAGTATAATTACCTTTAGATGAAGTCATAGCAAAGTTACCTGTATCCGTCATTAGTTTACAAATAGTTAAAATTTGTTTCCGATATTTAACTAAAAATATAAAATCTTTGATTTTCTGGTAAATACTACCCTAAAACAGCTAAACACAAAGAATTGATTATCCCATACTATAAGCTTAGTGGGAATAAATATAAGGTAAATTTGTGTGTCTCTATACGAAAATAGACCTATATGTAAAATCCTTTGTTCCTGTTTTATTTACCAAAGCTTTATATATTTGGTTCTGGGGCATGGCGAATTGGGCATGGAGAAGAAAGAATCAGTAACGAGAAAATGCATAAGTTTTGATATTTAAATAAACTATATAGACTTGTAATCTTAATGCCCAATTACCTATTCCCAATTACCATTCCTACTTACCTATTTCCAGTACAAAAATCATGAACAATTTTGAACAAATCCAAAATACTTATAAAAACTATCGAGATGATTACAGTTTAGAGCAGAGAAAGAACTGGTACAGTAAAGTTGCGGATGCGTACAAAAGAACTAGACCGCGCTACTGCCAAGAAATGATTAATCGTACAGTAGAATTAGCTAAACTCAGTGAAAATACTAGTATTTTAGAAATAGGGTGCGGTCCCGGAACTGCAACAGTGGAGTTTGCTAAACTAGGATTTTCGATGGTGTGTCTTGAACCCAGTGAGGAATCCTGTAATTTAGCCAGACTTAATTGTGCGGGATTTCCCAATGTAGAAATTATCAATACAACCTTTGAAGAATGGGAATTACAGACAGATACTTTTAATACTGTTCTTGCTGCAACTTCATTTCATTGGGTTTCACCGGAAGTAGGATATCCCAAACTAGAACAAGCATTAAAAGATAATGGTAGTTTAATTTTACTATGGAATAAAGAACCCCAACCCAGCTATGAAGTATACCAAATTTTAGATGAAGTTTATCAAAAACAAGTTCCTTCCCTTTCCCGATACGAAGACAGGGGTAGTGCGGAAGCAATTCTCAGGGAATTAGGGGAAAACGTTGTTAAATCGGGGTTTTTTAAGGATTTGGTATTTGAATGTAGGGAGTGTTCCCGCGTTTACAGTATTGATGATTATCTAACCTTGCTGACTACGCTATCACCTTATATTGTATTGGATGCTCAGAAGCGAGATGCTTTATTTAATGAATTGAGGGATGCTTTAAGTAAAAATCTGGGGGATACCATCGAGACATCATATTTGTCAGCTTTTCACGTTGCGTGGAAGAAAGATAAGTCCTAGATTTATAGATAAACTTGATTTTAATTGTCCGTTAATTATGAGAATAGGAACTAATTATGAAATTACAGAGAGTTCAAGTTCCAGATTTTCGCGTTTTGAAGAATGTTGATATCTCCTTGGAAAAGGATTTTGTACCAAATATTTTTCCATTAGGCAGTCAAAATGGTGGTGGAAAAAGTACGCTTTTACAATTAATTTTTGTGTTGCTTCATTGTTCCGGTGATAGTGATAAGCATGAGTTTATCAAAAATATGCTTCATGGGTTTGAGATTGATGATGATTCTCAGAAAAGAGTTTTAGCTAAATTTGATATTTGGGATGGCGAGAAGACAGTTAATCTTGAGTTTGTTGTTTATAAGGATTCTTTAGCTATAAAATTACTGAAATCACCCATAGAATCATCAAACTCTAAACTAGTAGGCTCTGATTCTAATTATTTCTTATTTTCGGCACCTGAAAAACTAAATAAAATTAATAAAGAGATTGAAGATAAAAAGTTAGATTTTGAGGATTTAAGTAAAATAATAAATAGATTAGAGAAGATAAGCATAATAGAAAGCGCAGATGAGAGAGAATTACAATTAAAAAACCTTGAAAGAGGTTTAAGAAAACTCAATATTTTTCAGTTTTCAGTAAAAAGAGATTTGAGAGAAAAAACAATCGTTAGAAGTATAGAGGAATTAGTTTTAAAAAAAATAGATGTATGTCAAATCAGTATAAAAAAGCTTACACAAGAACGTGAAGGGTTAGAATATGCTGCACCAAAAATATTAAATTATTTGCATTCAAATAAAACATTATATATATGTAACTATTGTACTGTTAAAGAGAAAGAAGAGAAAGAGAATAATGAAGATAAGGTTTTACTTTGCCGTGTAAATGAACTAAATATAAATGAAACGAAAGAATTTTTATCTCAAATAGCACAAAAAATATTTATTGCAGCACCTACGACTCAAGTATTTTTGTTTCTTGCTCAAAAAGAGATAAAACAGTTGTTTCAACGAAAAAATAATTATCAGTTACAAACGCAAACAACAAAATCCAAGCTGAAAGGTTTTTTTACGTATGATTTTTTTGCTATTAATTTATTAATAAATATTTTTAAAAATGCAAGAGACAAAGATTTTAAACAAGCTATAGAAACGGGAGAATACGGAAATAATTATCAACAGCTTGTAAATGACCTAAACCAAATTTTACTAAACAAAAAAATTAACATAAATCCCGATTTATCTGGCTTCACTTTCAAATTCGATGCTGAAGGACATGATATAGAACTATATCCCGAAGATTTAAGCCACGGTGAATTAAAACGACTTAGTATTTATGCTTGGATAAAGTACAATATTATAGAAGATTCAATTGTTTTAATTGATGAAATTGAAAATGGATTGCATCCAGATTGGCAATATCAAATAATTAAAGATATTGCTGAATGGGCACCAAAGAATCAATATATTATTGCTACTCACTCATATGAATTGTGTCAAGTAGTTACTCCCGCTCACGTTAAAGAATTAGAACCAAGGTTAATAAAGCAAGAATCGGAATCATAAATATGAGCCTGAATTCGGAGGAATTGCAGCAACATTGTCAGCAAATTCTTAAACAACGTCGGATTTTAAATAAAATTGTTATTCTTTGTGAAGGTGAAATAGATAAAAAGATTCAAGGTAGACTATCTCCTCAATCTTATAAAAGAATGGAGAAAATGCCAGATGCAAATTTTTACAATGCATGTGTTCCGAATACTTGGAAACAGTATCGACCACAATTTTTCAATTGTGGAGATAGAAAAGATGTAATAGATACTTACTTTAATCTTTTAGAATTACATAGTAAAGATGTTAATAACTCATATTTAAGTCCAGAAAAGCTGTTTGCAATTGTTGATTTAGATAACCAAATTAAAAATATAACTGATTTTTATTATTATAACTTTTCTGATACAGAAGAAATTTTTACACATCTTTATGATAAAGGTAAAGTCAAGGAAGAAAATATCAAAGAACATCGTATATGGGTAACTGGTTTAATCCACAAAGAAGCTTATTTTCTGACACCCGAGCTTCAATCAATATTTGATAATTTTTTAAATACTGGGATTGATGATGATAATATACTCTCCCTTGTGAAAGTTTATATGACAATGGCAGATGATATTATTGATGATGCCGATTTACAGAATAATTTAGCAAAAATATCCAATCGTATTGATTATTGTGTTGGATTAGATTGTAATGGAGTAAAAGAACTGTCTAATTCTTGGAAGTCAGAATTTAAAGCTTGTAACGATGAATTACGGAGGCATGAATTAATATATAGTTTGCTGACGCTTAAAAAAGCTAAATATTACTGGAAGCAAATCCACCCACCACTAAATTGGAGTAGCTCTCCTGAAAACTTCAGAGAACAATTATCACTAAAAATCGGAAAATTTTATTCTGAAAATAGCACTAATCCCAGATATCATATTTCTTTTTTATTAGATATTTTATCTAAATCAAATATTCCCAAGCCACTCCAAGATTAATTATAAAAATTTTCTTCCCCCTCTCTCATTAACCTTCGCCCTCCAAACGCCATTCATCAATATTCCATAATAATCCCCCCACAGCAGAATACTCTACATTCTCCACACGATTCCGCACTGCTTGTAAAGATATGGGATTAACTAAGAAAAAGACTGGTAATTGTTCGGCTACTATTTGCTGAAATTCAGCATAAATTTGTTTTCTTTTATTTTCATCAGCTTCTTTAGCTCCTTCTTGAAAAAGTTCGTCTATTTCTTTTTCCCAATCATTTACTTTCCAACCTATAATCGGACGTTTTTTAGATTTGGAACCTTGATTAAACATATGAAACGAACCGTTACTAGTCCAAAATAAAGCGATAATATTCGGTTCAAATATTCCTGATTCAAAAGCACCGACATAACAATCCCAATCTCGTTTTGCAAGTATTTTTTGTAGTACAGTATTAAAGCTGAGGGTTTGTAAATTTGCTTGAATACCAATCTGTTTTAAATCTTGTTGAATTTGTACGGCAGTAGCTACACGAGTTTGGTCTTCTGATTTTACTAATATATTAAATTGGACTGGGTTATTATCTTTATCCAGTAATTGTTGTTGAGAATCATACTGAAAACCAGCTTTAGTTAATAATTGCTTGGCTTTTTGAGGATTATAGCTATATGTCTTTAAACCTTGTGCTGGAGATAAATAATAAGGACTTTGCACTGCAATCGGTGAATGCTGTAACTCACCGATTCCTTGATAGATATTAGTTTTTAATCTTTCACGATTGATAGCATAAGCAATTGCTTGGCGAAATGCTAAATTATTAAACCAACGAGACTTAACAGGATTTACAAAAGGTTTTCCTTGGGAATTACTAGCTTGATTGAGGTTAAAAGTAATAAAACTAATTCCTGAACTTAGTCCACCATTATAGATAGTGAAATTACCACGCTTTTCTTCTCGTTTAAGCAAAGCAAAAGTATCTGGTTTAACTCTCAAACTATCCAATTCCCCCGAACGAAATCTTAGTAAATGGTTATCGGTAGATGGAATAATTTGCCAAACAATGCTTTGAATATATGGCATTTGTTGCCCTCCATCATCTTTACGAAAATAATAAGGATTCCGTTTTAAAATAATGCGTTCGGAAGGAGTATAGCTTTCTATTTGATAAGCACCATTAACAATAATTTTTTCTGGTGCTGTATCGCTTCCCCAAGTGGAGAGAAATTGAGGATTGCCATTAGCATCATTAGATAAAACTGAATCCCGCAAAGCATGAGCCGGTAAAATAGCAAGGCTCGCGGACTTTCTTAAAAAAGGAGTAAAAGGTTCGGGTAAACTAAACTCAATGGTGCGATTATTTAATTTTTTTATTGTAGGAAATACATCTTGATTCCCAATTCGCAGAAAATCTTTAAATACAGTAGGAATCTTTTTATTAAGGTAAATATCTTTATAGGTAAATATGACATCATCTACAGTCAATGGTTTACCATCAGACCATTTTAGTTTGTCTTTAAGCTTAAAAGTAATTCGCAATTTGTCATCCGAAACTGTCCAAGATTCAGCTAAAGCAGGTTCTAATTCATTAGTTTTACCATTCTCCGTGACTAATCCCTGATAAATGAAAGGAAAAACGCTGAAGGGAGAACTATTCATCGCATAGTTGAATGTAGTAACATCGCTAGGAGTAGCCAAAGTCAACTGAGATTGGTTTACTTTTCTATCCCATGACGGTTGACAAGCTGTAAGAATTGCAAAACAAAAAGCCAGCACCCAAATAACTGTTAAACGTAGATAGCGAGACATAAGAAAACTTGCACATAAATGTCAGCTATTACAACATTAATAATTTTTGGGGCATTGCGATGATTATTTTAAGACTTACGTAAGTGACACCTAAACTTCTATGAGGATGGTAGCCGCGTCTATTTATAGCGCGGTGGAAATCCGAAGTCAGGCGAATTTATTCGCCGTCTTCATTAATCAACAATTGAATATATTCTCTTAACCGTTCCT
>JBCBPQ010000019.1:0-56499 GCA_039820645.1 Cyanobacteria bacterium J06633_8 | reverse complement strand
TTAGGAATATAGGAGCCAATCACCATTTCTCGCCGCCATAACAGCGATAATTCTGAATGTACATCTTTCTCAATAATCTTTTAGATATAAACGCAGTTTACAAAAATAACTTGTACAAAAAAAGCTAAATTAGTTTGTCAAAAAATTCGCACTTGAGAGCCATTCTCTACCCCCAATTCTACTTGTGCGTTGCCACAGTTGACTGCAATTTCTACCCATCCATGACTGCCAATAATCGCAATCAATTCGCCTTGTTTGACATCCGAATAAGTCTTCTGATATTTGATAATATTTCCTCTTATTTCCAAACTCCAACTACTACCTTTCAGGTAACTCTGAGGAATGTTAGTTACTAAATTTCCAAAATTATCTATATATTGAATGCAGCCAATAATACAATCATCTTTTTGCTCGCAATCAGGTAAATTTAACTTTACTAAACTTTCGGGATTTATTTGTCTTCCTAATTTTTGCAAAGATACGCCGCTAGCTAGATGCGCTCCTACGGGTGCAAAAATATCTCTTCCGTGAAAGGTAGTGCTTGGGTGAGATGTCAGCCAATATTCTGGATTTGTCAATTCTACTGCCGCAATCGCAGAATTTTGGCTTAATACTCCGCTAAGCAAGCCATTATCTGGAGCTACTAAAAAACCTTGCATTAACTCAACAGCAACTCCTTTACGCTTCCCGCCGACTCCTGGATCTACCACAGCTATATGTACGGTACCTTGTGGAAAATAAGGAAAAGCATTCATTAAACAAAATCTTGCTTTCTCTATATTTTGTGATGGTATTTGATGCGTTATATCAATAACCCTCAACATCGGGTTAATTTGCGCTATCGCGCCTTTCATGACTGCGACATATTCGTCGCTAATTCCAAAGTCGCTAAGCAATGTCACTAGCGATTCTTTTGTTGTTCCATCGGACATAAGCAAGGTGATTTAACTTATCTTTATCAAAAAATCTGTAACAACCAATACTATAATTGTGTTATATTAACAATGCAATTTAGCAAACAATTGAGTTAATCTACAATAAATATTTCTGCAACAAAGCCCTATCTTTGTAAAAATATAAGCAGAAAATCAGAAATATTTATGTACAAATAGTGTTTATAGTTCATAGTTTTGTTGTGTTAATGCCCGCTTAAAGCGGGTTTTCGTATAATTGGAATTTTCAACAAACAAAAAAACTATTTTTTTCTTGATAGGTATTTCTTACATTTTATAGCTTTGTACCGAATATTTTTATCAATCCGGTAAGCTGCAAAAAAATATGTAAAGTATTTCTTATATAAAATAAAAATAAAATTAAAATCATTAATATGTATTAATTGAATATTCTACTAATATTCTAGGTTTGTAAATTGATTTTTATTTTCAAAACTAAGATTTAGATTGACACATGTAGATTTTATTTTTGGCTGCGGAGGCATTCATTTTTTTGACTGAATGTAAATGCAAAAAAACCTGGTAAATCAACTATTTCAAGGAGCAAACCTTTTTTCAGTCTTCTTCAAAAATTGCCTCAACGCCCCTAAAATCAAAGTTTTTTTTACCAAGGAACAATATTAAATTTTTGTTAAGTTAATAGAAGTGCGGTTAACACTACTGTATTAGTAGTGTTTATAACTATTTACATAAAAGTTGACAAAACTTAGATTTAATATGAAATTTAGAAAGCTTTGTATCAGGCTTAGAGAGGGTGTTGTGGACAATAATGTAGTGAAACTAGCAAAACTTTTTAGAGATTTTCGCGTATAATCAAGGAGAATTGTATGCGGAAACACTTAAGAGGGATCATCAAAGCTAGACGAAAAGCCGACTCGATTTCAGGTATGTCAGGGTATGTCCGTCAATGCTATGTTTGATTAATTCAAATTCTCATCCAGAAATGCTATGTTCAACAACTGATTTCAATTTGCTAGATACTAACTGTTAAAACGGTTTATTGTATTTCATACCTTCGAGTAGAAATGCGTTTTCCTATCTAAAAATGGTTGAGTATATCTAGCCCGCTTCGTTACAGTTGATTACAAAACTTTAGGAGATTTATATGCGAATAGCTCAAATTGCGCCTCTATGGGAGAGAGTACCTCCCCCAGGTTATGGTGGTATTGAGTTGGTCGTAGGATTGTTGACCGATGAATTAGTCCGTCGAGGACATGAGGTAACTTTGTTCGCTTCGGGTGATTCGCTAACTTTAGCCAAGTTAGAGTCTGTTTATCCCCGCGCTTTTCGTTTAGAACCCTCTATAACTGAGTATTCTGCTTATGAAGCTTTACAGCTAAGCCGAGTTTATAAGCAAGCTGGAAATTTCGACATTATTCATTCTCATGTTGGCTATACTTCTCTTTTCCATGCTGGCTTTGTTGAAACTCCCACGGTTCATACCCTACACGGAGCTTTCAATTCAGATACTAAGCAGATTTTTACTGAAGCCTGCGAACAGCCCTACGTCAGCATTTCAGACTCTCAAAGAGAGCCGTTAAAAGAATTAAATTATGCTGGAACGGTGTATAACGGTATTGATACAGAAAGTCACCGTTTTTATAAAGAACCGCAGAATCCTCCCTATCTGGCATTCTTAGGGCGCATTTCTCCGGAGAAAGGAACTCATATCGCTATCGAAATTGCTCAAAAATCCGGCGTACCTTTAAAGATGGCTGGCAAAGTCGATAGGGTTGATGTTGATTATTTTGAGAGCAAGATTAAGCCTCATATTGATGGCGAACACATACAATATTTAGGCGAAGCTAACCACTTCCAGAAGAACGAACTTTTGGGTGGAGCTATCGCTATGCTGTTCCCCATAACTTGGAGAGAACCTTTTGGATTAGTAATGACAGAATCGATGGCTGCCGGAACCCCCGTGCTTGCTAAGCCAATGGGTTCGGTACCAGAAGTAATTGCACATGGTAAAACAGGCTTCTTGTGCGATAGCGTTGATGATTTTGTTGCTGCTGTTAAGCGTTTAGGAGAAATAGACAGAAAAGCATGTCGCTCTCATGTTGAGCAGAATTTCAGCATCAAGAGCATGGTAGATGGTTATTTAGATGTTTATCGCAAAGTAATGGGTAAGAAATTTGAAAGAAACGGCTATCCCCGTTTTCTCTCAAATCTACTAATGAGATAAACCGCTCTGTGGATGACTTTAAATATTTACTTAAATTCATCCGCTTTATTCATCTAGACGTGCATCTATCTCTATTTGCTTGAATTTGCTGAAATTTTCATGGTTGCGGGTTACGCAATGGCGACGATAAGTTTGCTGTTTGCTTATCAAGACGATTTTTGATGACTCTTGCAGGTGTACCTACTGCAATTGAAAAAGCAGGAATACTCTTGTTTACAACTGAACCCGCACCAATGATACTTCCTTCGCCAATTCTTACCCCATCTAAGACTGTTACGTTATGTCCTAACCAACAGTCATTTTCAATTACAATACCTTCACCGGTGGTACCTTGTGCTTCAATTGTTTGAGTCGGATCTGCAAACACGTGGTTGTTAGCAAATATTCCGCAATGGGGAGCTATCAAACAGTTTTTACCAATTTTTACATTTCCGGTACCAGTAATAATTACATAAGGGCCTATATATACATTTTCATCAATGAGAATATGGGTATTATATAATGAGCGAATATCTACACCGCGCTCCAATCGAACTCTATCTTTTATACTTACTTTATTTTTAGGGTGCCCTAAAGCATTAATCTGCACTCCTTTTAAAAGACTTACTCGATTACCAATTTCAATGTAAGGAGTTCCAATTAGTTCAACAAAATGTTGAATATTAACCGATTTACCGATTCGATGTAAAATACTTCGATATACGAAGTTTCTGATTTTTTTCCCCAAGAAAATATTTGGAATTCCTCCGAAAATAGTTGTAAGAAACCTTTCAGAGAAAGATATTTTATCAAAGCTCATATTTACCCTATCCTGATGATTTTTATCGCTAATATTAATTATCTGTAGGTTTATAAAAACCAATCACTATATAATTGAAAAAAAATATTTTGCTTTTTTGCTAGCAAGGATAAGAATAAAAATAGAACTTCCCCTTACTAGCAACCACACCTATTAATAGGCACCAGTTTTCTGTAAGACAACTCTTACAGTTTGCAATAAAATTCTCATGTCCAGAAGAATAGACCAGTTTTCAATGTAATTAATATCGAGTTTGACTGCATCTTCAAACTTTTCGATGTCCGAGCGACCAGAAACTTGCCATAACCCTGTAATTCCAGGTAAAACTTCTTGTCTAATAAAATGGGGAGTTTGAAACTTTTCAACATCTCTTATAGGAAGAGGGCGAGGTCCCACTAAACTCATATCCCCCAATAATACATTAAACAATTGTGGTAATTCATCCAAACTGTAAAGGCGTAGAAATTTGCCAATTTTTGTGATGCGGGGGTCATCTTTCATCTTAAAAAGAACCCCATCTTTGATTTCATTTTTTGCTTCTAAATTAGCCTGTAATTTCTCCGCATTAGTCACCATAGTCCGGAATTTCCAGATTTTGAACTTTTTACAATGCAAACCAATTCGCTCTTGTCTAAAAAATATTGGTCCGGGAGAATCTAATTTAATCAGTAAAGCGATTAATAGATATAAAGGGGAAAACAGAATTAGTAAAATAATTGCACAACAAAGGTCGAAACATCGTTTAATCCAAAAATCGCTACCTGCAATAATTGGCGCTGGAATTGTTAAACATGGAACATTACCAATTGTCCATGGCGTTGACTTAGGATGATAAATACGGTTGGTAGTGGGAAGTATGCGTAAAGTAATACCGGCTGTCTGAAAATGCCAGCATATATATAGACGGTTTTTAATCGCATTCCAAGAAACAAAAGCTTCAACTACACTTTGCTGTTTGAGAAATTTAAATGTTGCTTCTCGATTTTCTCGATCCAAACTTTTTGAGTCAGCAATACCTTCAAGGTTGTAGCAATTTTCCTTCTGAATAAATTTTAGATAATCATCCCCATCTTGAGAATCGGTAATTACAAAAATTGGATAGCGAATAGCTCCTTTTTTACGCAACAATTTAGTTGAAAAATCGAAAACTAAGCGTCCGAAACAGGTAAAACTTACCGATAAAACCCAAGACATTAGAAAGCTGGAACGGGAAAGATAAGCATCTGGTTCGTAGAGAAAAGCAATTAATAGTAAAAAAATTTCTGATAGAGTCACTGCTTTGATTAAAGCAGTATAGTTACGACGATATAAACCGGGTGAATATAGCCCTTTGCTAGCTATCATGCCAATTCCAACTACGAGTATTAATGAAATAAACGAAGCTTTTCTTGTCCAAGGAGATTCTACAAAAGTTCCAAAATGAATTGCTAAATTCCAAGCTAAACTTAAAGCAATCATATCGATTGAAATCAGGGTTATAACTCGCAGAAACCTAATTGCAATTCCTTTCCTTAAATTTGTGCCTTTCGCCGATCTTAAATCGGGTTGAAAATTTACTACTGGTAGAGAACGATAAGCCATAGCCTGTATTACACCTGTATAAATATTGTTAGCTACATTGCTAAAAGTTGTTAGATATGAAGTCATCAAAGTTTGCTCCACAAAAATGGAGCAAAGTATATGCAGCATATTTCGTCTTAGTGAGGTACATCTCGTAGGGCAAGGATGCTCGTAAATTTGACGAAGAGAAGTTGGGGGGAAGATATTCTTCCCCCAAACTTCGGGGAAGAACATCTCCCCCTTCGGGTTCAATAGTTTGATGGGACGGAAACCGACCCCATCAACTATTTCACCGTCAAGTTATCGCCATCCCACACGAGTCTTATAATATGAGGCTGTACTTCATTTATCTACAAAGTGCTGTATGTATTTGACAAACAATTTGACTTATCTAGAACTTACGCAACTGGCACATTTTTTTTGTAGGGTGCTTGTACACTGACTTATTGTTAAAGGAATAATAACCTTTTTAGTGTCACGCACCAACAGGATAGTGTAACAATTGCGTAAGTCTTGTTATCTTCAAAGTCGAATCATTGATTCAGTTAAAAGATATAGCCATAGTATGGAAATTGTTAGTCAATTCTTTATTTTGCTATCAAAGCAAAAATAGACATTTAACACATATCTTGCACCATTCTCAACAAGCACAAAGAAACCGGGTTTCTCCGAACTTAAAGCATAATTATTTCATTGAATGATTTGCAAGAAACCCGGTTTCTCGTAGAGGTGCAAGATATGAATTAAGGTTGATAGTTATAATATCTAATTAAACAGAATACTTTGATTCAGTTTAAGAAAAAATTTAATTTACCTTAATATGTTGATGACGGTTTACTATTATTTTTGAAAAGTTTTGTAAACCGTTCTTTTAAAAGACGATAGAAAAATAAAGGATTACCAACAATATAACGTTGCCACAATCTTTTTGGCTCGGTAAACATTCGCGATAACCATTCTAGCCCGCGATTAGTCATCCATTGGGGACCTCGATATACTGCACCCGTATAGAAATCTAAGCAAGCACCCAAAGGTAGAAAAACTTTTGCATCTATTCGGTCAAAATTATCGATAATCCAACGTTCTTGCAATGGCATTCCGAAGCCTACATAAAGTATATCTGGCTGGAATTGGTTGATTTCATTCACAACATATTCGTTTTCAGTACCAGTTTTGTGAAAGTAACCATGATGCCCTTTTAATTTCAAATCGGGAGCAATAACTTTCAATTTATTTATTGCTTTATCAACTACACCCGGTTTACCTGCTAGTAAATACAGGGAAACATTATCTCTTTCGCATTTCTTAGCTAATTCTTCTATATAATCGGGACAAGTCATGCGGTGTTCTGAATTTATACCGCAACCGCACATTTTGGCACCTAATAATACCCCAAACCCGTCACAAAATACTAAGTCTGACCTATTAATAAAATCTTTGTACCAAGGCATTTCGCAGGCAAAATTCATTGCCCTAACATTAACATTTCCTACTAACGTCTTTTTATCTCTACTTGCAGATTTAACTATAAAATTAAGTAATTCTTGAACTTTAACTTTATGAAATTTAGTTCCGAGTAATTCTATTTCATCGAAGTGGTTGATGGTGCTGGATTTGTTTGTAGTCATTTTTTGTCTTGAATTTGAATTATTTGCCGTAGTAAATTCCTCTACCGTTAGTACCAATAAAAACTAAACCAAACTCTGTAGAACTAGCTTCCATAAAATTTGGATCGTTACCGATAGGTTTATTTTTATTGCCTATTCTTTGCCAACTTTTACCATTATTTAAAGAACGAAATATGCCTTTGCCTTTGTCAAGAATTTCTCCATATAAATAAACTGCGTTACCCCTACTTCCGATTTTGGGCTTACCTAATGCAATCAAATATGCCCTCTTTACTCCGGGAATTTGAGTAAAGCTATCGCCTCCATCAGTTGAATTGTAAAGCCCTTGTTTGTCTAAGCTCAGCCATAAGTCGCCTTTGACTCCAGAGCCTGTTTTAATAGAGTGCCATTCAGTTGAAGGCAGTGATGCAGAAACAACTGCAAAAGATTTACCACCGTTGTCGCTGCGATAAACTTTGCCATCGGCGTAGTAGTAAAATAAGTTGCCATCAACTTTGTCTGCAACTAAAGGTTGCGTCCAATTCCAATTACCCTCGAAGCCCGACGGTAAGCCAGTAACCGGAAGCCAAGAAACACCACCATTTATAGTTCGCAGAGGTTGATTACCACTAAGGGTGACAACGAATAAATCCGGATTGCTTGCAGACATCGCAACTCGTGTTGCCATTTGATTCACAGGAAAGTTAGGAAATTTTTTCCAAGTTTTTCCACCATCCCTTGAAGTCGCACCGCTATAGGTGTTGTTATGACGGCTCCCCCCAACACGCACCATTCTCAAGGGATGTTTTTGGCTATAAGCAATGCTGTAAGTATCTTGAAAATCATGAGGCTTACTGCTTAACATTTTGGAAGGATATTCCTGGGGTCCCCTGTCATGATAAAATCCTTCAACATCTGCCAAACCGCTGATTAATGCTCCCGAAGGTGTTGCAACCAAGGTAAAGGTGACAACTTCTTCATGCCCTTGCTGATAATTTGTCCATACAACCCCATTGCGATTGATATTATCTGTTCGCCATATTCCATACCAATCTGTTAACCAAACTCTATTTAGAGTCAAAGGGTCAAATTCGATACTTGCTATCGAGGGTTTTGATTTCATATAGTTAGACCACCAAGATACCGTATTGTTCTTCTCTCCTTTAACTTGAGTCCATTTGTCCCCACCATTTCCAGAACGAAAAATCTCTGTATAGGAATCGCTATAAGTAGCAACTATCACATCACTCTGATTATTGGGATTAATGGTAACAGCATTGAAAGCAATTTTGTTTCCAAGAGGGGTAATATCTTGCCAGCTACCTTTGACAAACTTACTTACACCACCAGAATGAGTTAGGTACAAAGAACCCTTACTGGCTATGGCAATACGGTTGACTTCAGCGGGACTATCAGTGATTTTTATCCAGCTATTGCCCGTATCTGTAGATTTATATACTCCATGCTTGTGAGCAAGAGCATAAATAATGCCTTTATTGTATTTATCAAAAGCAATCGCATTAATGCCGATATCATCTTCAAAATTGGGAAATGACTTGACTTTTACCCAAGCCTTACCAGCATTATCAGATCTCCACAACCCATCTTGACGGGAACCAAACAATAGATTTTCAGAGTTGAAAGGATTAACCGCTAATCTTTCACCCGTCCATCTTTGCGATTCATTGCCGCCCATTTTTAGGTCAATATTCAGCTTAATCCAAGTTCTCCCCCTATCTAAGGATTTGAGGATTGTTCCCTGATGCTCCCACCAATCGGCAGTATATTTGCCTACAGCAATGTATACAATATTAGGGTCCTTCGGGTCAAGTGCTAAAGCTTCCCCTCCGTAATAATTGCTATTAGCTAAAGACAGTTGTTCGTTAAGCGGTATCCAAGTTGAATTAACAGCATTCCAGCGATAAAAGCCGCCAATATCGGTTTTAATATAAACCAAATTGCGCTGTTTTGGATGAAGATATATTCCGGTGACATAACCTCCTCCGCCTATGGCAACATTGGTATTACCCAAAGAAGGATAACCCTGGTAACGAGTGTTGGCGATAGTAGCTTGGTGGGATAAGCTGCGAACAGCTTGATGAGAATTAAAGAAAAATTGAATGGAAAATGCAGTTATTAATGCAATAAAGACTATGCCAAATATTTTACGCGGACGAAAATTAAATACATTAGGGAAACGCATTGTTTGAATCAATTATTGGGTGTCTTGATTACAGCGTTTCTTTATATGCGGCTTCAGATTCAAATATCTCAAATACATTATCAAGCTGAGTTAGTTCAATAATTATTTTCAAAGAACTGGAAACCGAGCAAAGACTAAACCGTTTTTCTAAGCTTTGAGCTAATTTGCAGCTTGATATCAAAGCCATCAATCCGCAGCTATCGATAAATTCTACTTGCTGCATATCAACTAATAAATTCAGATGCGAATTCTGTCTTAATACATTAGTTAGTTTTCTTTCAAGCAGGTGTGCATTAGCAGCTGTAATTGAATTCGATGGTTTTATGATTGTGAATTTTGGACTTTCAAGTATAGTTTGCATCTTAGGTTACTGGTAATTTTTGATAAGCAACAGACGATTACTAGTAAACAATACTTCGTAATCTGATATATCTACACTAAGAAAGAGAATTAAGCTTTAATTGACTTTTTTACGATGCTTCTCTCAATTTGTCTTTATCTATACTTTTCTGTTGAAGGTTTCCGACTATTTTCAAAGCTACCGATTTTACTTGATCGTAGAATGGCTTCGGTACTATGCAAAGTAAAATTGCAGCAGCAATAGTTTCAAAGGTACGTTGAAAATCTTCAATTATAATGCGCCAATAATTCCAAATAGAGCGACACATTAATTTTAAAGCAAAAAATCCTTTATTAATAGTAACGGCTCTCCTAGCTACATATCTTTGATGATAAGCTCTTGCTGCTTTAATCCAACTTTTCATTTGCTCTGGGGCATAAGAGCTAGTTTTTTCAAATAGTTTTTCCCTAGTGTCTAACATCACTTTGAGATTGGTTGATAATCCTTGCGAGTGAACTCGATAAAGAGTTAATGGTTGAGCTAAACCGGCAAATTTCCAGTTAGTGGTAAGGGCAATTCTTACCCAACATTCGATATCTTCAGAAAGTGCAAAAGTATCGTCGAAGTAATAATCTTCCACGTATCCATAAAGATTATCTTGAAATTTTATATCTTCAAAAACAGCTTTTTTGAAAACCGCTGCCGAGCCATTGCCAATGGGACTCCGACAAAGTATATCGAGGGGAGTAATATCTTGAAGTTTGGTGATTTGATATATACCTAAAGGTTTATCTTTTTCATCTATAAAAGCAGAACGGCTAAAGCTAACTCCTATTTCCTGATTGGCTTCTAAATGATTTATATGCTTTTCTAGCTTTTCTGGTAGCCAAATATCATCGGCATCCATAAACGCTATGTATTCTCCTTCTGCATGACGGATACCTGTATTTCTAGAACCAGCTAAGCCACGATTTTTTTGATGAATAATTTTAATTCTAGAATCAGTAAATTGCTGACATAATTCAACGCTATTATCGGGAGATTCGTCATCCACAATGATTATTTCTATATTTTTGTATGTTTGGTCTAAAATAGACTGTAAAGTTTTTTTGATATATTTTTCTGCATTATATAGGGGAATAATTACAGATACTTTTTGATTCATGGTTTCCTGATTCATAATTAATCGGTAGATGTAACGACACAAAAAAATTGGTAGCAAGTCAAATACTAACAGATGCTAACAATATTGGTTATAATTGTTTTTGATTTTCATTTAGATAAACTCAAATTTTTGTTTACTGGCAATTAATAGCTTCTAATTTAATTAGTTTGCAATCTCGGATCGGCAGCTTTACGAACTCTAATGGTTTTGCTTAAAATATTAGAAGCAATTTTTGGAGAGAGAATTCGCAATAGGGCAAGCTTGATTACCAACAACAAAGCTTCTTTACTCATTAATATATTTGGAGATAAACGAATTGCTTTCCATAATTTTTGAGTAGCTTGTTTCACAACCTCGGCATTATTAGCTCGACTCAAATAAAGTCGTGTCATAAATAAATATATATAAGCAAAACCCCGATTCTTTAAATGATGTAGTTGTGGAGGTGCCGATTCAAAAGCTCTTTCTAACACCAGAGTTTGGTATTTCTCCATCACACCAAGATTGCTAGACATAGCCCCAGAAGATAGTCGATAAATAATTTGCGATTTGGGCACAACTACGAAATCCCATTTTGGCGCTAATCGCAACCAGTAATCCCAGTCTTCGCATGATTTCAAGCTTTCGTCAAAATAGCCTACTGACTCAATAGCTTCTTTACGAAGAAGTACGTTTGAACCGCTGGCAATAAAGTTACCTACTAATAAGTTTGGATAAACATTGCCTTGATAACTTTCAGATACACCAGGGTGAAATGACTTGCCATTATTACCCATACAAATTGTCCAACTATAAGCTACTCCCGCCGAAGGATTTGTTTGTAAAGCTTGAAGTTGCAGTTCTAATTTATCCGGAGTCCACAAATCATCTGCATCGATAAAAGATATAAATTCTCCTGAAGCTCTAGCAATACCTCGATTTCTAGCTGTTGGTAAACCTCCATTTGCATAGGAATAAACTTTTAATCTTGCATCTTTTACAGATGCCAAAATCGAGGGGGTATTATCAGTGGAACCATCATTAATAACTATTAGCTCAAAATCTGAAAAAGTTTGCTCTAAAACTGAGTTGATTGTTTCTAGAATTGTACTTTGAGAATTATAAGCCGGTACGATAACTGAAATTCTAGGCATTATAATTTACCGGTATAAAATACTTGTACGAAATATTTTTTCATTAATGATTATACAATGCATTAGCCATAAAAAGTTAATTGCGAGGGAATCGTTTCTATCAACTAAACGCTTCATCCACAACTGCCATTTATTGATTAAAAATGGTTTAATGTAAGGTTAAATACTACGATGACATATTTAGCGACACATTATTATTCAATACTTTTATACATTTACTAGCAGGCATAATTTGATTGAATTTAAAATTTACATTAATGTCTTTGTTAGTTAGTATTCTACGGTCTAGTTTGTTTAGAATTTCACTATCAATTTTGGGGTCAAACTTACGAGCAAAATGGATATTATCATTACTTAGAACTGCAAAATCTTTACTGGTTAGTATGCGTGGATGTCCGTGACGACTACCTGTAAAATCTGCATACCGGTAGTTATTATTGCATAAGTTGAATTTTCTACTATTTACTAAAATTGTTTGTATTAAAGACTCTTCGGGAATAAAAGTCTTTTTATAATATTCTAAAATTCGAGGTTTTTCGCGAATAAAGTTATTCAAATAAACAGCACATTGTTGAGAAATTGTGACAAAAAAAGACCCACCATAGCAAGTGAAATTTTTGTCAAATAAATTATAAAAGTTTTTCACTCCAATGATTAATCCATAGGAATAATCTAATCTCACAAATGGCTGACAACTGTTAACTATGTATTTAATCGGCTTTAATACATACTTCTGCTGATAAGATAAGTAATCTTGGAAATGCTTGTAACTATACAAGTATCTTGTATTCACAATTTTTTTACTCCAAGGACTTTGTTTGGAGTAAACGTCAAAATATTCAACAAAACCATCATAATTGGTATTTGATAAAAAATTTTCAATTTTATAAAGAGGCTGTGTTGGATAATCTTGACCTGTCAAATTTATTAGCCAGTCAAATTTGATTTGATTATTTAATAGCCAACTAATTGCATCAAAAAAACCTTGGATAATCGCAAAACTTCCCATCATCACCCCATTGTTGGGAATAACCTCTACATTTTTTAGCCTCTTAAATAAGCTAGTGTTTAAACTACAACTCTTGAAATTATGACTAACAATTATTAATGAATTTGAGGTCGTACTTTTAATCAATTTAACCAGTCTATAAATCTGTTCCGGATTTTTATAAGTTTGAATTAAATAGCATACTTTCATATCAGTTGATTTGGTCTATAAGCTTTACCGTTACAAATAATACAAGATAATTAGATGTAATATAGCAAACATATCTAAAAAAGGTAAAGTTTTTATATAATTTTCATGAAGATTGGGCAAATTTACGTAAGTTTACATATTTGAGGGCTAGAGCGCCATAAACTGCGAGCATTGTAAATAAAGTTGTACCTGGTTCCCTAATTACTAATTGCCAATCTGAACTCAATGCTCGATTTAAAAAATCCACCGCAACTTGAGGGGAAAGTTTTAAGCGAAAAGCTCTACGAGCCAGATAGCGTAAATGGTTGCTCCTAGCTTTGGAATAATGTTGCTCAATTAGTTTGGGTGCCCTTAATCTAGCTTTAGCCATTAAAGTCTCCCAACCCTCTTCCATTTTGTAAAGTTGTGAAGACAGTCCCCCTTGTGTCGTTCTATACTCTATTAAGACACGATCGAGACCTTCAATTTTCCATTGGCTACAGGCTACTCGAAACAGTAAATCCATATCTTCGGAGTAGTTCATGTCACAGTCAAAGCAGCCAATATCTTCAAAAACTTGGTTGCGTACCACAATATTTGATACAGTCATCGTGGGGTTTTCATATACAAAATGTTGGGGCTGTAGCTTAGTTAAACGCCCCCTACCAATTTTTCCGGTACGGTTGCCATCAGGGTGTAAAAATTCTACTTTCCCATAACTAACTCCCAAACTGTTATTTTGCTCCAAATGTTTAAAATGTAGCTTTAAATGTTCGGGTAACCATCTATCGTCAGCATCTATAAAAGCAATGTACTTGGAATTAGAATCATTTATTCCTTTATTACGAGTTGCAGAGACTCCTTGATTAGCTTGCAATAAAAGTTTAATTCTTGGGTCTTTTTCCTTATAGTAATAGGCAATTTCTGGGGTATTATCAGTAGAGCCATCATCGATAATTATTAATTCAAAATCAGTAAAACTTTGATTTAAAACCGATTCAATTGTTTGTGGTAGATATGCAGCAGCGTTATAGGCTGGCATAACAACTGTAAATGCAGCACTCATGATCATTTGATAAATTCAATAAATTTGAACGAGACTTTATTATTTGCCCTCTGCTAATGTTTAGAAGACTTTATTTTTGGTTTTGTATCTGTAAATTCTGTCGAGTTTTTCGCAAAAACTAGTTTTGTTGCCCATACTGTAAATATTGGCATTGCTAGGGCATGAGAAACTAATACAGATACTGCGACTCCAAGAATTCCCCACTGCATACCAATAAATATTGAAGCGATAAATATCCCCGTAAAAATTACACTCCAGCGCAAATTGATCCAAGCTTTATCTAAAGACTGTAATAGTAAAGCTGCTGCGGTACCGAAGGGGCGGGGTATAGCGGAAAGGCAAATTAGTACTAATATAGGTACTGCCATTTTCCACTTCTCACCAAATACAATCGGTACGTAAAACGGAGCTAAACTTGATTGGAGAAGAACTAAAGGTACTATAACTAAGCTAATGGTTTTCAAACTGTGAAAATATTTTTGCTTAAATTCACTAAAATTCTGTCTGGCAGCACATAAATGGGGATAAAGAGGCCATACCATTATATTGATTACATTTAAACTGATGCCCAAACCTGCATTGAAAGCAAAAAAGTAAGTTCCTAACGCCTCTACCCCTAAGAATCTCCCTACTAGTAAATAATCGATATTTGCTCGAAGTTTTTCTAACAGTTCATAGCCCAGTACATCTTTACCAAAATTGACAATTTCTTTCCACCTTTTGAAAGTTAAATGCATTTTTGGTCGCCAAGGCTCGTAATAGTGAGTTACTACAATCCATACTGGAGTAGTCAAAAGTCCCGGCAATACTAAAGCCCACATTCCCATACCAGACAGCGCAAATACTGGAATCAGAATGTTATTCAGCATTGATTGAATTGCCGTACTGATTGCCGTAACTTTGAGTCTATTGGCTCTATCAATTAATGCATTATGAACGGCAAAAAACGGTAGCATTAAATAGACCAAACTATACACGCAAAGTGGTAAAATTAATTTTTCTTCGTTATACCACCAAGCTATAGGAAAAGCGGCAATACATTGGAGTAAAAATAGGGAAATACATAATATCCAATTTAACCAGTAGGCTGTATTGCAAAATACTTCTACGTCTTCTTCATCCGCTTGAACAATTTTACCTCCAATTCCGGCTCTGAGGGTAAAAACCGTTGTAAATTCATTGATGGTTAAAACAATTGCTGCTAGTCCATAATCTTCGCGAGTTAAGGCACGAGCTAATATTACTGTTGCACCTAAACGAAATACCCGATTTACTAGTTCAGCACCTCCAAGCCACCCAATATTACGGATGAACTGGTTTGATAACTGTTGTTTAATCTTTTCAATTATCATTTATTTGGTAGATACTTCCCGTATCTTTATTTAATTGATTAAAAAGAGATAATAACACTATAATTGATTTTTTTTATCAGAAGTAGTTGAGATTTAAATAGATAGTTTCTCAAAATAATATACAACTATATTTCTAACTACTGAGAGGAAAAATTATTTTTTATTAAAGAAGCGTATTTTTATAACATAAATAGTGAAGTGATTTAAGATACTGATGAATTTGTTATCAATAACAACCAAAAGTTGATTCTATTAGTTTAAACCTTCAAATCTAACTATTAGATAATTTATTAACTACTACTTACACAAATATTTAAGTTAGTTGAAGTTTCCATACAATAAAATATCAAGATAATGTCAAAACTGGCTTTCTAATGTTTTGTTTAAAAGCAATACCCATAATTATCAAACCCGGCCAAATAATGTAGCCTAAAATATCTATTTGTTCCCCAAATGAAAATAAAATCAATATTAGTAAAATGCTGAAAGATGTTTCGGCGATTTTACTATGTTCTGCCTTAATTAATAAGTCTACTAAGCTAATTAGTACGGGCACAAATAAAGCCATAAAACCAACTAATCCTTTTGTATATAACAGCCCAACCCAGGTATGATGAGAACCGATGGGTAAATTTGCTAAAACTGGCGGTCCTGGTTTTTGAACTCCGTGCCCCCAGATAGGAGCTTCTTTCCAAGCCTCGATTCCTACCCTTTGTAAAGCAGCACGAACTCTTGAAGAATCTGCCCTAGAATTGTGAAATGAATCAACAAATTCTGTAGCAGCATTACTTATAGGGCTACTAAAAATTCCAGCAGTAAAACAAATAAGTCCAGCTGCTATTTGCACCAAAGGACGAGTAAAGTTTTTGAAACCCCACAGAACTATTAACACTATCGGTAAAGAAATTAAAGCCGATCGAGAAAGTGACACAATATTCATGGCGATCGCTCCTCCAATGCCAATGTATTTCCATTTTTTATTCGACTCTTGAAGCGCCATAAAAAAGTATACGTTGCTGACAAGACCTAAAGCCGGACACCAAGGAGTAAATAGAAATAAGCGAACATTATCGACTCCATAATCTGAAGTGTAAAACCCTACGTTGTGGAAAATAGGACCATTTTGAATCAATCTTTCAATGGGAGATGTATAAAGAATTTCCGGTAAGTTGGCAGCATAAGCAGCATAAGCAATGGGGATTGCGACTAAACTTTGCAAACACAATATACATATGGCTCGATAAATCAATTGCGGTCTAATATTTAAACATCCACTTAATAAAAATAACGGGATGATTGCCGTACTCGTCAACCAACCTAAAATAGACCTCAAAAGAGGGATTGTTCCTAAGTTAAAATCTGTTATGCCGACATAAGTGGCAAATAAGGTAATTAACGAGCAAATTCCCCACAGCCAAGTTAGCCAGGGAACAGTAATTTTTTCTTCTAATGGAGTTGTCTTGGTTTGCAGTAAAAGTTTAAAAACTAAATATCCGCTTAATATCCAAGCTAATGAAGAATAAACGGGAAACACTAGTCCCAATGCGTAAATAACATAGGTGCCGATAATTACGTACCAAATTAAACTTTCTTCAAAGTTTTGGGGTTTCATAGTTGAAATATTTTAGTAGTAGTCTTCTACAAATTCTGGATATTCTATATATTCTCGAAGATGGCGTTCTTGTTTTTGCTGGTGCAACTTAGCTTTCCATAATCCAATAATTCCACTACTAAATAGCAAAGAACCTAATGCTGCACCCAGCAACACCAAAGGTTTTTTGACCCCAGCGTCCTCGGAAGGTAAACTAGGTTTTGCTAGAGGCTGAATTTCTGGATAAGAGGAAGATACGCTAGTTTTGGCTAAGTCTAACTTGGCAATGGTAGATGAAAACACGGCTTCGGCAACTTGCACGTCTCGTCTCAAGTCTTCCATTACCGACTCCTGTTGGGATAATTTTTTCAACCTTTCTTCTAATTTCGGAATCTCTGAGTTTAAAGCACTGACTTGGGCTTTTATTCCTTGCTTTTCAACGCTAGTTGTTACCAATTGTTCTGATAATATGGCGCGTTTGGAACCAGATGATTCTTTATTACTAAAGTTGAGTCGATTGACTAAAGCCATACTGACAGGACGATTCAAAAGAGCTTGCGCTCGATTCAAAAGGGCATTTTGGGCTGCCTGTTGCTCTGTTCTAATATTTATAAATGTTGGATGAGCCTTGGTTAATTTTGCACTAGCTTTAAGTAGTTTGCTGTTAGCTTCGCTATAGGTATTTAAATAATTTTGAAATAACTGATCGGCTTGCAAAACAAAAGCATCGGAAGCTTGATTGGAAGACAAGTTGAGGTTGCCTGCTAATTCTGAAAGCCGAGCTTGGGACTGTTCTTGCTGGGCTGTTAGTTCGCTACGCTGTCGCCGCAATTCTTCTATATTTACTGCCAAATTTCTCAGTTGTTCTTCAGAGTTTAAGCCAGAATTAGCTTTAAATATACTCAGCCGTTTTTGAGCGCCCTTCAGCTTGCGACGGGAGGTTTCCATGCCAGTTTCTAAACGTGCTTTTTGCTGCGCGATTTCTGCATTTCTTAACTGGTCTAATTTTGCTTCAAATGCACTCTGTAAAGCTATAGATTTTCTTCTTGCTTGTTGGGGAGTAGAGCCTTTGAACTCAAATTTCATCAAAGATGTGTTGTCAACTATCCTAATTCGCGGCTTGCCAAATTTTTTAGGTGGCATGTTGACGATTCTGGCGGCTGTATTTAATACTTGCTCGCTACTGGCGATCGCCTTGTAGTTTTCTCTAGGATCGAAATTAGCTCCGGCATAAGCTGAATAATTTTGAGAGGTGGCTTGCCCAATATCGGGAAGATTGATGTTAGAAGTTGAGCCGCTACCAGGAATATTTATTGCCCATTCGCTAACAAATTTGGATTTAGCTGTAGCTAAATACATAAAAGCTCCACTCCAAATACCGGCATTTACAAATAATAGAAGCAGTATGTAAAATAAACCGGTTGCTTTTGGCGCTACTGGTTTTTTGCTGGTATTTACTGGGGTTTCATCTGCATAAGCTGTTGCTGGATGTTCAACGCTTACTATTTTGCCGTTTTTTAACTTTACAAACGGATTCCTGTTCAAAGTAACACCTCTTATGCTTTATACCCTATTTATCTAAATTCAAATAAAAACAATCAGATCTAATATTTGAGAAGTTGAATGAAGTTAGCATATATCAATTTAGTTACTGAGTTAAACTCTGACGATCATATTTCTTTACTTTGGCATAACTGACGTTTTCAACTTATGAGGATGCTGCTGCTATTTCCTCATCTCGAAAAGTTATTATAACTCGCCATTCGTGCATGTCTGCGAGTAAATTCGCTGACACTGGGATTGCCTCTAGCTTCATCTACTCCTACAGCTTGTTCCCATAAATGACTAGGTGCTAAAGATATCGAATATGAAGCACGCCCGACATTTTGCTCGGTACTTTTACCAAGTTTTTCGACATGGTACCACTTTGTTTGCTGGCATTCGTCACACCAAAATGCTTCTAACCATTCATTTTCTAAAAGTACTGCTGTTTGGCTTGCTATCAGTATTTTGGCATTCTGTCGTCCAATTCCTTTTTGTTGCAGTTGCCCCGCATGGGAAGCAAATAGTTTGTATTTTTGGCTGACGCTATGTAAATAACATCCATGTATCGGACAGTAAATAGCCCTTCTCTTGGAACGTTTGCGATTGCGATCGCATCTTTTGAGCAATTTCAAATCTTTCATAAGAAACACCCGGAATGCGGGAAACTCAGAGTCTTTAGACCTGAGAGGCAAGCGGCACGAGCGAATTTATTCGCCGGGTTCTTTTGTAGGAACTTGTGCTTATCCATGTCGTCAAGTGTTATAGTTGGATGAGTATTTACAAGATTCAAATGCAAACTATATCTGTAAAATGTAAGCTTCAAGTCCCTACCGAGTTGCGTCAAGAAATTGACGTGACTTTGCAGGGTTTTGCCGATGCTTGTAACCAGATATACGAAATCGCAAAGCGTGATAATTGTTGGAATACTACCAAGCTCCACCACAAGGTTTATAAACCAGTCAAAGAGTCTACAGGCTTGAAAGCTAACCATGTTTGTCAAGCTATTCGTCGCGTAATTGTTAATGCCAAGGCGGTAAAGCAAGTACATAAGTTTCGTCCAACTTCTTTGAGCTTGGATATTAGAACTTTTCAATATATTGAAGACTTACAGACTGTTGGGATTACTTTGATGTGTGGTCGCAAAAAGTTCAAGTTGTCGATTGGCAACTATCAAAGAGCGTTGCTCAAAGGTCAATCTCCGACAGCAGCAACTTTGAATAAGACTAAGCGCGGTGACTACTACATCAATATATGTGTTGACCTCCCAACCCACCCAACGGGTAAAACACCTGTCTTGAAAAGTTCTGCGCCTGGGAACCGGGACGCACAGACTTTTCGCAAAGTAATTGGCGTTGATTTGGGTAGGCGTGATATTGCAACAACTTCGACTGGTAAGTCCTGGAGTGGTAAAAAGATTCAAGCTACTCGTGACCGTTACAGCGAGGTCAGAGCAAACATTCAATCCAAACGCACTCGCAGTTCTAGACGACTGATGAGAAGGCTTTCTGGGAGAGAGCAACGTTTTCAAAAGTGGCTGAATCACAATATTTCTAAGCAACTTGTTCAAGATGCAAAAAATAATAACGCTGCGCTTGCTTTTGAGGACTTGACAAATATTCGTCAATCTCTTAATCAAAAGCGACGTAGCAAAACGGAACGACGTAGAACCAACAACTGGGCATTTTATCAACTCCGAATGTTTGTTGATTACAAGGCTTGCATTGCTGGTATTCCGGTTGTTTTCGTTCCACCTGCCTATACTTCTCAAACCTGTTCGCGCTGCCACCACATCCACCCTGTTAAAGGGAAGTCGTATCGCAACGGAAAAAAGTATAAGTGTGGTAATTGCGGTTTTGAACATGACGCTGATATAAATGCTGCGCTTATTATTGCAGCTTTGGGGTTGTCCGTAATCCAGCCCGAAAGCCTGAAGATAAGTTGCCAGTTGGAAGGACAACTCAGTTTGTTTCCGACTAGTTTCTTTGAATTAGGCTAAAGCTCAGTGTCTTTAGACCTGAGTTGCTTACATACGTACACTTCCGATAACTATAGAGCCTTATAAATAAAACCACTGTCTCAAAAACCCTTAACAATCAGCACCGATGGCACTTAGGTTAAGATTTTATCAACCTGGAATTTTCATTTACAGGACTTACGCAAAGCCCAATTTCAAAGAGATTAGGGAGGGCATCTTAAGGTTTAAAGTACTTAAATTGTCTCGTTGCAGTTGCGTAAGTCCTGACTAAGATAGAAATTAGATGCACGCAATTTTATAATTTATACTCTACATAGAGGATATTATTCAATCCTTTTTGTCAGAAAATACACAGCTAAGGCAACCCGAAAGACTGAGAACCACCAAACCATCAAAGCCATAGCGTCGCTCAAAATCAACGCAACTATTGCAATTTAGACATTTGGCTATTCCGAATGCAGCAGTAACAGATTTCTTGATACAATCGCTGCTTTATAAACTTATTGAAGCCAAATAATTCTTGTGTTTACATACAAAATTAATTAAGCAGCACCCATCTACTTATCTACAGATAGATGCAATTCACGTTGTATTCAAAACCTCTTGGTTCCCCAAATAAATATCTATTCTGGCATGACTTTCACTTCCTAATTTTTATATCTACCAGTCTCAATCTATACTAAATTTCTGATTATAATCATACAGTAATCCTATATTTATTTGCAAGGACATAATTAGAGATTGCTATATCAGAGCATTATTTAAATGACATTTTTTTTAAAAAAAGACTATTTATTAAATAAAGAATCCCTGCATGAAATATCTTTTGCACTCATCCCAATCCTTTGACTCAAACGCTTAATAGCTTTAGCCTACAACTGATATTATCCATAAAGTACGATACCTTTATGTACTGCAAATAATTTACCTACAGTAACAACAAAAGGTAGCTTTAGAGGGACCGAGATCGAATAGACCATCAAAGCCCAACTCAGTAATAGATACTTATATGAATTGTGATGAAATATAATTAACCGCGTCAAAAAGATGCAGGCTTTGTAGCTTAGCTATTAATTTTTCCGATTAGCAAGCAAATATCGAGAATTTTTAACCTTTTAACCTACACAATATATTAATTATCTAGGATGTTAAACTTTCTGACTGAACTTAAACTGACTAAATAAATGACACACCCATACTAAATGCATCATCATTACTAAAACCAAAAATCCTCTATAGATATGGACGCTATAGACTTTTCCTGGATTGAACGGAAACAAAAAATATTTTTTCCCGTCATAAGTTCACAGAGGATTAAAAGCAGCAATCTAGGATGTTAATAGCTATAAGAACGTACAACCTCCTTTGTATTGATTGTAACATTTTGAAATGCTAACAATGCTTGCGACTGCTAACAATACCTTAGCTTTATACTTCACAATATCTTGACATTATCTTTATAATACCTTGATATTAGCTTTATAGATACTTTTCCCAATAGAAACATAAGCCTTTAAGAAGAAGGCCGCAATGCATATTGTCTTGAGTGTTGAGAAAACTATTTATATTCTTATAAGTAATTATACAGTATCTTGATATTTTATTGCAAATCGATTTTATTCAGTCTTCATTTTTAAATAAGCAACAGACTAAAGAAACTTTTGCAACAGACCTCTTGACACATTTAGAATCGCACAAAGTAGTAATCGTCAGGTTGTTAAACTAATTATTGGGTATTTTCCTCTTGATATGCTGGATTTAGTGCTTATTTATCCTACTTTACTGATTTATATTACTTTAGAATGGCTAAAAATTTTTCTTATAGCAAACATTTTTTTGAGCATCATATATACTCTGGATAAGCTGTAAGTATAATGTAAAGAAATAAACTTTATATTAAAGATGAGAATTTTGGAGACAACAGAGTTTCTTGTTCCCAATACAAGTAACAATGACAATCTTAAAATTTGATATTTAGGATACAGAAAATAGTAACAAAACAATGTATATATCCTAATCTTATCAATAGGCAGATTTAATAGTTAAACCTCAAGCAAGTATCAAGGTATTGTTAGAACGTTTAGATTCATACAGCTTATTTCACTTTTATGAGGTATATAGCCAATTTCACTTGAGTCAAATACAGTTTTGTGTGATGTTCCGTTCATCCAAAGGCTTGAAAGGCTGATAAGAAAAGAGGTGGTTGTAGTTCTCCCAAGGAAGATTACTGCTCACAAAGAAATTTAAAAGTCAATGTAATCAAAGACTATAAAATAGGACTTACGCACTCGCCATGATTTTCCAAGGTTTGGGATAATCCACACCCTCCGGGTGAATGCTTCTTTATGTCGCAATGACTATAGTTACCTTACCCGTGCGTAAGTCCTATAAAATTTGCAAATATCAAGCACTATTTTGATTTAGGCTTGTAGGTTGAAGCAACATGCAATTCCTTTAATTGAGTAGCATCTACACTAGAAGGTGCATCGGTTAGCAAACAACTTGCTTGTTGAGTTTTAGGAAAAGCAATTACATCTCGAATTGATTCTTCCCCTGCCAATAGCATAACCAATCGATCTAAACCGTAGGCTATGCCACCGTGGGGAGGAGTACCATATTCAAAAGCTTCTAACAGGAAGCCGAATTTATTGTATGCTTCATCTGGTGATAAGCCGATTGTTTCAAATACTTGTTCTTGAACTTCTCGCTGATAAATTCGCAAACTGCCACCGCCAATTTCAAAGCCATTAAATACCAAGTCGTAAGCTTGGGCACGGGCAGTTTTTAAGTCTTCTAAATCGTCGGGATGGGGTGCGGTGAATGGATGATGCAATGCTTCAAGACGTTTTTGATCTGCATTCCATTCAAACATTGGGAAATCTGTAATCCAAAGTAAATTAATTTTATCTGGTTCAATCAATTTGAATTCTTTAGCTACAAATTGGCGCAGTCTATCTAAAGTTTTATTAACTGTATTGCAATCAGCAGCAGCGAAAAGTAATAAATGTCCGGGTTTCGCATCGGTACGCTGCAAAATTTCTTGTTTCTGTTCGTCGCTGAGGTTGTCTTTAATTGCACCTATAGTATCAATTTCTCCGTTTTCTTTGACGCGGATATAAGCTAAACCTTTGGCACCTGCTTCGCTAGCTTCCTTGAAGATGTCACCACCTGGTTTGATACGGACATTAGAAATGACATCGCCGCCGGGTATGGGAAGAATCTTGATAATACCACCTTTGGCAACAGCGTCGCGGAATACTTTAAAACCGCAGTCTTTGAGTAAATCCGAGACATTAACTAATTCTAAACCGTAGCGTGTATCTGGTTTATCGCTGCCATATCGTTCCATTGCGTCGTTGTAGGTAAGACGTGGGAAAGGCAATGGTAAATCAATGTTTTTAACAGTTTTGAAGATATGACAAACCAACTTTTGATTAAGTGCGATAATTTCCTCAACAGACATGAAACTCATTTCCATATCCAATTGAGTAAATTCTGGTTGTCTGTCAGCGCGTAAATCTTCATCGCGGAAACAACGAGCAATTTGGTAATATCGATCCGTGCCCGATACCATGAGAATTTGTTTAAATAGTTGCGGTGACTGGGGTAAGGCGAACCAATTACCAGCATTAACGCGACTTGGCAAAAGAAAATCCCTTGCTCCTTCCGGAGTTGAACGAGTCAATATAGGAGTTTCAATTTCGATAAAGTTTTCTTCATCTTCAAGGTAGCGGCGGATAGCTTTGACAACTTGATGCCGTAACTGTAGATTACGCGCCATGCGTTCCCGACGCAAATCCAAATACCGATATTTTAACCGTAAATCTTCCCGTACCGGTTCTGTGTCGGCAGTAGAAACTTGGAAGGGTAATTGTGATCGCACCGCATTCAAAAGTTCGATATTATCAATGTAAATTTCAACTTCACCTGTAGGCAAGCGGGAATTAAGGGAGTCATCTGGACGTTGCGATACTCTCCCTGTGATTTTTACCACATATTCATTACGTAGTGTATTTGCTTGTTCGTAAGAATCTGGAGTCCGTTGGGGATCGCTGACAATTTGTACAATGCCAGTGCGATCGCGCAAGTCTAAGAATATCACACCCCCGTGATCGCGGCGACGGTCTACCCATCCATATAATGTGACAGTTTCTCCAATATTAGATGAACGGATTTCGCCGCAATAGTAAGTTCGCATAAGTATTACTTCTTGGTATTCGAGCAGGGATTTTCAAGTTTTTTTGAAAACTTTAATATTATATGAGTTAGCGGTTAGTTATTGGGTGTTAGATATTAGGCATTGATAATTGGTTATTGGGCATTGGGCATTGGATAATTTTTTCTTTAATTATCTCCTTGTCTCCCCTTCTCCATCTTTTGTTATCCTAAAATAATAAAAACGCTGCAAAGAATGCAGCGTCTTAAAAAATCAGTTTATTGTTAACACTAAGGTTTAGGGCGAGGTGCTGTTAGTACATCCCAAGCTGCTTGTGCTGCGGCTTGCAGTCTATCGCCGAGTTCTTGCACTTCTGCAAGAATCGATTCAAAGTTTTTTGTTGCTTCACTTTGCACCATCTCGAAAGCATTTTCGATCCGAGCGCGTTCGATTAGCTGATTTTGTTCGATTGTTTCTCGGGCTTGACGTACAGCATTTAAGTAGGTTTCCCGGGTAAGGGTACCGGCAGATTGTGCTTCTGCTTGAGCGCGTTTTTTGATAGCTTCAATCAAAGCTGCGGTTTCATCTTTAACTTCTTGAGTTTCACCAGGCATTTGGCTTTCCACCATTTCGCTGGTTTGAGGACTAATTTCTACTGTTACTTCGGGTTCTAGGTTTTTATCTGTCATGATTCTAGATACGGTTAAGGATTAATGAATTATTAATTATGAATTACCAGGGGTGAAAATTGAAATCAGAACGGTTTCCAATGGCTCAGGATACATGAATTAAAGTTAAATGACAATTTATTAGTTGGCAACTCACCGCACCCAAGCCTGCTACTAACTATTCTCGATAGTTCTCCAATTTTCGCATTTAAACTGATTTGAGTGAATTATTAACAGCGTTACTTAAGTCATATATTGATTGTATCTACCGTGGCTATGACTTTTGTGTAGAAAACGCTAATACCCCAATCTAATCTGAGTCAATTTAAATAATCTTGATCAATTGAAAGTCTAATTTATAGAATATTTTCTTATACCATTTTTACTCCTCAAAAGCATCTATCTATAGTAATATATAAAAAAAATTAGAAAGTTTTCAGACAATTTTTATAAGATTTTAGTTAATTCAGATTTTGGAAAATGCAACAATTTAATTTGATAGTGAAGCCTACAAATAAAATTACGTATATTTAAATATTCTTAGACAATTAAATTGCTAGAATAGGCATTATAAACATAAGAAATATTCATTTAGTAACCGTATGGTTGCACTTGATAAAAATTATTGGCTGAATTTGAGATAAATACAGCATAATTTACTCGATTAACCGTGGTAAGAAAGCAGCTTGAAGATTACTTCACTACCGTGAACCGGGTTATTGCTTATAGTAACTATTGGCTGTCAAAATAGAGAAGGGAAACAGGTTTTAAATACATACAGTTTTTCAGCAAGTCCAAAACAAACTGATTCCCCTACACTCCTTTCTGTGGGGAAACAACTAGAACAGTTTTTTTTCTATGAGAGACAATTAGTGCTAAAACTCTTACTGAAGTTTCTCAGAGACAGATAAAAAATCTATTTAATTTAATTTAACACTCTTATACAAATGAAATTCTAGGGATAAATAGCATGGCTGAGAAAATTAATAACGCCGGAGTTATAGAAAAAATGGGAAAAACTTTGCACGATTTTACAGGTTTTATCTTCAGCCCTTGGGTAAATGCATCTCTTTTTAGAAAAATGCAAAGAAGAGTAGAAGATTTAGAGAAAAAGTTATATCAAACGTCATCTCAAACTGCATCATCTCAAGAGAAGATGATATCCTCCTTACAACGACAGCTTGACTTGTTAGAAGAAAGTACAAGTAATCGTTTAGAAAAAATTACCAAATATGAGCTACGTCATGAAGTTTCGCAGGAAATTCAAAAACAAAAGCAAATAGGTGTTCTAACTCAAATCATCAAACCAACGGTAGAAATTTTATTAAAAGAGTTAGAAGACAAAAAACTGTATAATGGTGGAGTTATAAGCCTCAAAGATATTCAAGAACGCCAAGAAAAGCTCCGTTACTCGTTAAAATGTATTGAGCGAGAATTAACAACATCGCTGCCAGAGTTAGAATCCCAAAGGGCTGGATGTATAGAAGCAGGAAGATGGTTATTAACAAATAGAATTGAATTAGCACAGACAGTCGCACGAGAATTATTAACTCAAGAGCATCCCCATATAGAAGAATTTCGTCGTGTTATCAGCAAATATCTCAAATTAATCGGTAGCTGCATGGAAAACGAAATCGAACCTCGCTTACTTTATAAAGGAGTAGTCAGCCATTACGAGCCACCGGTAGAAATATATTTGAGAGCATTCGAGTTAATTAAAAGCAAATATGTCAACGATTTGCAAAAAGATGGTGTTATTTCAGATAAAGCAGTTCAAGAATTAAGGGGTTATTTAAACTATCTAATTGACTATATTATGAACGTTTTAGTCTAATAGAAGCGAGTTTATTAAGTAAGTCGGCACAAATAAACCAAGCTACATTACAGAATGTAAATTACCCTCAAACCCTTATTCCTATTGCAAGACAGCCTATTGCCTATTGCCTTATCCCAATTACTATTTTCAATGCCAACCTACTTATATCTTCTTCGATTGCAGCTACAAATTGTTCATTTTCAACATTGACTTCCGATAAAATTTCCAGCATCATCCATATCAGTTTACTGTGGTGGCAGAAGTTTTCTGTTTATAACAAAGTAGCCAAAACTTGTAATGCTGCAATTAAAGCCACATTCTATTCTTGGAAACGTCTATCTAAAAAAATATCCTGAGTCATATATCATTTCTTTATAAAGATGCAGTTAATTTAGCCCGTGCAGACGGGCTAGGTTTTATGTATCTCTATCAGAGCCGTTTTTGAAAGCGATTAAACGCTGTCTCATACAGAATTAGTCGAAGTTTTAATATATATTCAAATATCTACTTGGTAACTTCAATCCAACTCATCACCGGTAATACCTTTTAAGCCCCAATTATGTTTTGGTATTTCAAAAATAATAATTTCAATATCGTTGTAAGCAATGCGAAACTTTTCGTTAATGCGTTTAAAAAGTAAGCCGATCAAGTTTTTTTTGACTTCAACCGAACGTCCTTCAAACATGCTAATTTCAATAATTAGATAGCTTTGGCTTTTACCTGCTGGAAAGATAAAATCCGATTTATCCATTGCAAAAAAACGATGGAAACGTTTATCAGGAGAAAATTGCAACGCATCGACAAAGCAACTGTGAATCACTAAACTCAAGTGATTTTGAATCGGATTTAAATATTCTCGAATACCAAAAATTTTAGTTTGGGGCATAGTTTTAGTTATTTATTAGCATTAATACTAATAGCAATTATATTTTAATTATCTTCGTTAGTCAGAGGTTGATTCATCATCAATTTTTCTTGATAATAGCTTTGTAATAAATTTTCTAATTGTGCTTGGGGACAACATTCAATCAATGCCTCAAAAACCTCAAATAATTTGGCAGCGCTATCTCCTAAAAATGGGCTTAATCCCCAAACATCTTCTACCCAATCTCTAGGATGAGTTTCTTCAAAAATCATTCGTTCTAAAAGTTGCCTTGCTTCGGTTTTTGAAATAGACATTATTTATGAATTACCAATTTTCAATATTCACCACGAAGGTGTGGATCGTCAACCAATAATTATCGCTTAAAGCTTACCTTTCATCAATAAACCTTTCATCAACAAAAATCAATAACACATTAATGATTCCCAACTTCCCAATAGTATAAAGTTACTTGTTCTTCTTCTCCCTCTTCTATCACCGTAAGAGTTACTTGTTTTAGTGGCTTCCAGTTTCCCATATCGAAGTCACGAGATACGATTCGCGTACCCGGTTTTAATTGCTGCCATAATTGGGGACGTAATCTTAAATTTAAATGAGGCAATAAATAAATAAATATTACTGTGGCATCAGCAAAATTACTGCTAAATAAATCTTGCTGATAAAACTCTAATTTTTCTCCAACAAAGCTTTTCAGAGCTTTTTGTTTAGCCTGTTCAATTCTTTGAGGGTCAATATCGATACCTATGCCACGAGTTCCATACTGTTGTGCAGCAGTTATCAAGATGCGCCCGTCTCCACTACCTAAGTCGTAGAAAATATCTTCAGAGTTGATTTGAGCTAACTCTAGTACGGTTTCTACAATCTCTTGCTGACAAGGTATATAGGCTATATCTGGCTTCGGAAGCATCATTAGATTTTGGATTTTGGATTTGAAATTTTCTTATGCTTTCAAAATTATCCTTCAACCTAATGTATTTTAGATATCAATTTAGTTAAATTAATATTGGATTCTGGTTTTGCTTCACCGCGTGCATAAGAACCCACCAAAGCTAATGCTAAAATTTTCGAGGGTGCTTGTGCCTAAGAAGGCGACTTTTTCTAAAATTGCTTCAATTAAATCATTATTCTAAATTCTAAAACTTGATAATTAGGCATTCTTACTCATGCGATCGCGAATTGCAGCGAGAATTTTTTCATCAAAATCAGCATCATTGAGATTTGCAATGATTGGATTTGAATTTTGATGACGACGGTTTAAGTATACTTGAAGTGCTGCTTTGTCATTACGATTTTTAGCTAAATACTTTTTTAACTGCTTATCGGACATTTGAGTATAGTTTACAGGATTCATTAAAATACCTCTCCATCAATAGTTACTTCAAATTCAATATCTTCTTGTTCGCCAGCTAATATGTATAAATTTAACGTGCGTTGGTCTAAGTAAATCAGGTGAATTGGCTGAAGCATCACGAAAGTTAACTGACAAGTTATCGTGTACAGGCATTTTAATTGTTCTTCCGTAGGCATTTCTTCACTTCAATCCTCTTGTTGCTGGGATTATCCTACAGATTATGACGATTAAGTTTCAAGGAGCGGTGCTTACATATGGGGAATGGGGATTGGGAATTGATGGGCTGTTTTAGAATAGAATCTATTAGTAAAGATAAATTGTATTATGGTGCAAACAACAGAGCATTTTTATATCGTTACGGATGATGCAATCTTGGGTGGCGAACCTATTATTCGAGAAACACGTACACCCGTAAGAGCAATTGTAGAAACCTGGCGGATGGGAGTTACACCAGAAGAAATTGCCAATGGTTTACCACATTTGACTTTGGCTCAAGTATTTGATGCTTTAAGTTACTATCTCGACCATCAAAGTGAAATCAATCGCTATATTGAGCTTAATCGAATTCCAGAGGAATTAATTGACCCCTTAGTTAGAGATTTATGAGTAAAATTTTTATTAGCATCTATCTTGACCGAAACTCGGAGGGTGCAAGCCCCCGGATTTATCCGTGGGGATAAACCCGTGGGGAATTTATTCCCCGGGTCGTTAAATATATGATTAATTTTGATACCTACATAATCAGTATCAAAAGTGTTTGTCTACGAATTTAAGGTTAAACCAAAGCCACGACAAGTATCAGCCATAGAAGAGGCAATTAGGACATATCAGTTTGTCCGCAATAAAGTGCTGAGGTTCTGGGTAGATAATCGAGGTGCCGGAAAAACCGAAATGTTTCGATACAACACATTGTTAAGAAAAGAATTTAAGTTTGTAGAAGATTTAAATTCTCATTCCTGTCAAACTGCTGTTGAAAGAGTTTTAAAAGCTGTTAATCGCTTTTATGCTAACTGCAACAATAAGGTGCCAGGGAAAAAAGGTTATCCAAAGTTTAAAAGAAATACTCGTTCTGTTGAATATAAAGTTTCAGGTTGGAAGCTATCAGATGATAGAAAGTATATTACTTTTACTGATAAAAAAGATATCGGTACTTTCAAGCTCATAGGTTCGAGGAATTTAAACTTTTATCAATTAAATCAAATTAAACGAGTTAGAATTTTACGTCGTGCTGATGGTTATTATGTGCAATTCTGTGTACAGCTAGACCCCAGGGATACTGTAAAAACTTTAACTCCCAGCCAAAAAGCTGTAGGAATTGATGTTGGAATTAAATATTTTTTGGCTGATAGTCAGGGATCGATTGAAGATAACCCGAAATTTTATCGTAAAGGAGAAAAACAATTAAATTATCTGAATCGAAATAAATCTAAGAAATATAGGAAAGGAAAACCACAGTCCCAAAATTATCACAAAGCTAGAATTAGATATGCCAAAAAACATTTAAAAGTAAGTAGGCAGCGAGAAGAGTTTGTCAAGAGAGTGGCACTCCGTTTAATCCAATCTAACGATTTGGTAGCCTATGAAGATTTAAACGTTAAAGGTATGGTAAAAAATCGACATCTAGCTAAGTCGATATTTGATGCAGGATGGTCATTGTTTCGTCGTTGGTTAGATTATTTTGGTTATAAATATAGGAAGTTAACAATTGCTGTTGCTCCTCATAATACAAGTCAGAATTGTTCTAATTGCGGCGAAAAAGTGCAAAAGTCTCTATCTACTAGAACTCATCATTGTACTAATTGTGGCTACATAGAAGATAGAGATATCAATGCAGCAATTAATATTTTGCAAAAAGGGTTAAGTACCGTCGGGCAGCCGGAATCTTATAAGCTTGGGGAGACAGAATCTCTGGTTGGGTTGGAGAAATCCTGCTCAGTTAAGTTTTGTCCGTGAACCAAGAATCCCCCGCATTCTATGCGTGGGGAGTGTCAAGAGGATGTCAATGTGTTATTAGCAGATTTAATTAAGGCAAGAGGTTTTGAAGCAATTACTACACGTGAAGCGGATCAATTGAGTAAAACTGATGAAGAACAACTTGCTTATGCTGTTAGTCAAGAATTAACCTTATTGACTCATAATCGCGTAGACTTTGAAGCTTTAGCACAAACTTATTTTGAAGCAAATCAAGAACATTACGGAATCATTTTTGCAACTCGCAATCCTCCTCAAGAAATTTTACGCCGATTATTAATGGTTTTGAATCAAGTTACTGCTGATGAGATTAAAAATCAGGTTCGCTATATTTAAAAGCGCTAATAAGGCGAATAGTAAACGCGCTTTTATTTTGATTTTAGCTGTAGAGTGAAAACAAAATTTAAGCTAAATCTAGCTCTTCAAGCTGTTTATGTTCTTCACAAATGCGAATATCAGAAAGGTAGAACTGACCATATCCGGAACCACTAAAAATCCGATTTTCATAACCATTTTCCTCAATAATTGCACTTACGCAAACGAAAAACTTTGGTTTCTTTGTCATTTCGTGTAATTGCTGTAAAATTTCTTCTTCTGCACATAGATATTTGTCACATGAAACTCTTATAAATTCTTGGTCTTGAAAAGTTAAGTCTTTTGGTACGTAAACGAATGAGGGGTTGTATTCTATTGCTTCGATATAATTTTTTGGATCGAGCGTAATTTTTTTGGATTCTTCTTCATATTTCTTATAACGCATTTTACTTTCTAATTTCCATAATTCTTCTTTAAGCACGGGATGTAAAACATTAGTTTTAATTTTTGAAACAGAACCTATATAAGCTGTTATATAAATAGGCGAATAGAAAGCAGAAGTTTTAGATGCATCATTAAGAATAAACATAAGCAGCAAATTGTATTATGTTTTGAAAAATCTCAAGATTTACTTTTAATAAGCCCAAGACTTACGCAAATGTCACAATTAGTGGTTGCTGCCGTACCCCGATTGCCTTATTACTACGTTCAAAATGAATCAATCAGTGTACAAGCACCCTACAAGAAAATATCCGACATTGGGTAAGTCCTAAAGCCTTTAAGAAATCCCGGATTCTGATGTTAATCTTACCCAAATGTTGTTTAAAAATAACAAGTAACGAAAATTACCATTTTTATTTATATGTCAATTATTAGCTAAACTCTTTCCCTTAATCACAGTCAGGCATCTTGCCTGACTATGATTTAACAAGTACAAACTTTAAACTTTAAATTTCTCGGTAATCCGCTTCATTGCTTCTTCTACATTTTCTCTGCTATTAAAAGCTGAAATACGGAAATAACCTTCACCGGCAGCACCAAATCCGGAACCAGGTGTACCTATAACGTTGCAGGTAGTGACTAATTTATCAAAGAAATCCCAACTGGAAAGTCCGCTTGGTGTTTTAACCCAGACGTAAGGTGCGTTGATTCCTCCGTATACTTGTAATCCTGCTGCTGTGAGTTTTTCGCGGATAATTTTGGCGTTTTCTAAATAGAAGCTGACGAGTTGCTTGATTTGCTCCTGCCCTTCTTTGGAATAAACTGCTTCTGCGCCGCGCTGTACCATGTAAGATACGCCATTAAATTTGGTAGATTGACGACGATTCCAGAGTTTCCACAGTTCAACATCGGAACCATCGGAAGCTTTTGCTGTAAGTGTTTTGGGCACTACAGTCAGCGCACAACGGGTTCCGGTAAAGCCTGCATTTTTAGAAAAGGAACGGAATTCAATGGCGCAATCTCTGGCACCTTCTATTTCATAGATGGAGTGAGGAAGGGAAGAATCGATAATATAAGCTTCGTAAGCTGCATCAAAAAAGATGATTGAGTTGTTTGCTTTAGCATAATCCACCCAAGCTTTTAAATCTTCTTTAGTTGCTGTGGCTCCGGTGGGGTTGTTAGGGAAACAAAGATAGATTAAATCAACTTTTTGCTCGGGGATTTGAGCGGTAAAATTATTTTCAGCGGTTACAGGTAAATATACTAAACCTTCATATTCACCACTTTTCTTTGCATCTCCTGTATTACCTGCCATAACGTTAGTATCAACATAAACAGGGTAAACAGGGTCTGTGACAGCGATAGTATTATTTTTACCAAAAATCTCAAGGATATTACCCGTATCGCATTTAGAGCCGTCAGAAATAAAGATTTCTGAAGCATCAATTTCACATCCTCGCGATTGGAAGTCATGCTGTGCAATTTTTTCACGCAACCAACCATAACCTTGTTCGGGACCGTAACCTTTGAAGGTTTCGGGGTTGCCCATTTCTTCGGTTGCTTTAATCATCGCAGTGCGACAAGCTTGGGGCAATGGTTCGGTAACATCACCAATTCCCAGTTTAATGATTTTAGCATCGGGGTTAGCTTCAGCAAAAGCATTTACCCTGCGAGCAATTTCCGGAAACAGATAACCTGCTTTCAGTTTCAAATAATTGTCGTTAATAGTTGCCATATGAGTTAGATGAGCGCATAGTTTATCAGCTTACTGCAAAGTGGAGGTGATGAGGAGATTTAACAGCAGGCTGTTGCCAGTTATCCATTGGAAAAGTATTGTAGATTTTTGATAGATACGCTACTTACTTTCAATCCAAAATTTCAAATGATTTAATTCCGAATAAATCCTAACTATTAGCAATAAACAATGCTTATTTATATTTTTACCTCTAAAGATATGTATAATCACTTATAAAATTTAATATTATAGAAATTACAAACTGGTTTATAAGTATATTTTTGCAGTAAACTCGAAGATTTAGAATACTTGTCTGATGAGGAGAATATTAAATTGTTTGTTGTAGGTATTGGTGCATCTGCTGGTGGTTTACAGGCAATTGAAGAGTTTTTTCAAAATATGCCTAATGATAGTGGTGCTGCGTTCGTGATTGTGCAACATCTTTCTCCTAATTTCAAGAGTTTGATGAAGGAGATATTGCAGCGACATACCCGGATGGATATTTCCAAAGTTACAGATGGTATGGAGCTAGCGCCTAATTCTATTTATTTAATTCCAGCAGATAAAAATCTGATTATAGAAGATGGAAGCTTACATTTAGTTAAGCGAGAAGATCAAAAGCATATCAAACCTAATTTTCCCATTGATTTATTTTTTAATTCTTTAGCAAAAAATTATGGGGAACATGCAATTGGGGTGGTTTTATCAGGTACGGGAAGTGATGGTTCAATTGGTTTACAAGCAATCAATGAAGCTAAGGGTATTGTTTTAGTTCAAGAACCTTCTACTGCTGAATTTGATGGTATGCCCTTAAGCGCGATCGCAGCATTGAATTTGCAAAATTTGCCTAGAAGAAACTTAAATGGAATAAGTCAAGTTACTTCCCCTGCTGAATTAGCAGAATTAATTCATACCTACCTGATTTCACCAATATCAATCAAGCAGGAATATATCAATTCTTCTTTGGGTTTAGACGATAAAAAACTCTGTCAAATTACTGATATATTATCCCAATACCAACAAGTTAATTTCTCGTTCTATAAACGCAGTACTTTATCGCGACGTATACATCGCCGTTGTTCTGCTCACTATTGCAATAATATTGAAGAATATATCCAAATTTTACAAAAGTCTGACAAAGAAAAACAGGCTTTATTTCAAGATTTATCCATTACCGTTACCAGCTTTTTTAGAGATAAAGGTGCTTGGGAATGTTTGTCACAGAAAGTTATCCCCGAACTAATTGAAAGAACTCAGACGGATGAAGAATTAAGATTTTGGGTAGGCGGATGTGCTACAGGGGAAGAAGCATATTCTTTAGCCATTTTAGTTGATGAAGCTTTAGAAAAATTTCAAAAGCAGTTGAGAGTAAAAATATTTACTACAGATATTAATGAAGAAGCTTTAGAAAAAGCTGCGATTGGTATTTATTCTAAAGATATTGTAGGTAGTGTTAATCCTCAAAGGTTAGAGAAATACTTTATTCCCAGGCAAGATTCATTTCAAGTGAAGCGAAAACTGCGAGATATGTTGATTTTCGCTGCTCACGATTTAACTAAAGATGTAGGTTTTACTAGAATAAATTTAGTCACTTGTCGGAATATGTTGATTTATTTGCAGCCAGAATTACAGCGTAGAGTGCTGCAAAATCTACATTTTTCTCTCAAAAATCAAGGAATTTTATTTCTAGGAGATTCCGAACATTTAGGTGATTTAGAAGATGAATTTATTCCGATCATCAGAAAGCATAAAATATTTTATAAGCGCAGAGATGTGACTTTAAATATGCCGATATTCTCTATAGATAAACCAGATAAATATGGCAAGTATCCGAGTTCAAATATATCTTATATTAAGAATAAACCGACAAAAAGAGAAATCATGTTAGAAAAGGTATTAAAAACCTTTTTAAGTAGCAATAAGTCAACTTGTTTAATTGTAGATAAAAATAACCAGGTAGTAGAAATATTTGAGGATTTAGCAGGGGTTTTAAAAATACCTGTCGGAAAATTAACTAGCGATATAACTCAACTTGTATTGCCTTCATTGAAATTACCTTTAAATACAGCTTTATACAGAATACGTAAAGAAAAAGAGAAGCTTATTTATAAAGGTATAAAACTCGCTGAAGAGGATAATGTCCGCACGATACAATTACAAGTAGATTTGTATGAAGATGGTAAAGTTGCCGATGATTTATTGATGGTAAATTTTCAAGAGCAAGATACGTCAGTAAACTTTGCACCGGAAGAAAATTTCCAGCCAGATTCTCAAGCTTCTGAGCGAATTAACCATCTGGAATACCAATTAAAGCAGGCTGAAGAAAGTTTCCAAACTTTGGTTGAAGAATTAGAATCTATAGACGAAGAACATCAAGCTGCTAACGAGGAGTTAACTGCTTCTAATGAAGAGTTACAAAGCACAAATGAAGAATTACATTCGGTAAACCAAGAACTATATACGGTTAACTCCGAATATCAGTTAAAGATACACGAATTAATTGAACTCAACGAAGATATAAATAATTTACTCCGCAGCACCAATATCGGAGTAGTATTTTTAGATAAAAAGCTAAAAATCCGGAAATTTACTCCTGCTGCCACTATTGCGATAAACCTTATAGAAACTGATATTAATCGCCCATTAAAACATCTCAGTCATAATCTTGATTGTGTTAATTTTATTGAAATTATTCAGAAAGCTACTCAAAATGAGGAGTCATTTGATTTAGAAGTAAAGCTTGCAGATTTTGATCGATACTTGCTGATGCGGGTAAATCCTTATATAAAAGATAACGGTACCTTAGATGGTATTGTAATGACTTTTATCGATATCAACGAAATAAAACATGCTCAAAATAAGCTACAGGAAACTTTAACCATATTACAAAATGTCAATAATAAATTAAATCAAAAACAAGCTGAATTTGCAGCAATTTTTAGTTCTTTACCCGATGCCCTAATCTTCACAGACAAAGCTCATAACATCAGAATGCTCAATCCTGGATTTAGCAATTTATTTGGCTATCAACCAGAAGAATTGATCGGTAAAAGTCCTAAGAGTTTATACGCTAACGTAGAAGATTATCATAACAGCAAAATAAATTTAAGTGATGAAAATTGTGAGATTGAAACCACATCTGACAAAATTACACCATTAGAGATTAACTTCCGCCGCAGCAATCAAGAAATTTTTGTCAGCGAAACTTTTATAACTGCGGTAAGAGACAAGCAAGGTAATATTTTTGGCTTCTTAAAATTAATTCGAGATATTAGTTTTCGCAAACAAGCTGAAGCTGATTTACGCGATAGCGAAGAAAGATTTCGCAGCTTATATTTAAGAACGCCAGTGATGTTACATTCTATCGATAAAGATGGTAGAATCCTCGACGTAAGTAATTACTGGCTTGATAAATTAGGTTATCAACGTGACGAAGTTATCGGTAAAAGATTTATTCAATTCCTTACCTTAGAATCCCGTAATTATGCACGAACTGTTCTACCTGAATTTTTCAGCAATGGCAGCTGTTGGGATATTAATTATCAATTTTTACCCAAAAATGGAGAGGTGATTGAGACGCTCTTAAGCGCAGTTGCCGATAAAAATGAAGCGGGAGAGATAATACGCACTTTAGCGGTAATGATTGATATCACCGAGCGTAAAAAAGCCGAAGCTGCTTTACGGGAAAGCGAAGCTCGGTTTAAAAATATGGCTGATAGCGCTCCCGTACTTATATGGATGAGTGACGCTGACGGTAAAGTAATATTTCTTAACAAAGCCTGGTTAGAATTGACTGGAATTAGTTTAGAGCAGCAGCTTGGTGATGGTTGGCTTGAAAGTATCCATGAAGAAGACTTACAGCAAAATTCATGGTACAAACAATTATCTAATGTAGATCGGGAACGTCAATCGATTGAAATACAGTTCCGCATTCGAAGAAGTGACGGACAATATTGTTGGATGTTAGGCAAAGAAGTTCCTCGCTTTAACGAGCAAGGGGAAATAATTGGCTATATTGGTTCTTGCATTGATATTACCGAAATTAGAAACGCTAAAGAACAGCTTTATCGAGCTAACTATCGCTTAGAAAAAAATACCATACAGTTATCTCGTGCGAAAGAAGCCGCAGAAACTACCAATCAGGCAAAAAGTTCTTTTATCGCGCATATGAGTCACGAATTAAGAACACCTTTAAATGGTATTTTAGGTTTTGCTCAAATTCTTCAAGCGGATGAGACTTTAAATACAGAACAACACAATAAAATAGATATTATTCATCAATCCGGCGAGCATTTACTCACCTTACTCAATGACATTTTAAATTTATCAAAAATTGAAGCAGAACAATTAGAATTAGAACTGAAAGATATATCTTTTCCTTTATTTTTAGAGAAAATAATTTCGATTATTAATGTTCGCGCTCAGCAAAAAAATATAACTTTTAATTATCGACCATCGTCTCCATTACCTGCTGTAATTAGAGGAGATGAAACTCGTTTAAGGCAAGTTTTACTAAACTTACTGGGTAATGCCGTCAAATTTACTCACGATGGTGAAGTTAACTTTTACGTTAGTAAACAGGAAAATAACGAAGAAAACGATAATAATGGCTGTTTAATTAGCTTTAAAATTGAAGATACAGGAGTTGGTATCCCTGGTGATAGACTTAAAGAAATATTTTTACCATTTCATCAATTAAAAAATGATGACTCTTTAAACGAAGGCAGTGGATTAGGTTTGAGTATTAGTCAAAAAATAGTGAATCTTATGGGTGGAGAAATTCAAGTAGAAAGCACCCCTCAAAAAGGAAGCACCTTTTATTTCGATTTGGCTTTCTCAGAAATCGAAGATATTCAACATTTTACAGATTTCAACTTAGAATTACATCCAATAGGTATCAAAGGAAAAAAGCCAAAAATTCTAGTTGTCGATGATAATAAAATTAATCGTGCTGTAGTCGTCAGCTGCTTACAACAATTAGGGTTTGAAATTAGCGAAGCTAGCAACGGTAAACAAGCTTTAGAGGATGTTGAAAATCTCAAACCCGATTTGGTTTTATTAGATTTAGTTATGCCAATAATGGATGGTTTTGAAACAACCAAAGCTTTAAAAAATAATCCTCAGTTTAAAGATTTACCAATTATCGCTATTTCTGCTAACGCAATGTTTGATGCCCAACTTTCTAGCTATCGCATCGGATGTAATGCTTTTCTATCAAAACCTATAGATTTAAAAATACTCATAAAATCCATATCCCAATTTATCGACATTGAGTGGGTTTATCCCGAGTTGCCTAAATCAATTTCATTAACTGACAAAAATCAACCACAGCAAATAACTTCTAGCCAAGATGTTACTGAAAGTGAAACTTTAATACCTCCATCAAACGAGCAAGTAAAGCAACTCATACACTTAACTCAAATTGGAGACATTGAAGCGATTATTCAGCAAGTAGAGTATCTAGAAAATCTAGACACTAAGTATCTGCCATTTATTAAGAAAGTTTGCGAACTTGCTCAAAGCTTTCAGCAGCACAAACTACAAAAATTTCTGGAAGATTTACTAAAATAATATCCACTGAGGTGTAATTCAGTATTTTCACTATTGAATATATGTAAAATTACTGTGAACATTGATATGTAATATAGCTTACATTTTGTATATGTAAATATGTGTGTTGAAATTAGGAGCATGAAACAGTAGCACTTATTGCTAAGGGTACAACAGTGCTAGCAACTATTTATTCACTTGCTTTTATCTACAGAAGCTGCTCAAGCTGGATAAATTAGCTGTTTAAAATCTAAATGTTGCTGCATATATAACCAAATAGTATTGATACAAATCTTATTTAACTGACTTAAGGGTGTCATTTTTGGAAGACTTATACTATCAGTCCAAAAAATGATTCTAAGGCAGTTATTGATATTGATGCTAGTTGACTTCTCGATGTGTATTCTACCAACCAACAAGCTTCGTATCGAATTGTTGTTAGACTTTAATGTCTTGTATTAAAGCTAAAGAATAACTGTTACACAATATTAATAACTTACTCTAACCTATTTATTTTTTTGCCTAATGTAAGCATTTACATGTCTAGGAGTTAATTCTTAATTCAACTTATTCAGAATTAACTACTCATTAGTAATGTATACCGATCTAAACTATTATGCTCGACAAGTCAGATGATATAGTGGATGAATATAAAGGAGTTATTTTAGTAGTTGATGATACTCCTAATAATTTAAACGTTTTATTTAGTTATTTACGTGCGGCTGGATTTAAAGTATTAGTCGCTCAAACCGGAAAAAATGCTCTTAAAAGTGCAGAATACAGTAAACCAGATTTGATTTTGCTAGATATTTTAATGTCTGGTATAGATGGTTTTGAAATCTGCCGACAGTTGAAAAGTAATTCAAAAACTAAAGACATTCCCGTAATATTTATGACTGGCTTGTCAGATAGTATTAATAAAGTGCGTGGATTTGAATTAGGAGCAGTTGACTACGTTACCAAACCAATTCAGAAAGAAGAATTGATTGCTCGCATTCAAACCCATATCCATATGGAAAAATTGCGTAACAGTTTGGTAGAACAAAATACTATCTTACAGCAGCAAGCAGAACAAGAAAAACTTTTATCTCAACTTTCCGAGCGCATTCGGGATTCCTTAGACGTTAATTTCGTTATTAGAACTGCTGCTAAAGAAATTTTGCAATACTTTAAATGCGATAGAGTTCTTATCAGTCGTTTGGATAATCTTTATAGTTATATAGAGGAGCAAGTTGTTCAGCCTGGAATATCAGAAATACCGCAAGATAATATTGCTCATAAATATTTTATCAAAGATAGAGAAGAAAAAGCTCTATTTCTTCGGGGTGATATTAAAGCAATAGATGATATTGAACAATCAAATTTAGATAGCTTATCTTTGAATAATTTACAGCACTTTCAAGTCAAAGCTGCTTTGACGATACCAATACTTTTCAAAAGTGATGAATCTGAGGGAGTATTAGCACCTAAAACTTTTTTCTTATGGGGATTTCTTACAGTACATCAATGCAGCACAACCAGACAATGGAAGTCAGAAGAAATTCAATTTATCCAACGTTTGGTAAACCAATTAGCAATTGGAATTCAACAAGGAAGGTTATGCAATCAGCTTAGCACAGCAAATAAAGAATTAAAACAGCTTGCTTTGTGTGATTCCTTGACTAAAGTTTACAACCGTCGCTTCTTTGATGAAAAGCTAATTCAAGAGTGGAATCGTTTACGTCGAATTCCTTCACCGTTATCTATAATTATGTGCGACGTTGACTGTTTTAAATCTTATAACGATACTTATGGGCATCATGCAGGAGATAAATGTTTGCGAATGATTGCAGATGCTATTGAAAATACTGCAAAACGTCCGGCTGATTGCGTTGCTAGATATGCTGGTGGGACATTCGTAATTATTTTACCTTATACTCCAGCCAGAGGTGCTTTAAAAGTTGCAGAAGCCATAAGAAATAAAATAAAACAATTAAATATTACCCACACAAGTTCTTCAGTATCTTCAGTAGTTACAGTCAGTATGGGGATTGCTGGTTCTATTCCTAATAGCGATGATAATCCCGTCTTATTAGTAGAAGCTGCAGATCATGCTTTATATTTAGCGAAAGCACAAGGGCGCAATAGAGAACAAATATATATTCATGATATAGCCAGAGAAAAATCGAGAAAGAATTCCCAGCTATTATGGGTGAAAAAATTACGTAAAGCATTAGACGAAAACAAGTTTTGTTTATATACTCAGCCCATTGTTCCTTTAAATAAAGACAACAATAAAATACACTATGAAGTGTTGATTCGGCTGATAGATGATAACGGTAAAGTTGTGTTTCCAGAAGAATTTTTAGAAATCGCTAACCTTTATTCAATGATGCCTAGAATTGATTTATGGGTCATTGATAATTTATTCAAATATTTGAGTAATGCCAAGTTGACAAATTGGGATAATATCTGTTTCTCTATCAATATTTCTGGTGCATCTCTTAATGACAACCAGTTTCTCAAATATTTGTATCAAAAGTTCTTGGAATCTAGCTTTCCTCCGCATATATTCTGTTTTGAAATTACAGAAACTATCGCGATTCATAATTTATCTCAAGCTTCCAAGTTTATCAAGTCTCTTAAGTCTTTAGGATGTAGCTTCGCACTGGATGACTTTGGTAAAGGAATGTCATCGCTAACATATTTGAAAAATCTTCCTGTAGACTATTTGAAAATTGACGGTTCATTTATTAGAGAAATTCATACAGAAGCTGTTACGAAAGCAATGGTGCAAGCTATCAATTATTTAGCGGATGCCATTGGAGTAAAAACAATCGCAGAATTCGCAGAAAATCAAGAAATTGTCAATATTTTGCAAGACTTAAAAATTGATTATGCTCAGGGTTATTTCTTTGGAAAACCGAGTTTAATTGACTCTTCTGCTTTTCCCATTTTGAAAGCTGCTTGTTGAGAGCAAACATAAATGGATGATTAGTAGTTAAACTTTATTCTATAATTCAAAGTTGTGAATATTAACCAAAGCGATTCTATTATCGATGCTGACAAGTATCAGGAACGAGTTTTTGAATTTGGCATATATTTTCACTAAAGGAAAAACTAGATATATCTATGTATAGCCCTAGCTGGTGAAACGGCAGAAGTTTCGGAATTAATCAAGCGAATTATTCGCGATCGCAATTATATTCTTGATGAAGAATCTCCTGAAAAACTGAAGCTATAATTCGGCGATGTAGCTTGATTTATTTAATTTATTTATTCATACTCGAAACGATATAGAGACGGAATAAGCTTGCGTCTCTATATTTTTATGGTGCATAAATATCATTAATCCTTATCAACACTAGAGGATCTATTAAAAAGTAATTTATTCTCTGTAATAAAAAAAACAATGTATTCTATTTGACTTGTAATCATCGGGATAACAGATGTAGGTTTTTGTATTAATCCTAATTTTTCTTATATAGGTTCAAAAACTATGAAAATTATATACGCAGTTTTATCGCTATTGATTTTAGTAGCGTCACCTTCGTTTATCCAAAAGTCTATATTTCAAACTCCTAAAAATCAACTAAATAATCATCAAGAAGCAAAAAATAGATCGCCAAAACCACGAAAAAATCATCGTGGTAGCGGTCGTTTATACATTAATCAAACCATTAATTCTTAGCAATTAATTCTTAATTAACAATTTAATCTGTTAGTGCAAGTCTCTTAAATGTAAGTAGTTGGGTAGAAAAAATTATAACCACGTCATTGCGAGTGGAACGTTCGCGTAGCGTCTCCCTCCGGGAGATAGTGAAACGAAGCATTCACCCGAAGGGTGTGGATCATCGCAAGGATTTAAGTGTTATTTACATTCTGTTACATAATGAGGTTTATTTGTGCCCACCTACTTAAAGATTTATTCAAAAATATATATCATTCTCAACTTCTTTAACCTTGAACCTTTAACCATAAATCTTAAAATACAAACGCCCTTGCTTCATGATATAAATTTTCTGACTGCTTGTATAAGAAAATTATATGCGTGTTTTATCTCGGTCAATATTTTTATTAAGCGTTATTTTTTACACTCAAATTGCCAGTGCTGCTTTTAAACAACCTTTGCGCGGTAAAAGAGCAATGGTAGTTTCAGCCCATCCTTTAGCAAGCGAATCAGGGTTAGAAATGCTACGAAAAGGTGGTAATGCTGTAGATGCTGCGGTAGCGACTACTTTTGCAATTTCGGTGGTGGAACCTTTTTCCGCCGGAATCGGTGGTGGTGGTTTTTTGTTATTACACGACTCCAAAAAGCGTAGAATCAAGGCTTTAGACTTTCGCGAACGCGCTCCTTTAAAAGCAACAAAAAATATGTATTTGGATGATGCGGGTAAGGTGCGTAGGAATGCAAGCATTAACGGTTATTTAGCCGTGGCTACACCAGGTACTGTAGCGGGTATGTATGAAGTTCATCAGCGTTATGGCAAATTACCTTGGAAAACAGTTGTTGCGCCTTCAATTAGATTGGCGAAAGATGGTTTTATCGTCAAAAATAAGTTTGTGGGGGCTATCAAAAGACGCAAGCGAATGATTGCTAGTAATCAAGCGGCAAGAACTATTTTTACTCGTGACGGAAATTATTATCAGCCGGGAGAAAAGCTCCTACAGAAAGATTTAGGAAAAACCTTAGAAGATATCGCTGCAAATCCTCAAAGTTTCTATACGGGAAGAATCGCTGATGCTATCGCCGACGATATGGCGAAAAATGGCGGTTTGATTACTTTAGACGATTTGAAGTCTTACAAACCAATTTGGCGCGAACCGGTCTGCGGTAATTTTCGTAAAGCTAGGGTTTGTTCAATGCCACCACCATCATCTGGAGGTATTCATCTATTGCAGATGTTAAATATTATCGGGGATACAGACTTAAAATCTTTGGGATGGCACCACCCCGACGCAATACACTTAATAGTAGAAGCTATGCGAATTGCTTATGCCGATCGTTCGGAATATTTAGGGGATCCTGATTTTGTCAAAGTTCCTCAACAACAGCTAATCAATCCGGATTATGCAAAACTGCGCCGCCAGCAAATTAATATGCAGCGTGCAAACCCCTCAAATCAAATAAAGCCAGTTAGTAGAGAGACGTTACAGAAATTTAGTCAAACTCAGCCATTAAGATTAATTCCTGCAAGCCCCAATCCAAAATCAAACAATAAAAAATACCGAGAATCTACAGAAACCAGTCATCTGACAGTTATCGACGAACAAGGAAACGCTGTCAGTTTGACTTTTACCATCAACTTGGGTTTTGGTGCCGGTGTAGTAACACCAGGAACAGGAATAGTTTTGAATAACGAAATGGATGACTTTGCCGCAGCGCCAGGAATTCCTAATGCTTTTGGTTTGCTGGGCAACGAAGCTAATTCCATCGCACCTTTAAAAACTCCCCTATCAAGCATGACTCCTACAATAATTACCGAAAATGGAAGATTGCGGATGGCATTGGGTACCCCTGGAGGTAGCACTATCATCACTCAAGTACTGCAAATTATCCTTAACGTATTGGAATACGAGATGGATGCAGCCGCAGCAGTTTCCGCATCCCGGGTACATCACCAATGGTTCCCCGATACATTACGCATCGAACCTTGGGGATTGGATGCAGTTACTTTGCAAGAATTAAAGCGAAGAGGACACAAAATTAGACAAACCAGGCCTTGGGGAAACTCAAACCTGATTATTGTCAAACCAGACGGCACCCTTGAAGGCGCTGCCGATTCCAGAGGTGAAGGGGAGGCTAGGGGAATTTAGTAATTAGGGAGAGAGGCAGGCAGGGAGAGAGGAAAATAAATAATTATCCCAATTACCTATCACCAATGCCCGATCCCCCATTCCCAATTCCCTATTTATGTGAAGCGTTATTAATGTTCGATGGTGAAAATTCTTTGGCGCGGGCACTGGGTACTAATGTCCAACCTGCTTTTAATAATTTTTGATAAGTTGCCCATCCTTTAGAACCCCCAGGTATTTTATAATCTGGTACTGCAATTTGTCGAAAAGTGGTGTATGGCCGCCAAGGTTCGTTCGGTGCTGTCTGCAAGTGCAAAATTTTCTCTTCGTTTTGACCAGAAGTGGATAACCAGCACATTCTTTTCATACAAGCTCCTTTGGATTTCGCATTGAAAGCATATTTATAGATATCTGTCAAGTCCTATCTTGCCTTTTCCGGATATTTTTGAAGAATAAGCTATAAGATATAAATAACTTAATTGCATTCTTCATTTTCTTGGCAGTATGGGTTAGTACTTGTTGATACTTTATTTAGGAATGAGAGTTGATATTTCTTCTCTAAGGGAAAACTAACCACAGACAAAATCTTCTGTGGAATAGAGAAAATAAAATACCAATTGCAAATATCCGCGTTTGTCTAATTTTATATGTAAATATACGAAGTGTGTGTAACTTTAAATACTTTTATTATGTATAATTTAATATTTCAAAATTCAGTATATTGTAAAGGCTTAACAACAGGTTGTTAGAACTGATTCAATATTTATGTTTTTTCTAATTTAAACCAGAAACATCAGAAGAATTGCCAATAATCTCACAAATTTGAGTAACTAATTCTGAGTAAGCATTTTCTGATAAAACCGGTTTAGTAGCTTCAAGGGAAATAGATTTATGTAATTCAATCCAAGATTTGCATCCAGCATATCGTGGATTATATTCAATCACTTGGGGAATTACTAGTTTGTATGCCCGCAATAGCAGTACGAATAAAGGTTGCTGAGGTTTCCATTTTTGGCGGTAGCTAACAAATTCTTGATTCCAGATATGGAATGGAAACAAAGCATTAATGATTGAATCGTCAATAACGGGTAAAATATGGCTAATTTCAGCGTAACTAGCGATATTAATGTTTTTAGGTTGCCAATCGGATGCTATTTGAATAACTTGATTGGCATAATCTGGTTTGAGCATCGAAGTTTTTTGATGTTCGTAGGTAGGATATAGCAAAACTCGATTGTAAGCAACCCGAAAACTTCCACCCTTTTCATGGATGCCACCTTTACGCAGCAGCACTATAGTTTTTCCAGTTTCTAAAGCTTTAATCGCAACCGCCCATTCTTTAAGTGCGTGATTTGTAGTTAATTCCATTTGCAATTTTTAGTTTTGATAAAAATGAATATTTTCAAGTTCCTATTTTCTATTCTGCTTTTAATCGTTAAAATCCAAACAAGCACGCCAAAATGAGATATTCGGTTTGAAGTAGAAAGAAACCGGGTTTTTAGTCAAATTCTAAATATCCATCAAGGGAAACTTGAAAAATCATGGAAAAACGCAACTTGGGTACATCTGAAGTCAAAATTACGCCTATTCTCATGGGAACATGGCAAGCTGGTAAAAAGATGTGGGTAGGAATCGAGGATGATGATTCAGTTAAAGCCATACGAGGGGCTTTTGAAAATGGTATCACTACTATTGATACTGCCGAAGTCTATGGTGAAGGACATTCAGAAACAATTGTTGCTCGGGCATTATCAGATGTAAGGGATAAAGTTGAATATGCAACTAAGGTTTTCGCCAACCATCTTAAATATCAAGAAGTTATCGAAGCTTGCGAGGGTTCTTTAAAACGCCTTAAAACTGACTACATTGATTTATACCAGATTCATTGGCCGAGTGGTGCTTTTAATAGCGAAATTGTTCCCATAGAAGAGACAATGAATGCTCTTAATCATCTCAAAGAGCAAGGTAAAATTCGAGCTATAGGTGTATCTAATTTTTCACGCCCTCAATTAGAAGAAGCTGCACAATACGGCAGAATCGATAGTTTGCAACCACCTTATTCTTTGTTTTGGCGAAAAGTCGAAAACGATGCAATGCCTTACTGTATTGAAAATAATATTTCGATTCTGGCTTATTCCCCTTTAGCCCAAGGATTACTAACCGGAAAATTTGATGCTTCTCATAAATTCCAGGAGGGCGATAATCGTGCATATAACCAATTATTTCATGGGGAAAATATGAAGCGCGCTCAAGAAGCTTTAGATAAACTCCGCCCTATCGCCGAAAGCCATAAGTGTAGCCTCGCGCAGCTATCACTAGCATGGTTAATTGCTCAACCTCAAACTAATGCAATAGCCGGAGCGCGTGTTGCCTCACATGTAATATCCAATGCTCAAGCAGCGGAAGTAAAACTTTCCCAAGAAGAACTAAAACAAATAGACAATATTGGAAAAATCGTCACCAGTCACCAAGATGAAAACCCCGTAATGTGGACTTGGTAGTCAGTTAACAGTGAACAGCGAGCAGTGAACAGTGAGCAGTGAGCAGTGAGCAGTGAACAGTGAACAGTGAACAGTGAGCAGTGAGCAGTGAACAGTGAACAGTGAGCAGAGTTATCAATTTTTTAGTCTTAACTCATTGCTGTTGGCTTATGAATATCTTTACTATGCCCAATCCCCAATGCCCAATTCCCAAAGTCAAATTAATTGTTACAGAATTTGAAGAGTAGTAAAGTTAGGTTAATAGGGGATTTCATTTTCTCGTATGGGTGATAACTTAATAAATAAGACACAAGCAAGGCATTCATAGGCTCAGTTGGGAAAATGACAATGTGTCTCCGGTCAAAGCCCAGGTAAATTTCAGCATTAAAAAAGTGGCATCTACCGAATTGAGGTAAGCCAATATCCTAAATAGGAAAATTAAAAAGTGCGTTATTTGCTATGAGTTAAGTAAACTTTAGTTGTTGAAATTTCAAATTCCCCTAATCCTTGACCAAAAGTAAAGATTTGACCTTAATAAATCTTAAGCAGAAAGCCTGGTAAACCTTTTACCAGGCTTTAGGCTTTTAAACTAATTTCTTTGAGATTATAAGTCTTTATCTTTAATAGTTGCTGAATTCTGTGTGTTCCGGTACTTTTCCATCGTTTGAAGCAGACATATAATCGTTATATTTATCTTGATTGTAGAAATATAGAGTACGAATCGGGTAAGGAATATTGATATCGGCTCTGTCAAAAGCTTGTTTTATACTCAGAATTGCTTTAGTTTGAACGCGGCGGACTTGTTTTTGTTGAGGTAAAGTCCAGTAGCGAATAATAAAATCGATAGAGCTATCACCGAAAGATACTAAATCAATTTCTGGTGCTGGTTTATCTAAAACACCTTTTACTTGAGAAATTGTTTGTTCTAAAATATGTGAAGCTTGAGATAAAGAAGTATTATAGTCTACGCCTACAGCTAAATCGGTACGTCTGCTATCAAATGCCGTTCTTACCTGAATTACACTGGTAAATACTGTTGAATTGGGAATAACAACTCTTTCTCCACCATAGGTAATAATTTCCGTAGTACGAATATCAATTTGATCGACAGTACCCTCATAATTGTTAACAATTATTTGGTCGCCAATGCAAAAAGGTTGCTGTAAAAGTATTAATATACCTGCAAGAAAGTTTTTGAAAATATCTTGAAAAGCGAAACCGATTGCAACAGAACTAAGTCCAAGAGTCGCAATTATATCTCCCAATCTTAAGCCGGGAAAAGCAATTACACAAGCCAGAAGAATGCCAAAAATCCAAGTAACCGTTGAGGCAATTTTCGCCATTAACAATTGCAGCGATTTACTACTGATTGTCTTTTTTGCAATATTTTGAGCAAGTGTTTGGGTAAATTGAGCAGCAAATCTAGTCAAGAACAGAACAATTGCTGCTGTCAATAATGCAGGAAAAATTTTAACTGCACTACCAACTAATTCTTGAACGCTGTTTTTAATTGTTTCGATAAATACCATAAATTATCCACTAGCAACTTAAACAAAAAAATAGAATTTGTCTCGATTCTGGAAAATTAATTTTTACTTGAAAATTATCATTTAATAATTTTGAATAAAAATCATTATTCTGAAGTATTATATTTCACAAATTTATAAAATATAAACTATATTGAATATCAAAATTTTAATTTAAGCTTTGATGTTTTGGCAATCTATCAATTGATAAAATAATAGTTAGTATTGTATCTATCTAAAGGCTTAACTACAAACCTAACTCAAGACTGATTTGTGTTTTTTTAATCAAGCTGATTATTGTTGAAAAATTATCTGGTTTTCTACTTTTTACCGAGTATTTTCCCTTGAAAGCCCCCGGATTCATCCGCAAAGTATACTCTATCAAAGCCCCTAGTTTCTATTTATGGCGAATTAATTACCAATTACCACTTACCAATTACCCATTCGAGATAATATAGCAATTTTATATGAGTTGTGAAAATATAGGTGCGAAAAACCCGGTTTTTTGAAAAAACTGGGTTTCTCAAATCTCACAAATAATTTACGAATGCTATACAACATTGATAAACAAATACCCTGGTAGAACTGCAAAAAAAATGTCAGGGCTTAACCCCCGACAAATTACAACTAAGTTTTACAACACACAACCACACAAAAATAGTGAGGTCTATAACCATGTTAAAGATAATTGGCTATTTTTGTGTACTTACAAGCTACTTTAGTTACTTAAGTTCAGATTTATTTCGTAGTTAGACAGCACTATAGCAGTAGTGAAAATCAACTCAAGTCTTTAATTGAGGGTAATTACAAAAAAATTACCTTGAATTAATATTTACAGAAAAAAATATCACATATAAAACAAAAATTAATGCATGATTGTATTGATAGTGCTTTCTCAGGGTAAAAAATTCCATGCCACAAGTATTTCCGGGTGAAGTATTTGCTCAAACTAGCGATTTTGATGCTGGTATGCGGCAACTAATGCCAGGATATGACGAAATGCTCGAAGCAGTTGCTCGCTGTATTCCTTCTACATCTCGTCGTATTTTAGAATTAGGTTGCGGTACCGGTGAACTTAGCAAGAAAATAGTCAATCGCTGTCCGAATGCTCAAATTATCGCTGTTGATTATTCACCGAGAATGATTGAATTTGCTAAAAAGAAGATGATTGAAGCAGGTTATCAGCAATGGAGTGGTTTAGAAGTAGATTTCGGTGAATGGGCTAATAATCCCGAAAAATTTGATATCGGTACGGAATTTGACGCTTGTGTATCGTCATTAGCAATTCATCATCTCAGCGACGAAATGAAAGCAAAGTTATTTCAACGTATTGCTAAAAGTCTTAGTAAGGGTGGTTGTTTTTGGAATGCAGATCCAGTTTTATCAGAATCGCCAATATTAGAAGAAATATATAAAACTGTAGGAAAAGAATGGACAGAAAAACAAGGAAGCACCATAGAAAAAGTTTGCTCTCGCTTAGCTAGTAATAACGATGCTGTAGATTATGCTGCTAGTTACGGTTACTCCAGTCAAGACCAGTTAGCAACCTTAGATGTACAGTTGCAAATGCTAAGGAAAGCAGGGTTTAAAACAGTAGCGGTACCTTGGAAATATTATAAATCGGCGGTATTTGGGGGAATAATTTAGGGGCTTGGGATTTGAAACTTTCGAGATTCCCATAAATTCCCTTATAAAAGGACTTAAATTTTCGATTACTTATAAATATCTTGTAATACGGGCATCTTGCCCGTTTTTTTATCAAAATAAATATTTAATAATAAATATAAATATAAATAAATATCAAATAGTAATAAAAAATATGAACTATATTGCATTCACAAAAGAGCAATCAGTAACATAGCCAACGTTCCCGTTCATTTTATGATTAAAATTTGTTAAGAAAATATCGAATCCAATTAAATAAGGTTGCTATTGGGTAAAGCTATTAAATTCCCTCGCAAAAAATGAAACTAGCACCTGTATTCTTCAAAATCTGAAATCCCCACTGGGTTAAGGTTTTAAGATGTGGTAGTTAAAAGTAATATGCAACTTTCAACTGTTAATTATTAATCTGAAATCAACAATATAAAAACGAAGAACATATTTAATATGGCTCGAAAAAAACGGAAAAAATCACATGGTTTTAGCTTCAAGCATTTGCTTAATAACAGATGTCCTATTTGTTGTATAATACCGCCTTACATGTTAGAAAATATGGCGGTTAATGGCTCCCCCAGACAGCGGGAATGGGCTTTTGAGACTTTAAATCTTTCGGCACAGACTCGAGGAAGACGGTTAAATGTGGGTAAGATGCAAGTTACGCCGCAAACTAGTGGAAAAAACCGTAATATATATGATGCGAAAAGTCTTCAAGAACTTCCTGGAGAAATAGTACGCAGCGAAGGGGATGCCCCCACCGAAGACGAAGCTGTAAACGAAGCCTATGATGCTGCTGGCGCTACTTACGACTTTTTTAAAGAAGTTTGCGATCGCAGTTCCATTGATAACAAAGGTTTGCGTTTAGATTCAACCGTACATTATGGCAAAGATTATGAAAATGCATTTTGGAATGGTAGTCAAATGGTTTACGGTGATGGTGATGGGGAACTTTTCAACCGTTTTACCAAATCGGTTGATGTCATCGCCCATGAATTAACCCACGGAATTACTCAATATGAAGCAGAATTAATCTATTTTGGTGAAGCTGGGGCACTCAATGAGTCATTTTCTGATGTATTTGGTTCCTTGGTGAAACAGCGAATTAAAAATCAAACTGCAAATGAAGCAGATTGGTTAATTGGAGTAGAATTATTCACAGAAAAAGTCCAAGGTGAAGCAATTCGCTCGATGAAATCGCCAGGTACAGCTTATGACGATGCCGTACTTGGAAAAGATCCACAACCGGCACACATGAAAGATATTTATACAGGTATAAAAGATAATGGCGGAGTACATATAAATTCGGGCATACCCAACCGGGCTTTTTATCTAGCAGCAACCGAAATAGGTGGTTACGCTTGGGAGAAAGCAGGAAAAATTTGGTACGTTACCTTATGTGAAAAACTGGATACCCAAGCCAATATGAGACAAGCAGCAGAAACAACAATTGCAGTTGCAGGAGAACTTTATGGTGAATCAAGCAGCGAGCAACAAGCCGTAAATAATGCCTGGAAAGCAGTCGGAGTTTTACAGTGAACAGTTAACAGTTAACAGTTAACAGTGAACAGTTAACAGTGAGCAGTTAATATTTAAAATTATTTCTTTCCCACTCCTTCTAGTTTTCCCCTCTTTGATGTTCGATCAAAATGTTAATATCCTTAGAGCGTAGCGGTGGTTTTGCTGGTATAAGTAAAATAATTGAAATCGATACAGCGAAATTAAGGCAGGAGCAAGCCCAACACGTTGAGATATTAATAGATTCTGCAAATTTCTTTGATTTACCTGCATATATAGCCGCCGATTCCAAACAGCGCGATCGCTTTCAATATGCTTTGACAGTGAAAGATGATTCTAGGCAGCACACCGTAACGGTAGCAGAAAGCGCAATACCCAATGATTTAAAACCTTTAATTCAATGGATAAATTGTAATGGGGAATAGTTTAAAGGTCAAAGGTCAAAGTTTAAAGGTATTATATTTTACTACTCACTGCTCACTGCTCACTGCTCACTGTTCACTGTTCACTGTTAACTGTTAACTGTTAACTGTTCACTGCTCACTGTTCACTGTTAACTGTTAACTGTTAGCAGATTGTAATAAATCGTTAACTTGATTGTGAATTTCACCGCTATCGGGGTTACTATTTAATCTAGCTTGAGTAGAAAAGGGAAGGTTGAGAATCTCAAGAGTAAAATCGCATTCATGGGAACGTCCAACTATTGCTTTCGTCAAACCTAATCCCGCTAGTATTTCAGTTGCACTGGGAATTAAGGAAATTATTCTGGTGTTGTCTTTCGTCATGGCTAAACTCGAAGACATTAACTACTTACTAATTTAGAACAGCTTCAATAATTAAATTAATCTATTTAAAATTCAAATATAAACAATTTAGTATTAATTTATAAAATATATAAACATTTTACAGTAATATTGACGGGTAAAATAATTATAAATATACAGCAAGAATCACAAAGTTTAGCGATACCAATGTTGTTCGTGGTTGACTCTAAACTTTTAGCGATTCAATAAGTGCAAAAATTAATGCAGTTTTGATATTATCAGATAATTGTGACTTATTATGAGACACTAATAATACTTTAATTGCCTCATTGACAAATAATTGCTCTACTGGTGACGAGCATGATCTCAACTATATATTCTATTCTACTGCTAAAAAATAAATATAAAAATATCAATTGGCTGCAAACGAGACTTCTGCCTCATCAAGTGAGTGTAGTAAACGATTTATATGATATTCATTCGGTATTGAAGTTTAATGCAATTGACGCGGCTATTTTAGATTTACCGTTAAGTAGTATTCAAGATTTTGAGAGTATCTCCTTAGTTCGTTCCCAGCTAAGTAATACTGCAATTGTGGTGTTGAGTGAAAATGAAGAGGAGGCGGCTTTACAAAAAGCTATCAAGTTTGGAGCAGATGAAGTCACGGTAATAAATAATAACAGCAGTAGTCATTTGAGACGGGCAATAATATCTGCTATTGAAAGACGAAAAAAATTTGATTATGGCAAGATACAAGAGAGTAAAAAAGTGAAAGACAATCTATTAAAAAATCAAAGCAAAATTCCGATCGAACTTGCTAGCTGCAGAACTTTTGTTCAAGGAAATATAATTAAATCTGTACGGGAAATAACACAAACTGCCGGGTTAAATTTAGATGTCAAAAAAGTTGGCGTTTGGTTGTACAATCGAGAACATTCTGAATTAAAAAATATAGATTTATATAATTGTGAAAATAAAAGCCATTCAAAATCGATTACTTTAAGAAAACAAGACTATCCGAATTATTTTACAGTCTTAGATAAAGGTATAAATTATTTAGATAATATTGCACAAACAAATGTAGCTCAAGAGCTATTTAAATTTTATATTGCCACATTTGGTGTTACATCTGTCTTAAATGTACCAGTTTGGCTTAGAGGTAATGTCGCGGGTATAGTATGTTTTATATACAGTGATGACAATCTCAATTATTGGCATCAGTGGAAATTGGAAGAGAAAAATGTTGCTAGTTCTATCGCAGATTTTGTTACATACGCAATAGAAGCCAGCGAAGAAAAAGCTGCACAACAAAATTTACAACAGAGCGAAGCGCAATTTAAGGCAATTTTTGAACGCTCTTCTATGGGCATCTGCTTAGTAGATATAAGAGGAAGAATTGTCAATGTAAACCCTGCGCTCTGTAGAATGCTAGAATATAATTTTAACGAGCTTAATTGCGATATTTTTGCTAATTATATCTGCTTGGAAAACAATGATGTAGAGCTTTACAAGCAATTGATGCTGGGCAAAATAGAGAGTTTGGAAATTGAAAGACAGCTTTTACATAAAAAGAATAAGAAAATTTGGACTCATTTAAGCATTTCTTTGATTGCACGTAGTAACAGAAAGCCAAAATTTTTTCTTGCAATTGTTGAAGACATCAGCGAACGTAAAGAAACAGAATTACAACTACGCGAAAGTAAAGAAGCAGCTGAAGTTAGTAGTAGAGCTAAAAGCGAGTTTTTAGCAACTATGAGTCATGAATTAAGAACCCCCCTTAATGCAATTATGGGTTTATCACAGTTGCTACAACAAGAAATTGTTGGCTCTATGAATAATAAGCAAAGAGAGTATATTGATTGTATTTATAGGAGCGGAGTACATTTATTAGAATTAATAAATGATATTCTAGATTTGTCAAAGGTAGAAGCAGGAAAAGAAGATTTATATTTGTTTCCTTTGCAAGTAGAAGATTTATGTAAATACGCGATCTCAACGGTACGAGAACTTGCTGAAAATAAAGGGTTGGAGCTAACATATACAATTGATAAAAGAGCAGATTCCTGTGTTGCTGATGAAAGAAGAATCAAACAAATGTTATTGAATTTACTTACAAATGCAATTAAGTTTACTTCTGAAGGTAAAGTTTCGTTACAAGCAATAAAACTACCTGAAGGAATTGCATTTCGAGTATCGGATACTGGTATTGGTATCAAATCCCATCAGTTTGAAGATTTATTTGAGCCTTTCAAACAACTTGACTCTAGATTAAATCGTCAGTATGAGGGCACTGGTTTAGGTTTAGCTTTAACTCGTAAATTAGCTCGTTTGCACGGTGGAGATGTAACGGTTGAATCAAATCCTGAAAAAGGTAGTCGATTTACATTATTTCTTCCCGATAATGAATTTGATGAAGAAGAGGAGATGAACAAATGGCAAGCAAAAGTTCATTATCTTGAGAATGATACAGCGAATAAAAACAATTTAATTAATAAGCGTATTTTCTTGCTAGAAGATGACGAACATACTGGTAAACTGCTGCAAGATTATTTACAAACAATAGGCTATCAAGTTGAGTGGATATTAGATGGAAAGGATTTTTTAGAAAAAGTTAGTATTTTCCAACCGCATTTAATTTTACTAGATATTCAGTTAGGTAATTCCAATGGCTTAGATTTGCTGGCAGCTTTGCGAAACAATCCTGCTTTAGAAGATACAATTGTGATAGTCATTATACCTAGTGAAGGCGATAATTCACGCAATAAATTCATTCAAGCCGGGGCAAATGATTTTGTAAGTAAACCAATTGGTATTGTTAAATTAGAATCAATATTAATGCAATATTTCACATAGTATTGCAAGCATTCGATTAATAACTAATAGTCAAAACTACTAAAATAGTATGATAAAACTCGACCAATTTTTAAAATTATTAGGTATCGTACAAACCGGTGGACAAGCCAAGCATTTAATTGTCGATGGTGCTGTAAAAGTGAACGGTATTCTAGAAACTCGTCGTGGAAGAAAGTTAGTCACCGGAGACAAGATAACGATAGAAAATCAAACTTTTGAAGTTGGTGATTTAAAACAATAATAGGCTTTATTTAACTAAATTGTTTGACCAGCAAATTATTGTCGAAAAAACACGGCGGTAAACTTTATTACAACTCTACAATTGGCGAAGGTGCAGAATTCGTAATTGAAATTCCCATATCGTAGGGAGTAATGAGTAATGAGTAATGA
>JBCBPQ010000018.1:0-59173 GCA_039820645.1 Cyanobacteria bacterium J06633_8 | reverse complement strand
TTCGATCTAGATTCTCTTTAACAAAAGTCACTCTTTTTTTCCAGGTATAATATAAAATTAATTGTGTAATACCACCGCCAATAAAACAGACTTTAATAAATAGCAACCACGATGGAACTTGAAGCAAGTTACCAAATATTTTGAGAACTAAATCAAATACAATATAGCTGCTGAGTATTGCCGCTAACCCAATAAAAATTGCGGTTGCTCCTTCGGGACCCCTAACTCGATTAATAAATTGCCGTATTAATAACTTGAGCGGATTAACAAGAATAATTAACTCTTCGTTAATAGGCAGGTTCGTTAATTTTTGCAGTTCTTTTTGATTAATAGCCAAGCCTTTTAAATCATCACGCACAGCTTCTAAATCCCCACCAAAAAGTTTTTCCGTATTATATATTTGCTTAAAACAAGTGACAATCTACTCAACTTATATGACTGACAATCAATAGATTCTTAATAAAACTTATTGTTATCCGGAATTTGATATATTGCAGCATAGTCATACAATCGCAAAATCTTGAGATTTAAGTGAATGAATCTGCCGAATCACAAATATTCGTTGAGCGTATTTTTAGGGTATTTTTTAAGTCACGTCAAAAAGGTACAATAATTTTCCATAGAATCATCGTTTATTTTACCCCTGCTTATTTATAAAAAATAGACAGGTGTCTTACAAAAATATAGGTTTAACATCAAATATAGTTAATTTACTAATCAAGAAGTCCCAAGCAATAACATTTATAGTACTCCTTTCTGCGTCAGAACCGATGTAATTTATTCTGCCCTGTTTTTTATGATTCTACTCTACAGGAACGCTCATGGTAAGAGGCTTCCGTGCAGCGTAATAACTGAAGTGCTTCCTAGATAAGGATTACTTCCAATAGCATAGACATAATTTGAGTATTTGAGTTTCTCTACAGGGCTTAGCAAATGGCATTTTTATTCTTCGCAGTACGTACAGCTTCGCCAGGATAACTTTTCAATAATAGTATAAATTGTAAACCAGTTTGCCTTTTTAAGACTTATATAGTAATAACCAAAATTAAACAAACTCTCTTTTTTATGTCTACTAACCCCCTATGAATATAATTCCTATCAAGATAGCACAGTTACCGGATTTATCCCTGGTTTAAGTTCCGTTACTATGGATAGTTAAGCATTTTACGCAATATTAGCTTAGAAAAAGCTAAATTTTACAACGTTCTACTTGAATTCAGTGAAATTTCCTATATACGGTAATAAAGATAAAATACAGTCAAATATAAATACTTAATTTTCCGGTTAAGCATGAAAAATAATTGCTCTTATACGTGGTCTATAATTTAAACACTCGTGTCAGAATTCCTCTGTAAAAATTGAAAATACCATTATGGTTTGGGGTAAAAGAAGTATTTTTTACTAACATTTATCTCTCTTTCCCAATTGCTACTTTCAAATCCACGTTGAGAAGTACTATTTAAATTTGTAACTTAAAATTTGCCATAGTAGATACTGAAAAAACAAAATAGTTTAGCCAATCATCTATATATACCTTGATTAATAATCTTAATATTTGATTAAATAAACATTGCATGTTTAAAATATATAAAAAATAATATTTGATTTATATTCGTGATTCATGACATTTTTTTGAACAAAATCAATGTAATTTGATATTATTTGGGATATAGTTCCCAAATATAGTTAATGGCTGAAAAGACCTCTTACTCAAGATACAAAGATAATTTTGTTGCTAGCGAACATTATCCTCAATTAATACCAAAACAGCGAACTAGATGCGTAATATGCAACTATGAAATAGATGCAAATGATGAATCTATTTTTAGTATTTTTAATTGTAACGTTAGAGCTTTTCAAAAAGAAAAATTTAAAGTTTGGCGATGCCCTAAATGTCAAACTATTCATAATTTAGATATTGTTGATATTGCACCATACTATGAAAAATATCCCATAGCTGATTCAATATTGACATGGGAAATGCGCCTTTGCTATGGAAAACTATCTCGACAATTAATGAACTATGGATTTTCAAAGGCTCATTCCATTCTCGATTATGGCTGTGCTAACGGTTTATTCATCGAATATTTAAAGCAAAAAGGATTCTCGAAGTGCTACGGATACGATCCTTATGCTGACGAAGACGGATTTGGCAATGACGCTATTCTTGACTCTGCACCATTTGATTACATACTACTGCAAGATGTTATCGAACATGTTGAAGAACCCAGAGAATTATTGTCTAAATTGAACAGTTTGCTTGCACCTGGCGGTTATATTCTGATCGGAACACCTAATGCAGCAAATATAGATTTAACAAAACCGAATACATCTGATTTTTATAACCCCATTCACGCTCCATATCATTTTCATATTTATACTCCACAAGCTCTCCAGTATTTAGGAAACTCTCAGAATTGGCAAGCCATCGAGTTCCGCGATCGCGCTTATCACGATACACCTTGGATGGGAGTAAATACCCGTGCTTGGAATCAATATCAAAAGCTATGCGATGGCTCTTTGGATACTATTCACGAGCCGATTCAATTAAGAAAAGCCCTTACTTCTTATAAAATGATTTTCTACGTGTTTTTCGGATATTGGCTTAGTTATCACACGGAAATGTCAATGATGTTTCGCAAACCTAAAATGTAGACAATGCATAAAAATTATAAAAAAGGCAGAGGGCAGATTATATAAGGAAATAAGTATAAATCAAAACTTAATGTCTGAGTTTAAAGCTCAGTTTTATTGAGGAAGTTATACTTAAATTTTCTACAGATAAAAGTATAAAATGCTTCTGCAAATAGCTAACTCTTTAAAGGGTGAGTTGCCGCTCAAGCTCCTGCTTCCAACATAGCAGGCTTTTGAATTTTACACTCCCATATATAAGGCTTTTCCCGGAACATTTATAAAACAGTGGGACATTTTATTTCTTGCAAGTCCCTTAGGATCCGCTTAGAAAATCATAAAAGTGTAGAAAAATTAAGGAATGTTGCATTTCAATTAAATCCTAGGGGTAAAGCGAAAAATTGGTCAAATCTCCGTGATAGGATGCTTCGAGGTAATGTCAAGTATGGGAGAAACAATGCCGACACTTCGGGTTGCTGTTGTAGGCTCAGGTCCTGCGGGTTCATCTGCTGCTGAAACTTTAGCGAAAGCAGGGATTGAAACTTATTTATTTGAGCGTAAATTAGATAATGCTAAGCCTTGCGGTGGTGCAATACCGCTGTGTATGGTAGATGAATTTGACCTCCCGGCTGATATCATCGACCGTCAAGTGCGGAAAATGAAGATGATTTCACCCTCAAATCGTGAGGTTGATATTAATTTAGAAAAACAAGATGAATATATTGGAATGTGTCGCCGTGAAGTTTTAGACAGCTTCATGCGAAATCGAGCCGCTAAATTAGGCGCTCATTTAATTAATGCTACGGTTCATAAATTAGATTTTCCCAAAAATAATAAAGATCCTTATACAATCCACTATATTGACCATACAGAGGGTGCAGCTAAAGGAATTGCTAAAACTCTTAAAGTGGATTTAATTATCGGCGCTGATGGTGCAAATTCCCGTATTGCCAAGGAAATGGATGCTGGCGATTATAACTATGCCATTGCTTTCCAAGAACGCATCCGTCTTCCAGAAGACAAAATGGCATACTATAACGATTTGGCGGAAATGTATGTCGGTGACGATGTTTCTACTGATTTCTACGCCTGGGTTTTTCCTAAGTACGACCACGTAGCCGTAGGTACGGGTACGATGCAGATTAACAAAGCCAGCATCAAACAATTGCAAGCTGGTATACGTTCCCGTGCTTCCAAAAAACTCGCTGGCGGTAGCATTATTAAAGTAGAAGCTCACCCCATTCCCGAACATCCCCGCCCCCGTCGCGTAGTCGGAAGAATTGCATTAGTCGGTGATGCTGCTGGTTATGTTACGAAATCTTCCGGAGAAGGTATTTACTTTGCTGCGAAATCCGGACGGATGTGCGCCGAAACCATTGTCGAAGTTTCTAACAGTGGACAGTCTATCCCCACCGAAGCAGATTTAAAAATCTATTTGAAGCGCTGGGATAAAAAATACGGTCTTACCTACAAAGTACTCGACATATTACAAAACGTCTTCTATCGTTCCAATGCAACCCGCGAAGCATTTGTGGAAATGTGTGATGATCGCGACGTTCAACGTTTAACTTTTGACAGCTACTTGTACAAAACAGTTGTCCCCGCAAATCCTATTACTCAAATGAAAATTACTGCCAAAACTATTGGTAGCTTAATTCGCGGTAATGCTCTTGCACCCTAGTTGCAAAAGATGGGAAACAAGGACATCTCTGAGAACAACAAGAATAATAAATTGTTCGAGATTTTAACTCCTCACTCCTAATTTCTAATTCCTAACAACTGTGTCACGGTAATATCCGCGACCAGTTTTTTTTTGCATAGACTAGCAAGCAACCGCTATTTTTAGTTAGTACTATTTTTTTAAGATGTGCCAAATTTAGCCCAGCTTAACGGTAGCGTATAGCTTCAGCCTTCTAATACAGAGCAAATAGGGGCAGCCTCATACTGAACTGGTAAAAATTGAATCGCTTTATTAAGTAGGTTGGCATTGAAAATAGTAATTGGGATAAGGCAATAGGCCGTCATGCAAAAGGCAATAGGAATAAGGGTTTGAGGGTAATTTACATTCTGTAATGTAGCTTGGTTTATTTGAGCCGACTTACTTACCTATTCTATTTTATTGAGAATCCGATCAAAATTAAGAAAAGCTATCCTAGCATATCATCGTCAAGTTTAAATACATAATTATTATTAATTCTTCACAACTAAGAGAATTGTATAATGAATTACATTAGCTTAGAATAATACAAGTCTATTGCAAAGAAAATATGAATATTATGTATATGAGTAAGAAGACTTATTGAAAAAGTTCCGTAGTTAAAAATATTTACAATATTTGCATAATAAATATGAAGTTTTTATGAAAACTGCGATAAGTCTTAGCTAATTGTACGCATTTTTACTAATGTAGACGAATTGCTTATATATTATTTGCTCCCTTATAGGAGTAGGGACCACGAGACATGAAATTAAGTTCGCTTTTTCATACTGCTGTATTTCCATTATTAGTTGTAATTTCGGGTGTTATTGGTTATTCGAGTCAAGCTAGAGCTATGACATTTACCGGTAGTGTTAATGGTAGCTGGGGAAAACCGACTGCTGGAAGCATTAATACCGATCCTTACTATACAGGTGTAGATACAAAAGCATTTACATGGGGAGATCCAAGGCTTTTTAAAGATGCTTCTGCGAACGAGCTTGTATTTGAAGGAAGTCCCTTTTCTGTGAATGAGGGGTCTTTATTTAAGATCGGTGATTTGACCTATGTAAATGGAACAGTACTTTTAGGTACAAGTGTAGAAGATGTACCTTTAAATCTTAATTTATCCTTTGACGAACCATCTGAGTTAGACCAGTTTTTTAGCTATCAATTTAACTTAAAAAATACTCCTAATCTTTATGATGACCCAGATTTAAATGCAGATTATGTAGTTGTCTCTCAAAATGATGTTAAAAGCAATTTTGTTTACGATGGTAATTTGTATAGTTTATCTTTAACTGGTTTTAGCCAAGATAATGGTGAAACAAATGTTAATGAATTCCGGGTACGTGAAGGAGAAAAAACTACAGCGGCTATTTATGGTCAGATAAATAAAGTTACTTTTTCTAAACAAGAAATTCCTGAACCGGGTTTTGCAGTTGGTTTATCTGTGTTTGGTGCTTATTTAATTTCTCGAAAAAAAGCTAAAAAAACAAAGTAATACGTTTTAGATTTTGGATTGAGATTATAAACCTACAATATGCTTTTAGTAAGCATACAGTAATAGGATAATGAGTAGCAAAAATTATAACTGTTAAGGAACCTGGTTTGGTAATAAAACCGGGTTCCTTAACAGTTATATTATGTCAGGTTAACAAATTTCACTACCTTGTGCTGGCAATTACATATTGTAACACCGAAGATGATATTACAGGTTCAAAGGTTAGCTAATTAATTCTTTTGATATTGTTGTTTCTGTCCAAAGGATGATTTCAACAGTCAACTGTTGACGGCTGTGTATTACGATTGTAGCATTAAGCTTTGAAGGCGATAGACCTGCACAGAATTTGAGGGCGTGCGTCATGGCAAATTTGCGAGATATAGCTAACTACTTTCGTCCATACTGGAAGCTGGGTATATTAAGTATTGCGGCATCCAGCATTTATGAAATTTTAGATTTACTAGTACCTTATGCAATTGGGCAGATACTTAACCTGCTTTCGGGGCAACCATTAGATGGGTTTTTAAGGAGTGCGATCGCCACAATTTCTACAATTACAAATTATCCAGTAAATAATACTTTATCTTTTGGTGTTTTACTAGGTTCAATTTTTGTTGTCACAGTATTAAGAGCGCCAACACAGCCTTGGTTCAGCGTTTGGTATCATTGGGAAATTGCCTTAAAAGCAAGAAGAGATCAAAGTCAAAAAGCTGTAGAAAAAATTCTCACATTACCTTTAGAATTTTATGATGAAAACAACCCCGGAAGGATAGCATCGAGGGTAGCAAAAGGGATTTCTAATCATACTTGGACTTATCCCGAAATTACCGGACAATTGTTTCCTAAGCTATTTAGAGTATTGGGAATTTTTGTATTTATTTGTTTCGTTGATTGGCGGATTGCGGCTTTATTTTTTAGTTCCTTTGTAATCATTCTCAGCTTTACTTTAAAGCATTTACAGCGGCTAGTTGAAAAAGAAAGTCGCTTAGATAAATACATAGAAAATACAGAAAGTCGAACATCAGAAATTGTTAGCAACATCAAAACAGTTAAAGCATTTGCCACGGAATCCAAAGAATTAGAGCGTCAACGGCAACGCTTTGAACGGGAATTAAAGGTAGTGGTATATCGTATCCATAAAGGTTACACAAAACTGAATACATGGCAAAAAAGCGTAATTCAATTTTGCGTATTTGTGATACTTGGTTTAACTTTAGCTGCCACTATAGAAGGTAGAATTACCTTGGGTCACTTTATCACCACATTGACTTTATCGAGCATGGCATATGCCGAGTTAGAACCAATCAGCATCCTTGCAGAAATGTTTGCTCGTCGTTACAGTTCGATGTTGCGGTTCCACGAATTTCTTCAAGAGCCATCGGGAGTTGATTCCCAAGGGCTTTTAGAAGCGAGGATAACAGAGAAATCCTACAGTTTTACTGGAAAAGTGGAATTTTCCCATCTCAGCTTTGGTTACGAACCTAGCAGACGGATTTTGCAGGATATAAATCTACTAATCGAGCCATATCAAACAGTGGCATTAGTAGGGCGTAGCGGCTCCGGTAAATCAACATTAGTAAAACTACTGTTTCGCTATTTTGAACCCCAGGAAGGCAAAATTCTCATCGATGGCGAAGATATTCGTAATTTAGACGTAGGAGAATATCGCAGGAGATTGGCAATAGTTCACCAAGAAGTAGATATTTTCAACGGTACGGTTTTGGATAACCTTACTTACGGGAAGGAGAATGTAAGCTTTGCCGAAGTCGAAGAAGCCTGTAGAATTGCCAAGCTCGACGAAGTAATTAGTTTATTACCCCAAGGTTACTATACTGTAGTCGGGGAGAGAGGAGTTAGATTATCTGGAGGGCAAAGACAGCGAGTTGGAATCGCCAGGGCATTGTTAGTTAATCCAGACGTGCTGGTATTTGACGAAGCAACATCCAGCTTAGATTACGAATCCGAGCGCTCTATTCAGCTAGCAATGAGTTCCATCCAAGGAACACGCACCACCATAGTTATTGCTCACCGACTCAGTACCGTTAGAGAAGCCGATAAAATTGTCGTTTTAGATAAAGGAAGAATTGTAGAAGTAGGTAGTCACGAAGAACTATTACAAGAACAAGGCATTTATAAGAGATTGCATTCGCTGCAAGAAACTGGTGAATTACTCAGTTAGCAGTTGAGAATTGGGCATTGGGCATAGGGAATTGGGCATTGGGCATTGGAATTTCATCTCTCCCTCTTCCCCTTGCCTATCAAGCATTTCAAGATTTTTCAAAAAAAACTTTGGCATTTGCTTGTTCTTGTGATACGATTAGTAATCGTGAACGACATGGGTCGGTGTCCGAGTGGTTAATGGAGGCGGACTGTAAATCCGCTGGCTTAGCCTACGCTGGTTCGAATCCAGCTCGGCCCACTTTCACTTCTAGATTTTGGATTTACTTTTAGAGCAATCCAAAATCTAGAATAAAAATATTTTGCCGATGTAGCTCAGTGGTAGAGCACACCCTTGGTAAGGGTGAGGTCACGAGTTCAACTCTCGTCATCGGCTTTTAATATAGTATAGATGGATATATTTGCGCCTTTAACTCAGTCTAGTACAGTTAGGCCGCAATTTGACAACCATTGACAACTATTGAAACCCTTATCTTATAACACTTCTTACTTCTTACTTCTTACTTCTTACTTCTTACTTCTTACTTCTTACTTCTTACTTCTTACTTCTTACTTCTTACTTTTTACTTCCGCGTAGCGTTACTAGCATTCACTCCCTCTCCAAAACATCGGAGAGGGCTGGGGTGAGGTTTATTGACTCACGGCTTTCATCGACAAACCAATCCGCTTCAACTTCTGATTAACTTCCAAAACCTTAACTTTGACAACTTCTCCAACTTTAACTATCTCTTTGGGATCTCTGACAAATTGATTCGCTAACTGAGATATATGTACCAAACCATCTTGATGCACTCCCACATCTACAAAAGCACCGAAGTTGGCAACGTTGGTAACAATTCCTTCTAATACCATTCCTTCTTCTAAATCGGAAATTTCGTTAACTCCTTCTTTGAAGGTGGCATATTTAAATTCAGCCCGTGGATCTCTTCCGGGTTTTTCTAATTCCCCGATAATATCTCTTAATGTAGGTTCGCCAACTTTGTCGGTGACGTATTTTTTTAAGTCGGCTTTTTTGAGATTTTCGGCGATTTTAGTAACTTGTTTTAATTCTACTTGCAAATCTGTGGCGATATTTTTGACTACAGCATAACTTTCGGGATGAACTGCGGTATTATCTAAGGGGTTTTCACCACCGCGAATTCTTAAGAAACCTGCTGCTTGCTCAAATGCTTTTGGTCCCAACTTGGGTACTTTTAATAATTGACGGCGATTTTTGAAAGCTCCGTTTTCGTTTCTATATTTAACAATATTATTAGCAACGGTGGATGAAATACCGGAAACGGATGTTAAAAGTTCTTTTGATGCTGTATTTAAGTCAACTCCAACGTAGTTAACACAGCTTTCTACAGTTTCATCTAGTTTCTTTTTGAGCAATTTTTGATCTACGTCATGTTGATATTGTCCCACTCCGATGGATTTGGGGTCAATTTTGACTAATTCGGCTAAGGGATCTTGCAGGCGACGACCTATACTAATGGCTCCACGGACGGTAACATCTAAATCGGGGAATTCTTCAATTGCTACTTTACTAGCTGAATATATAGATGCACCGGATTCGTTTACCATGACTTTGATTGGTTTGATTTGCATATTTTGCAAAACTTCTACAACAAATTCATCGGTTTCGCGGGAAGCTGTACCGTTACCAATGGCTATTAACTCAACTTTATATTTTTCCATCATATTTTGCAGGTTTTTGGCGGCTTCGCTGCGTTTTCCGGCTCCTGTATGAGGGAATATGGCTTGATACTCCAGAAACTTCCCGGTTTCGTCTAATATTGCCACCTTACACCCGGTTCTAAATCCGGGATCGATAGCTACTGCGGGTTTCATTCCTGCTGGTGCTGATAGTAATAAGTTACGTAGGTTAGTTTCAAATGTTTTGATTGATTCAATATCAGCATATTGTTTTTTCTCGGATATGACTTCATTAGTCAGCGAGTTTTTCATCAAGCGGTTGAATGCATCTTTGAGCATCTGCTGATAAAACTTGCGAATTTCTGGCTGTCTGCTGCGAATTTCTTGGGATTCTAAATACTCAAGTACATAATCTTCATCAAAAGCAATTTCATAACTTAATATCTTTTCTTTTTCTCCCCGACACAAAGCCAGCATATTATGAGGTGCAATATTACGAACTCTAATTTGATAATCGCGGTACATTTCATATTTTGTCGTACCTTCGGGATGTTCGTCTTTAATACTGGAAACGAATACACCTTCCTCTAAGAGCATTTCGCGTAAATATGCTCTTAAAGAAGCCTTTTCGGCAACTTCTTCTGCTAGAATGTCGCTGGCACCTTTGAGTGCTTCTTCTGGGGATTTAACTTCTTTCTCGGCATTTATATATTTTGCTGCTTCTGCATTTAAGTCACCACCAGCACCATTTTTGACATTTAAGGATTTTATCAACTCAGCTAACTTATCAAGTCCCTTTTCTTTAGCAATGGTAGCGCGGGTACGACGTTTGGGACGAAATGGTAAATATAAATCTTCTAATTCTGTTTTTTGCAAACATAATTCGATTTGTTTTTTCAAGTCATCAGTGAGTTTACCTTGTTCTTCAATAGCATTTAATATTACTGATTTTCTGTCTTCTAATTCTGTAAGATAAGTGAACCTATCGGATAAATCGCGCAACTGAGTTTCATTCATCTCCCCAGTACGCTCTTTACGGTAGCGTGCTACAAAAGGGATAGTTGCACCTTCAGCGAATAATTCCAGGGCATTTTGTACCTGAAAAGGCTTGAGATTAAGTTCGGTGGCTAACAATTGGGGAATATTGAGCATCATCCTGCAATTTTTAAACAAACACTATATTTAAGGTAATTTTACGCCCATTACATTTTGAGAGGGTTAGTATATAGTGATAAGCTAATATACTAAATCATAAGAAAAGATTCGGATTTTTAATCCGAGGCACTGTTTGTATAGGCAGAACGTTGTAGCAAAAGCTTAAACAGGTGTAGCATTAGTTACATAAGCTTTTTGTAGCAGCTTTAGCGCATTTGTGTAACAGCAAATGATTTGAATTCGGAGTTGAGAAAAGATGCCTTTGTTTTTTCTAATTCCACTTTCTATATGTGTAATTACTGGCTACATTTTTAATAGATGTAGCGATGAAGTGGGATATCTTGCGGGCTTATTCGCCATCATTAGTCTTGTTTTGAGTTTAATTTTAGCTCCTTGGGAAATCCAAGTTTTGCTATTAGTTGTAGTGTTAGTTACTACTAAGAAATTATTGCAGCGAAACGAATATCAACTTAAGAAAGGGAGTAGGGAGTAGGTAATTGGTAATTGCGGAAATTGCGGTCTTGGGGGTTTCCCCCATGAGCAAATTTCCAAGACAGGTAATTGGTAATTGCGGAAATTGCGGTCTTGGGGGTTTCCCCCATGAGCAAATTTACAAGACAGGTAATAGAAATGATGTGCTGATTGCTAAAAGAGTAAGTCAGGTAGTTACAAATTTTTTGTATTGAGATAATCTGTCTCTTTTACCATCGGGGAGCTTTTCGGCTCCCATTCTCAAAATATATTTTTTTTGTAAATACATTTTTTTATAAATACAATTAATATTATTGTCTAATAGAATTATTTCGTTTTTTAATATATCAAATTGAACCAATTACATTCGAGGAAAACTAAATTGGTAGAGTAATGATGAATTTAGTTTTTTTCCCAGGGTTTGATATACATTCTATTTTTCCTTGATGTTTATCGACAATAATTTGGTGACTAATGGCTAATCCCAATCCAGTGCCTTTTCCTACAGGTTTAGTTGTAAAAGATTGCTCAAAAATGCGAGCTTGAACTTCAGGAGTCATCCCTAAAGCATTATCTTCGATGCCGATTGAAACAGTATTTTGCGTAGAATCTACAGATGTATCTATGATGATGCTGTATGGTAAATTTGCTTTTGATTCATTCTCATTTTCATATAAATCATCAAATGCATCAATAGCATTAGCTATAATATTCATAAATACCTGATTTAATTGTCCGGGATAGCAGTTTATTGCTGGTAGTTCGCTATAATTTTGAATAATTTCAATTTTCGGACGATTTCCTATATCTTTCAGGCGATGTTTAAGGAGCATCAAAGTACTATTTAATCCTTGATGAAGCTGATATTCTATTTTAGATTCATTGTCGGTACGAGCAAAAGTTCTTAGAGATAAACTGATATCTGTTAAACGATCGATTCCTTGATGCATTGATTTCATCAGTTTCGGTAAATCTTCCATTAAATACTCTAAGTCAATTTCTTTAATAAGTTTTTCGATTTCTTTATCATCTGAATCCGATAACTTTTCTTGTTGAAGTTTGACTAAACTAAAAATATCTTCAATATATTCTTCGATATTTGAGCAACTTCCACTGATAAATCCAACTGGATTATTAATTTCATGTCCAATGCCTGCAACAAGCTGCCCCAAAGTTGACATTTTTTCGCTTTGAACTAATTGTAATTGGGCTTTCTGTAGCTGCTCAACAGATTGGTTTAATTCTGCGGTACGTTGTTGTACTTGTTGCTCAAGATTCTGGGTTAGCAGAGAAAGTTTTAAGTGTAGTTTTAATCGAGCAATAACTTCTTGTTGCTCAAAAGGTTTGGTAATGTAGTCAACTGCTCCAATTTCTAAACCTCTGACTTTATCTGTACTGTCAGAAAGAGCAGTCATGAAAATAATCGGAATGTTTTGGGTAATGGTATTTGCTTTTAATCTACGACAAGTTTCAAATCCATCAATACCTGGCATCATTACATCAAGAAGAATTAAATCTGGTTTTGCATATTCTGCTTGCTCAATTGCCGATTCTCCATCGGTTGCCATTAGTGCTTTCCAGCCGTAACCCCCTATGGCTTCAAATAAGACTTTCAGATTGGTTGGATTATCATCAACCAAGAGAATATGCATTGTTTCAGATAAAATATCGTTCATTTTTGAGTTGACTCCTTAGCTAAAAACTGTTTCAGAAATTTACGAATTTTTGCGGTTTGAAAACTAGCAGTAAGCTTAGTTATTTCGTTTGCAAAGCCAAGTAATTGGTTGTCTTCAGTTACGATTTCTTCTAGTATTCCCTCAATTGCTGGGATATCTCCCATCATTGCTAAATGATATAGCTGCTGGACAATTTCCTCTGATGGGGGAATTATTTTTACTTCCATCAAATCGTTTTGATTGGGAGATGGTAAGGAAGTTTGTGATTCTATCTCATTACCAAGATTTGAATTGGAGGTATCGTAAATCCATTCCAACTTTAAGAGATTTTCTAATGTTGTGGCTAATTCTTTTACTTGAAGGGGTTTGGGTAAGAATGTTTTTGCTCCTGCTTCTAAACTACGTTGTTTGTCTGCATCGAAAACGCTAGCGCTAGAAACAATTATGGGAATAGAAGATGTTTGAGCATTGGCTTGAAGTTTCACCATCAATTCAAAGCCATCCATATTCGGCATTGCTAAATCTAATAAAACAACATCCGGATTATTTTCTATGGCTGAGTTTAATCCTTCTACGCCATCTGTTGCTTCTAAAGTTTCAAAGCCAATTGACTGTAGTAAATTTTTTAATATACTCAGATGGTTTTTATCATCTTCAACAATCAAAATTTGTGGTGTCTTTCCTTGGATGCCAATAATTTGTTGTTGATTTGAATTTATTTGTGCTGCATACTCCTTATCAACAGACATTGTCAGCTGCATAGAGAAAGTACTTCCTTTATCTAAAGTGCTTTCTACCTTAATTTCACTTCCCATTAATGCCGTAATTCTTTGACTGATTGTCAATCCCAACCCGGTACCATCGGGGCGTTTTCCTGCATCACCAACTTGCTCGAAGGGTTTGAAAATTTTCTGCAATTGCTCTGGTGACATACCAACACCCGTATCTTCGATGCAGAAGCTAATTGTGCAAGAAGAGTTATTTTTATCTTCATCTATATTCTCTTGGTTAAGACGATTAACTCTGAAAGTAACTCCACCTTCATCGGTGAATTTGATTGCATTACCCATTAAGTTAATCAATACTTGCCGCAAGCGTTTTTCATCAACTTCTACAGCAACGGGTAAATCTTTATCTAAAACGACATTAAAAGAAATTCCCTTTTGCTCGGCTCTAATGCGACAAATTTCATTAACACCATTCAAAAAACTCGCGAAATGAACCGTACTAGGAAACAGTTCTAATTTACGAGCTTCAATTTTAGAAAGGTCTAAAATATCATTAATTAACATCAGTAGGTGCGAGCCGCATTGATGAATAATACCTACACTTTCTAAATTTTTTCCAGTAATATCAGCCTTTCTTTCTAGTACCTGAGCGTAGCCGAGAATGCCGTTTAGGGGAGTACGTAGTTCGTGACTCATATTTGCTAAAAAATCACTTTTAGCTTGATTAGCAGCATCAGCAGCAAGTTTAGCTTCTTTTAATTCATGGGTTCTTTCTTCAACTTTTACTTCTAAGGTTTTGGAATAGTCTAATAATTTATTATTTGCAATTTCTAATTGGTTATTAGCAGTCTCTAGTTGATGGTAACTTTCTTCAATTTTTTTTTGTTTATAAGCATTAGTGGTGGCAATCACACTACCAATGAAAGCCGTTAAAGCTGGAGTAACTGGTATTAATAAACCTCTGAGAAATATATAGTAGCTACCACCAATCAACCCCGCAGTAAGTCCTACAGTTGCCCATAGAATATTACCTCCTGGAAGATGCTTTCTTTTATAATTTTTTGCCAAATACCAACTACCAATTGAACCGATAGCCGAACATAGAGTTATCCAAAACGGAACATATATTGCCGGAAAACCCTTTAAGTTTGCATTTCCAGTTTTTGCTCCTTTTATTAATTGTAAAGCGATATTGGCATGAACAATAACTCCTGGTGTTGGACTTCCCGCAGTTAACCAAGAATAACTAAAAGGAGTTGCAAAAAAATCATTGGTACTCGAAGCAGTCGAACCAATAAACACAATGCGATCGCGCATTATATCTTTCGGTATTTTACCGGATATGACATCGCGCATTTTTACCGTGGTAAATGCTTCTTCTGAACCGAACCAGTTTAGTAAAATCTGGTATCCGCCTAAATCGTCTTCAGTATAACCAGCCTCTCCAACTTTTAACGGTTTATATATTTGTTTACCCAACCTGTATTTTTGTTGTTTTGGCTCAACAGCTTCTAATACAATATTTTCCGCTTCCAGATACTTTAAAGCAACAAGAGTGGCTAAACCACCCTTTTCAGCATTTTTATCATCCTTATCCACTGCTGTTAACAACCCACGTCGCACGTGGCGATCGCCATCTAAAAGCAAGTCAGCTAAACCCACCTGTCCTTTCTTCTTTAACTCCGGTGGTGGCTTGACTTTCTCTCCTGTCATTTTCTCAACTCCGAATAAATTAGGAGTAGTTTGAAAAACTTTGACAAGTTCTTCGTGCCCTGTGCCCTCTGGCAAATCTCGGTATAAATCTAAACCAATTGAACGAGGATTTTGTAATTTAATTTTTTGGAGTAAATCCGCCAGTGTTGAATCGGGAACAGGCCATTTACCTACAGATTGAATATCTTTTTCATCAATAGTAACAACAACAATCTCCGAAGCTAAATCCTGTTTACCTTCTAATTGATAACGCAAGCTAAAAAAAGAATCTCTGGTTCGCCATTCCGATAAATTAAATAATCCTAATCCCTGTGCTATTGTCACAGCAAGAGTCACTGTAGGAGCGATAATAAAAATACTTTTATTGTTTTGAAAAAAAGACTTAAATTTACGCCACATAAATATCTTTTAGTTTTTAAATTTTAGATTTTATATCGTTAATTAAAATTATAGATATAAAATAGACAATTATAGTTATTTAAACATTATATATACTTTTTTATTTACTTATGGCATTAAAATAAATCGAAGAGTGAAATTAAATTAAACTTCAAATTAAACTTCAAATTAAAGCAAATTAATTATCCTAATAGAGTTTTCAAAGTGTTTAAGAAAAAAATCTGTGAAATTGTTAACTTAAATATTAACGAGACGATTTCCTACTTGAAACCGTCTCGTTAGCAATCCCAACTCTATTAATATGTTGTTAATATTTGAAATTGATTGCCACAATTGGAGCTTTTTCAATCTGTTGAAGTCCTACGGATTCAAGTAATTCCGACCATTCTTTATCTAATTTCGTATTATTTGGCTGAGCGGCTCTTAGTTTAGCTAAAGTAGCTATACAATCATACCAAACACCATGTTTACCAAAAGCTTCGGCTTGCTTAAGTAAATCACCTTGCTGCATTGATGCTGCTATTTCCCGATTTGGTCTTATACGCTTAATCCAACCATTAACATAAGGTGTTCTAGTAATAAGTTCTCCATCGATTTTTAATGCTAAAAACCATTGGTAATTTTTTTCCAGTTTCAACTCTGTTGGCACTTTTATAGAAATAACTTCAGCTTTACCAGACATCGGTACATTCATTTCATGTAAAGTATTTCCTTCAGCATCCTTGAAACTAAAAACACCTTCTACTGCCTGGGAACTGGGTACATAAACCAAAATTTCAGCACGTTGGGAAACAGTTGTTCCAAAGTAACTTTGGGGTAGAAGTGCCAAAATAGCCGCAGGTTGTTCAACGGTAGCCTGTAAACTCAAAAAACTACCTTCCCTAGAAGCTCCAGCATCAGCATTCTTGGGAGCAGCTTGACTTGATTGAGGAGCAAATAATTCACCACGACTTCCTCCACCTGTAGTACTTCTTCTATTAAGAGTCGATTTGCCAGATTTAGGAGTAAATAAACCACGACTTCCTCCACTTGTAGTACCTCTATTAAGAGTCGATTCGCCGGATTTAGGAGTAAATAAACCACGACTTGCTCCACCTCTAGCACCTCTTCTCTTAAGAGTCGATTCCCCCGGTTTAGGAGTAAATAAACCGCCACGAGAAGCCCCACCAGTAGCTTGACTTGGAGAACTTTTATCATCTGGCGAGGTGAACGAAACAGCACTAACCTTCTGGGATGGTATCCATGCGGCGCTAGCAATCAAAGTAAAACCTAAAGTACTACCCAGTATTTTTTGTTTCATTTTCAACCCCCTTTTAGCGACGCAGATAGTCGTAAAAACTTTTTTTATTTGGTACATGCTGGCTATTTTCAACAAAAATAAATTTTAAAAATCTTTTCTACATGGCTTTGATAAACCAAGAACCGAATGAAAAAACTATCTATATTTTAGAAAAATTACTTCTAATCAGGACTGATGTAATTACTTAGAATAATGTAAAATAATATATAGATTTAGATTAGGGATAAGCGAGTAGAGGAAGTTGAATTAACTCGATGATGATAACTGCCCACTAAGTAAGTCGGCACAAATAAACCAAGCTACATTACAGAATGTAAATTACCCTCAAACCCTTATTCCTATTGCAAGACAGCAAGACAGCAAGACAGCCTTATCCCAATTACTATTTTCAATGCCAACCTACTTACTAGCTGCTTGCTGTTTACTCCCAATTCCCAACTAAAACAAATGCAGACCAGAAAAACGGTTCTTTAAAGTCTGTATTTTTCATTAGATCTATCTGGGCTTCTCTGAGGGCTTCCGCTTTTGTGATTCCTGGTTTTAACAGGCTTTCGTAAAAGCTATTCATTAAGGTAACTGTGGCTTTATCTTTCACCGGCCATAAAGATGCAATGGTGGAACGTGCCCCGGATTTAACTGCTAAGCCTGCCAAGCCTAAGACAGCACGATTGTCTCCTGCGGCTGTATCGCAAGCGCTTAAAACTAATAGATCGATATTTTTAGATTCTCTGCTTTGTCGGTTTCGCAATAGTTCTGAAAGTTCTTTAATATTAATTTGTCCATCCCACGTAAGTAAGAAAGTATCTTCCAAACGAGAACTAAATTGTCCGTGGGTAGCGAGGTGAACTACATTAGCAGCACCATTTTTGACTTTTGTCGAAAGAGTTGCCTCTGTGAGATTATCGTTAAGTAAAGTAGAGGTGGAATTTACTTTCTTGGAGATTTGTTTGACTTCAGACTTTACCCCTGGCAGCGAACTAAAACCAGAACGAGCTTCGCTAATCCCGGCAACAACAGCTTTGATATTGTTCTCTTTTAAAGATGCTCCCTTCAGCAATTGCAATCCCGGTGAGAGGGTGACGGCATACTTTTCAATTAAATATTGCTCGCCGTCATAAAGTGCTGACATAGGTATATTCCGCAGCAAGCCATCTAAAACAAATACTAGGGTTTTAGTGTCTTTCAGATTTGGTTGATTTTCCAGGGGAGTAATTAGCCACTCGTAAACTTGTTTAGATAGAATATTGCGTTTTCGTATGTCGGATACTGGATTTAAAGCCCCCGATAGCTGTGTTAGAGTTTGTTGGATTTCTTCCTGAGGTTTATTAACGATGTTGTAAGATAACTGCTCTCCTGCTTTCGCATAAATAATTGCTAAACGGTCTTTGAGAATAATCGGATACACTACTGTTGCCGATTTATCAATTTTGTCAATTTGCTGGGCTTTTTCTAAACAAGCTTCTCGGAGAAAGTTATCAAGCTCGGCAAGCTGTAATGATTCAATTAAATCTCTAGCTTGAGCGAGATTAGATTGAGCGGGTTTATCTTCAAGTAATAATCCTACCAATTCTCTATAAACTGGTTCTACACTTTCGCGGAATGAAAACTGTACGTCTGAATTCACAGCAACTAAATCCGTGCGAATTGCTTTGAGAGCGTTTACGGCTTCGCTGTAGTTGGCTATCGCTTGTTTCTTGTGATTTTGCAGTTTGTGCAATTGTCCCAACTTCCAAGCTGATTGAGCAATAATATCATCCGATCGCAACTGACGAGCAATATCCAAAGACTGCTGAGTTAACTTTGCGGCTTCAGAAAACTGTCCCGTAAAACGATAAAACTCACCCCATTGTTTGAGAGCATAAGCTTCTGCTTGCTTATCTTCGATTTGTTGGGCTTCTTTTACCGTTTTCGCCAGCATTTGACCTAAATCATTTAAAGGTACAATTTGACTGGAATTCTCTAATTTATTTAAAGCCGCAACATAATTAATTCTGCTGTAGAGAGATGTACGACTTGGGGGTAATTCCTTGAGTTGCTGAAAAAGTTGAGGAGCTTCTTGAGTTGCATACTTATCAACACCATAATCGGCAAATAATTTAAACCGTTTCAAACGAGATTGTAATTTATCTTGAGGATTGTTCGCTGCTTTTTCTGCTTCTTCAAAAAAGACTAAAGCATCTTCGGGATCTTTTAAATCCACAGCAGTTTTACCCAAAGTCTGTAAAATACTACTGACTTGATTGTCTGCCTTAATTTTTTTCGCAGTTTTATAACCTTGTATGAGAACATCTTGACTCTGTTTAGAAATTCCCATTGACTGTAAAGTTACACCAAGACTCTGCAAAGCACTTACTTTGATTTCCGAATCTGGCATATCTTTCAACTTTTGATTTACTTCTTCGAGCTGCTTTTTAGAGCGACGATAAAATCCCATACTGTGCAAAGCTTGAGCCTGATTTATTTGACTGCCCAGGCTTCCCATCTTATCTTTAGCTTTTTCGTAATATTTCTGCGCTTGCTTCGAGCTTTCTAATGCTGCACTAGCTTTACCACTATGTAGCTGCAAACCGGCTTGAGTATTCAATACCTGCGCCCAGACAAATGCATCGGGAGTGGGTTTAGCAGTTTTTAATAACTCCAAAGCTTTACCAACCGATTTTTGTGAATTATCTAGCTGCTGTAACTCCTGTTGAGCTAGAGAAAGATAACTTAAACTTAGGGCTTGGTTTAAAGTATCGTTCTGTATTTGATATTGCTTAGCTCCTGCTTGCCAAATATTAGCAGCTTCTGCAAAACGCCCTTGCTTGTAGAGCTTTCTTCCTTGTTTTAAATGATTTACGTCTAGAGAATTGGCTTGTTTAACAGCTACCTTTGCAGAGCCTTTAAAAGAAGCAGTAGCAGGGTTCACATTCCAACACAAAGGTAAGATTACAACTGCAAATAGACTTAACAAGCTAAGACTGATATACAGCCAGCGACGTTTTTGAAAAAGATAGATCATTGTAATTATTTTGATAACTGTCAATAGAATCATCAATTAACCTCACCCCGCCTATGACACCTCTTCCAATACGGTTCGGATTATATTGGAACTCGTGAAGGCAAGAGTCGGGAGAGGGGGAGAAGGAGTTATCGAGTTACCTCAGCCTCGTCCCCTATCTCAACAACGAGTGAGGTATTAATGTTTACTTCACCCGACTGAAAACCGCTATATTGGAATTTTTAACAAGAATTGTATTTGATTTTCTGAAGTTATCATTCCCGAATTATTAACGCTACTAACACAATCTTTTAAATACAGTATTTTTACGTATTCACGACCCTGGACTCAGCAACTTGTTTTGTTGTAAAAGGAGTATTTTCAAGAGCAACGAGTTAAATTTCTCCGTTTTCATTACGGATAAAACCAGTAGCTTCTACAATTGCTGGTTTTTTTGATATTTGTGTATTTTCAACGGTATTATTACTTGGTTTGCGGTATGCAGATAAATCGCGAATATCTGACCAAGTACGCTTTGCATCAACATGTTCGTTGGGGTTTTGGGGCATTCCACCTTTTCCAGTAGCGACAAAACTACTGCCAGTATTACTAGAACATCCCGTAGCAATTTGTTTTGACGGGTTGACTAAAGGTTCGTTCGTAGTTGCGCTTCAGCGCCAAATATTTAAGGGGAGACGCTATTGTGTATAAATAAATTTCCCCTCAAAACTTCTGGGACAGACAGACCACTAGTATTCGACCACATTAAATATGACGGGTTAGGGCAAGCAGGGGGAGCGGAGGAAGCAGGGGAAGCAGGGGGAGAAATTACCCCGCAAAATTAACGTGGTGGAGTACTAGTAGTTCCATCGGATACTACTTCACAAGAGGCTGGTAAAACAATTCCCAAAGTTAGTAAACCACTTATCAATCCAGATAGAAACGCAATCCCTTTCATGTTGTCAAATTTGTTATCTTCTGGATTTATAGTGCCCACTAGATTTATGCTACTAACCCCCCCGGAAAAAGTAGTGTTATTACGTAGTAATTATGCTGAGAGGCTGAGGTGCTGAGGGGCTGAGGGGCTGAGGAGAAAGGATTGCAATACTTGTCGGTTAAGGCGCTTATCCTCCCTAGCCCTCCTTAAAAAGGAGGGAAATAAGCCCCCTTTTAAAGGGGGTTTGGGGGATCTAAAAAATTTTGGATTTCTTAACCGAGCAGTATTGGAAAGGATTACACTAGCAAATTTACTCGTCAAAACTATATTAATTCCACGGATTACCATAAACTAAAGTTGCAGCTTTAACATAAACGTAAATCAAATGACAGCAGGGCAAAACAATTCTAAGTCAGTGGATGTTTTTGGTGTGGGTAACGCCATGGTAGACATCTTGGCAATGGTAGAAGATGATTTCGTTAAGAAAAATGACCTGAGTAAGGGTGGCATGACTCTTATGGATTCGGAAAAGCAAGGTCATTTATTGCGGGAGTTAAAACACCATTCCCTGGAATTAAGTTCCGGAGGTTCTGCTGCTAATACAATGATCGCGATCGCGCAAAGTGGTGGCAAGGGTTTTTATTCGGGTAAGGTTTCTGGCGATACTAATGGTGAGTTTTATCGTGAAGATTTAATCAAAGCTGGAATTGGCTTTGATGTCCAGCCCACGGAAGAAAATCATGGTTCGACTGGGACTTGTTTGGTTTTAACTACTCCGGATGCGGAACGTACTATGTGTACGCATTTAGGAGTTTCTACAAATTTAGCTCCCACAGATATTGACGTAGACAAGTTAGCTCAATGTAAATATAGTTATGTGGAAGGTTACCTTTGGGATGCACCCGATCCAAAGAAAGCCAGCATTGAGACTATGGAGCAATCCAAGCGTCATGATGTGAAAGTTGCTTTTACCTTCTCCGATTTATTTTTGGTAAGTCGTTTTAGCGATGATTTTCACAACTTAGTTACAAAATACTGCGATGTCGTATTTTGCAACGCTGATGAAGCTCGTCATTTCTGCGAAACCGAATCTCTTAAAGATTGCGTCAGTAAAATCGGTGAAATGGTTGACACTGCGTTTATTACTGATAGTGCAAATGGCTGTTTCGTAGTCCAAAACAAAGAAATTTTTCATGTTCCCGGATTTTCTGTTAAAGCTGTTGATACCGTTGGCGCTGGAGATTCTTTCGCTGGAGGAGTATTATACGGACTAACCAATGGTTTAAGCCCTCAACAATCGGCACGTTGGGGAAATTATCTTGCTTCTTGCATAGTACAAGTTCACGGCGCTCGCCTAGATAAATCTATGGCTGACAAAGTTGCAGAAATTGTCGCAAGCTAATAAATATCTGTAGAGACGCTCGTGTTTTCGCGTCTCTACAATATTTTGGTTAAACAAACCAATCCAAAATTCAAAATTGTAAATGCCAAATTACAAAGTACGCTTAATTAACAAAGATATCGGACTAGATAGCATCATTGAAGTACCACAAAACGAATATATCTTAGATATAGCCGAAGACGAAAATATACGTTTACCATCTGGGTGTAAACAAGGAAATTGTTCTGCTTGCGTAGCGAAAATAATCAGTGGAAAAGTAGACCAAAGCGAACAAACATTTCTTCGTCCTCATGAAATCAAAGCCGGTTATACTATCACCTGTGTTGCTTATCCCTTATCTAATTGCACCTTAGAAACTCATCAAGAACAAGTTTTATATAACTCTTCACTTTACTTTAAATCCGATTTGTAAATAATAGTAAAGCTGCAATTTAATATACAGTAATGATAAGCGAGGAGTTAAGAGTTAAGAATTTACAGCTACAATTTAATAATTATTAACATTAATATACTTTTTAATTGCCAATTGCCAATGCCTTATTCCCTATTCCCTACCTTTCGGTATAAAGCAAATCTATCTTGTTAGAGAGGTTTGCTTTAAGATAATTGTTCAGTATGTAATAAGAGTTCAAAAGACAATTTTTCTTTTAGGTAGAGATTATGTTAGGCATATTTTTAACAACCTTAGCAACTGCATTAAGCTTGCTAATCGTAGATATAGTACTTCCAGGTGTGAACTTAGCAAATTTCCCATCAGCGATGATTGCTGGCTTAGTAATTGGTTTGATAAATGGCTCAATTAAGCCTATTATCTCTATACTATCCTTACCCATCAACTTATTAACATTGGGAGCATTTTCCCTTGTAGTTAATGGATTTTGCTTCTGGTTAGCAGCAGCTTTAACTCCAGGATTCGCAGTTAACGGACTTCTCGCTTTCTTCGTAGGTCCCATTATCTTGTCTTTGGCTAATACCTTCATCAGCAACTACTTTGTCGAAAAAAATCTTCTCGAAGGAAAAGACAACAACGCTGAATTACCTTCTAGCTAATCAATCGATTACAAACCTGAAACCAAAATATATCTTTAGATAGAATCATAAATTTTGGTTAGCATCAAATCGCTTCAATTAACTATTAACTGTCATTCAAAAGGTCAAAAAACTATGAAACTTTTACTTGGTTTACTCCTACCCCCCGTTGGTGTTTTCTTAACTTATGGAGTTGGTCCTACCTTATTCATTAATATTGGATTAACTTTACTGGGATGGCTTCCCGGAAGTATTCACGCTGTATGGGCAATTTCCAAGCATAATGAAATGGAAAGAAGTATATAAATTTTGTATTTTGTGTAAGCAAGAATTTTGTATAGAATATTAGGGGTGGCTAATGTCCACCCTTTTAATTTTTGATTTTAGATTTTGGCTTGAAAATTTGAAAGTAAATTTTGAATATAAAAAACACATTTGAGATGCTCCCTGCGCGGATGTAAAGGCAACTGGTAATCGTAATCTATCCAATATAAAAAGACGTATATAAAAAAGACGTAGCACTGCTACGTCTCTACATTACTATTCATACTAAATTAAACAACAACTATTTATTTCTCTTTCAACCACTCAGCAGTTGATAAAAGCAATTCTCTTAATTTTTGTTTTAGTTGACGCTCTTTCTTCGCTAACGAACTACCTGCTTCAGCAAGTTTAGTTTCCATATCAGAATGCTTATCCTTAACCTGAGAAACTACCTCCTCTCCTTGAGGAACAGCTTTTTCGTACCAGGTTTTAGCATCGTTCAAAAAAGTTTGTACGTTAGCATTATCACCACCGTAACGTGCTGCTAAATTTGCCCTGACAATAGCTAATTGTGCTTGCAATTGAGCATAGCGTTTCTTTAATAGAGAAGCTTCTTCGCTGTTTTTGATAGATTCGACAGCAGATTTAATTGCAGTTTGAGCTTCAGTCGATTTTTCTTGAGTTGTATCTTGAATTTCTGTCAAAATTCCATCAACTTCTTGCTGAATTTTATCTTCTTCTGCATCCATTTGAGCTTGTAATTGCTTAACTTCTGTCTGAGTTTTATTTAAAGCTTCTCGTCGCTTACTATCAACTGCTTCCACTGCACCTTCAATAGATGCAATAATTTCTTCTTTGATTTCGCTACCTTTTCCTTGTAAGCTTTCAGCAACAGCGGAAACAGCATCTTTAATAAGTACCCTAAGTTCAACGGAACCTTCTTTAAATTCCGAAACAACTCCGCCAACAGCAAGTTTAACGATTTCTCTAATTCTATCAACTCTTTGCTGTCCGGTTTCTTTTACTTGCTCTAAGTCTGTTTTTATTTGTTCTTTGATATTGTCAGCCATATTCTATACCTATGCAAATACTTTAGAAAATGTTATTGACATGCAGGTCGCCTCTATATAGTGACGTAGTATTTTATCAAAGTGGTACATCCTTAAGGTAGAAAATAGTGATGAAAGTTAAAAGTTAAACATATATTCCATAAGATGTATGTTTAATACTTAGGAATAGGTCATTAGTTTACACTCGCGTTGAAAATTAAGCGAGTGTTGGTGAAGATTGATTAAATGATAAAGTTAATCATAGTCCATAGTTTAAATATTTATTTATCAAAATGAAAAATTTTCTTAAATTTGTCTTATCTACAATTTTATTATTTATAATTTTTCTGCAACAACCAGTTTTAGCGGATAGCCTCGATGAAGCAAAAATATTTTCAGCAAATTGCGCTGGTTGTCATATTAATGGGGGTAATATTATTAGACGCGGTAAAAATCTGAAAATAAAAGCTTTAAAAAAATATAAAATGGATTCCATAGAAGCAATTTCTAATATTGTGACATACGGTAAAAATAATATGTCAGCCTATAGAGAGCGTTTAAGCGAATCAGAAATACAAGCTGTATCCACCTACGTTTTAAAGCAAGCTGAAAATAATTGGCGGAAACAGTGAGTAGTTAACAGTTAACAGTTATCAGTGATTTTAACCTTTAACCTCTAACCTTTTTGCGAAGGAGATAAAACATTTAAGAGTTAGGAGTTGTAGAGATATTTGTAGTGTCCACTCCGCAAGCTCTTTTATTGTTTTCTAGGCAATGCCCAATTCCCAATACCCATGTATACTTACCGTCTCCAGACAATACAGAATAATCGCTGAGACTCGAAATGCTTTAAAGCAAGATTTTAACTTTAATAGTCACTTAATGACTTCCTTGAATTTACTTAGATTGTGAACTTCTTACAAATATCAAATATTTTTCATTTATATCTTCTCAAAGCTGTATATAGCGATAAATATTACGTTTTGAGAACTATTTAAACTCTGTTCAACGAAAATTATACTTATCAACTTTTGATAAGTATAATCTCGGGCTATATCATGCCCTAGAAAAAAAACAGTAATTTTACTGAGATATATTTCCTGGGCTATCGTGTAACAATAATTTAATTAAAACTATATATAACCGAATTTGTACGGTTTTTTTAATCCTTCTGAGGATGAAAATCTTTTCTCTGTCCCACTTATGAGGTTAACTAATTTAGAAAAGCTGCAATTTTTCATAGTGTAATTTTCTTGATTTATTAATAAGTATGATTTTCAAATATTTGTACGGTAATTAGTTAAAGAAAATAAGGATGTATCAACTAAAAATAACTCATTACCGTATTTTCGATCGCAGATTAATCCAAGTTCCCTAGACTTTTGGCTTGACGATAAAATGACAAAATCCGTAAAAAGATTGAAAACGCCTTTTACAAGTAGATATTATGAATTTCGAGATTTAACTCAGGAATTTATACAATTTGAGCAGTTAATTAAACTTTCTGTTATTACCCAATTTTTTCCACCAGATTATGCTCCTACAGGACAATTAATCGAGGAATTAGTTACGCACTTGAACGAACAGGATGTAGATATAGAAGTATTTACAGGGCAACCGGGTTATGCTTTTGAACAAAAAGATGCTCCTGGGGTTGAAACTATTTCCGGCATCAAAATTAAACGCTCTCGAACTACACAATTTTGGTCCAAAAGAATTCGCGGTAAAGCTCTAAATGGAATTCTATTTACCTTACGCGCAGCGCTTTATTTAATTTCTGCTGCTCGCAGGAGCAACATAGTTTTGCTAACTACTGCTCCTCCATTTTTGCCTGTTTTAGGATATTTCGCTCATATCTTGTTTGGACTCAGTTATATTTGCATACTCTACGATCTTTATCCAGACATTGCTGTTGCTCTCGATGTTGTACCAAAACAACATTTACTAACTAGATTGTGGCAGGCTGTCAATAAACGAGTACTGCAAAAAGCTTCTGGAATAATAGTTCTAAGCTCAGCAATGAAGCAACAAGTCGCGGCAAATTATCCACAGGTAGCCCATAAAATATCTGTAATTCACAGTTGGGCGAATACTCAAAAGATTGTACCCATTGCTAAAGAAGACAATTGGTTTGCCCTGAGACATTCGCTTGTAAATAAATTTACAGTTATGTATTCAGGCAACATGGGTCGATGCCATGATATACACACTATGTTAGAGGCTGCTAAATATTTACAACACGAACCTATTCAGTTTGTATGTATCGGTGGTGGTGCAAAACGCGAACAGCTTATCAGAGAGGTGAAAAGATTAGGGTTAAGAAACTTTTTGTTTCTTCCATATCAGGCAAGACAAGACTTACCATTATCATTGACAGCCTGCGATTTGTCGCTAGTAAGTGTAGCTTCAGGAATGGAAAGTTTATTGGCTCCGAGTAAACTTTATCCTGCTTTAGCTACAGGAAGACCAATCGCAGGCATTTGTCCCCAACATTCTTACTTGAAGCAATTAATTGTGGATGGAAATTGCGGTCAAACTTTTGACAATGGAGATAGTTTCGGTTTAGCTGAATATATTCTGAAGCTAGCTCAGGATAGCGTTTTGGCAGAGAAAACTGGTAAAGCAGCCCGTAAATACGTAGAATCTTATTTCACTGCTGAGATAATTTCTAAACAATACTACGATGTAGTATTAGAGGCAATTTTATAAGTTTATCAATTGTGGAAGGAAGATTACCTATGCTTGCCAGAAGGGTAAGAGTGGGGATTAAGTAGTCACTGATAACTGATAACTGTTAACTGATACCTGATAACTGTTAACTGATAACTGATAACTGTTAATATCCGCTACCATCAAATAAGACGGTTATGCCATAGCACGTATGTACCAAACAGACCCGCCAATTCCTCCGAAAGAAAGTCTTCCTACAATGTATGATTTACCTAGTGAAGGTCTAGAGGAATCTGGTTTGCCGGATGAATTTCATATTTATCAGCCGCAATTACTGGAGGAAACTTTCCGTCCACCAACTTATGGTGCTGATGAAATTTTTGTTGCCACTGATTTAAATCTTTACTATAATTCCCGCAATCCTCTATGGTATAAACGTCCTGATTGGTTTGCAGTAGTTGGAATTCCTCGGTTTTACGAACAAAAAGATTTACGTTTAAGCTACGTAATTTGGCAAGAAGGGATAAATCCTTTTGTTATCGTAGAATTACTTTCTCCTGGAACCGAAAAAGAAGATTTAGGACAAAGTTTGCGTATAGTAGAAGCAGACAAACCACCAACTAAATGGCAGGTTTACGAACAAATTTTAAGAGTTCCTTATTACATTGTATTTGACAGATACACAGATAATTTACGAGCTTTTGTTCTTCAAGCAAATTATTACAAAGAATTGAATTTAGAAGAACCACGTATTTGGATGCCGGGATTAGAAATCGGTTTGGGACTTTGGCAAGGTAATTATAAAGGCATCGAACGCTTGTGGTTGCGCTGGTATGAAGATAACGGTAACTGGATACCAACTCCAACAGAGCAAGAAAGTCAACGAGCCGAACAAGAATGTCAAAGAGCCGAACAAGAACGTCAAAGAGCCGAACGTTTAGCCGCAAAACTGCGAGAATTAGGGGTTAACCCCGATGAATTGTAGAGAGGCGAATATAGCACGTTTACATCCCTTATCTACAACAATGTGAGAAATTGTATATTATATTTTTGGTCATCCGTTGTATCTTTGCTGGTTCTCAACATCAACAAGGGAATATATATTAGCTAAGATGATACACAGCCCCGTTAGAGGTTTGTTGTATTTTCTCATAATAAGAACTGCAATAACTAACTAAAAATAACGCCCCTCCACAAAAAGGTAACTCATGCAAACAAGTACTCTGCTTCTTTCCAAACAACTTCCCAACCTGCAATACTCTTCTACACAAGAGCAGTTTGATGAAACTTGGGCAGCACCTTTATCTACTCTGTTGGGTTTAGGACGTGCTGCGGGCGCTGACTTTATCGAATTCTTTTTAGAGCGCGTAAATTATATTAGTTGCTTAGCAGAAGATGACACTATTACCAGCATTACCCCCCGTCTTTCTACTGGTGCGGGAGTTCGGGTATTTCGCGGTAAAGCTGATTGCTATGTTAGTACAAATGACATTTCTTTTAATGGTCTGAAGGCGGCTTTAGAAAAAGCTTTGGCTATTGTAGGATTGCAATTACCAGCACCAAATGCTTTTATTCCGGAAATTAACCTAGAACTATTTAGAGACTACGCATCAAAGAGAGGCAAAATTGCATGGTTGCCTTTATGTACTACCATGCGAGAAATGGGAGAAGTATTGCTTGACAGTACTAATGAGCTAAAGAAAAAAGCGAGTCATATTCAATCCCGTCGTGCTTCATATTTTCGCGATTGGCAAGAAGTTCTAGTTGCTGCGAGCGATGGAACTTTTGCCCGCGATATCCGCTTAACTCAATCGGTAGCATTAAATTTGTTGTGTGCAGATGGCGCGCATCGCAGTTCTATAGGCGAGCGTGGTGGAAACACTAGCGACCCCAATTTTCTCAAAACTTGGGATTTCCAACAAGCAGCCGAGAAAATCAGCGAATCTGCCGGAAAAATGCTTTACGCTGACTATGTAGAATCGGGTAATTATCCAATTATCATGGCAAATCACTTCGGTGGAGTCATTTTTCACGAAGCTTGCGGACACTTACTCGAAACTACTCAAATTGAACGCAATACGACTCCTTTTGCCAATAAAAAAGGCGAAAAGATTGCTCATGAAGCTTTAACAGCTTGGGATGAAGGGCGTACCGATAATGCCTTTGGCACCATTGATATGGATGATGAAGGTATGCCAGCCCAAAGAACTTTATTAATTGAAAAAGGGATTCTTAAGAACTTCTTGGCAGATAGAACTGGTTCGGTACGTACCGGACATCCGAGAACTGGTAGCGGAAGAAGACAGAGTTTTACTTATGCTGCGGCTAGTCGGATGCGAAATACTTATATTGCTACCGGCGAACATTCCATAGATGATTTATTTGCCTCTATTGATAAAGGTATTTACTGTAAGAAAATGGGTGGTGGTAGCGTCGGTGCTACTGGTGAATTTAATTTCGGCGTAGAGGAAGCCTATTTGATTGAAAACGGTAAAATGACTAAACCTTTAAAAGGAGCTATTCTTATAGGCGAAGCCCAGGAAATTATGAATAAAATTTCCATGTGTTCGAGTGATTTATCTTTAGCTCCGGGTTTCTGCGGCTCTGTTAGTGGTAGCATTTATACTACCGTAGGGCAACCACATATCAAAGTTGATTCGATTACCGTTGGCGGACGCTAAAGGAATCCAATCGTTTTAGATTTAAGATTTTAAGGACACTGCGGTTTTGGGGCTTTCCACGCCAGTTCCGACTACGGAGAAGACTTCCGCAAAGGACTGGCTCACCATTAGCAAGTGTCCACTATTTTGGATTGCTCTTATAGATAATTAACATTGGGTAAAGCATAAGCTTTACCCAATAAAAATAGTTATTAAAATAAGCCGTTTCTATAAAGCCAGTCTAAAATTGTAGATTTATAATATAGGGTTTACTATTCCTAATTCCCTAATTTCTGCAAATCAATCTAAAATCAAACCAGATTCTTATAGTTTACCTACCTAATATTGAAATCTTTTTATCTAGAAAATTATGCCTAACATCCAGGAAATAGCAGCTTCTGCTAAAGAAAGTGCCGATAAAATTGGTATCAAAAAGTTTGATATTTATGGTTCGGCAGTAGATTCAACTAGCGTCCAAGTTGACCAAGGTGAGCCAAAGCAAGTGAAAGCAACTAATCGTTCTGGTGTCACCGTGCGAGTTTGGAATCAAGATAATACAATGGGTGTCGCTAGCACTACGGATATCGATCCCAAAGGATTAGAATTGGCTTTAAAAACTGCATTTGAGGCTAGTTCATTTGGTGTCAAAGAAAATGTACCCGATTTTAGTCCCGAAGCTAAAGCACCAATAAGTAACGGTAAGTCTCACGAGCAGGCAACCCAGGCACCCGTTTCATCTTTAATAGATAGTTTATTAGCAGCAGAAAAAGAAGTACTTGCATCTCATGAAGCGATTAAAGGAGTACCATATAATTCTTTATCGCAAACAGAAATTGATAGATTTTATCTTAATAGCGATGGTGCAATGAGAGCCGAGTGTCATTCTTTAGCTTTAGTTTCTCTTTCCAGTAAAACTGAAGAAGAAGGAAAAAAACCTCGCAGTGCGGGTGCTTTTAGAATCAGTCATGGTATGGATGATTTAGATATTGATGGCTGCATAAAGGAAACTGTCGAAAAAACTATCAGCCATTTGAATTATCAAAAAATTCCTACTGGTAAATACATGGTTGTGTTTTCCCCAGATGCTTTTTTAAGCTTGTTGGGTGCTTTTTCTAATTTGTTCAACGCTCAAAGTATTCTTGACAAACAAAGTTTATCTACTCCTGATGATTTAGGTAAAGAGATTGCTTCTCCGTTGCTTTCGCTCTACGATGATGTACTTCATTCAGCAAATATTGGTGCGGAAACTTTTGATGGAGAAGGAACTCCTACTCGTAAAATATCGTTAATTGAAAACGGAGTTTTAAAGAATTTTCTTCATAGTGCAGGTACTGCGAAACGAATGAATGCTCAACCTACAGGGCATGCAAATATCGGCGCAAAAGTTACCGTTAGCCCTCATTTCTATCACGTTTTTGCGAGTATTGCCCCGGAGCAAGAGTTTAGTTTAGAAACTGCTGAAAATGTAGTTTTAGTGGATGATTTACAGGCACTGCACGCAGGAGTTAAGGCTTTGCAAGGTTCATTCTCTTTACCATTTGATGGTTGGTTAATAAATAAAGGAGAAAAAACCAGTATTGATTCAGGAACTATAGCTGGGGATTTTTGCGAACTTCTTAAATCAATTGTGTTTGTGGAGAAGGAAGAAGAATTAACTCCCGGAGGAGTTTGCCCTCGTATTTGGGTTGAAGGCTTATCAATTACTGGAGAATAATTTAGCGTACCCTTGGGTTAACTTTCTTAAAGGAGTCTAAGAGGGTGTTTATAAAATAAATTTAAAGTACGGTGTGTTACGGCTTTTGGGGTTCCATAGGAAAAACAACAGGTGAAAATTGCCGTAACGCACCAACAACCCCTTAATGCCTACATATGTATTAAAAAAATATGTTTTAGCAGAACATATAGGATTACTAAATCATTTGTGAGATTTGAGAAACCCGGTTTTTCCGAAAAACCGGGTTTGTGACACCTGTCTTTCTCACCACTCCTAGCTAACACATTTGCAAACCCTTATATAGTAAAGTTTTCAACCCGCATTGCAAAAAATGTGTTAGTTTCATTTGCTGTGAAGAGTTTTAACACCTTTAACCTTTAACCTTTAACCTTCATTGGTAATTTGTAATTGGTAATTGGTAATAAATAACTATCGAAAACTTCAAGGGATAGTAAGTAATTAGCCGAACCTTATATAAGCAAATTTTTGCGCTGATTATTGGCATAAGCTGCTAGGCATTTAACTTATATATTTATTTGGCATTGATTAATGGCTACAACTCTTGTCCCAACTTCTATCTTCCAAGAGTATTGTGCATTTTTTATGCACAACAGCTTATTTGTAATATTTTTTGTAGCCCAAAACTCTATCGTAAGGTATAACCAGAATGCCATCATTGATTTTATATCCCAGACAACAGTCTCCTAACCGAATGCAATACTGTTAATCAAAGAATAACTGATAGGTGCCCCGATCATAAACAATGAATCACATCCGGTTAAGTAAGCAACTCAGGTTTTATGAAAATGCCTCAAAGATAACATCATATCAAGTTAAATTACTGTAAGTCTTGAAATAGATTGAGAACAATCGTCTACATTAGAAATTAAACTCTTAAGTTGGAACCGTTCCTATCAAAAATATCATCTAATAATACAATCAAGCCATATTTTCTCTGCTTGAAGTGTAAATAAAGCTTGCCGTGCAAAGTATTAAATCTGAAGCTTACGGCTAAAAAAGCGATACCATACTATAAAACTTTCTGATTTATTCTGGATCAATAAATACCAGCCATTTAGATAACAGTTTATTAACTTTAAGTAAGTCGGTTCAAAAAAACATAACTAAGTTTAGTTTTGTAAATAAGCTTGGATTCCATATAAATCAGCTATTCGAGTGCGATTTACATTCTGTCACATAGTTCGGTTAATTTCCGCCAACTTACTTAATTACAAACGACAATCATGCCTATGGTAGAGGGTTCAAATCTTACTCATCAACTTCACACGCTATTCAACGCTCGTCAAAGAAAAAGCTGAGTCTATTTCCGTATTAGTGGTGCCTAACAATTCGCTTAAAGTTATACGAAACTGTAGGAAGACTATCTTTATGGTTGTATAGTTTACTCTGCATACGTGCGTATATTCCCGATTTCGCTAAAATAACGAAGCATATCCTTAATTATCAACACGGGCAAGAACAACGTCTAAAAAAAGATACTTATGAATCAACTCAGCAATGGTTTTACCATATTTGTCAGTTTGTTAGTGGAAGCAATTCCTTTTCTCTTGCTAGGAGTTTTATTCTCCAGTATGCTGCTGTTTTTCGTTGATGAGCGGGCACTGGTAGAGAAGGTACCCAAAAATCCATTAATTGCAGCATTAGCAGGTAGTTTATTGGGCTTCTTATTTCCGGTGTGCGAGTGCGGTAACGTTCCAGTAGCGCGGCGATTTATCATGCAAGGAGCGCCTACATCTTTTGCGATTGGTTTTTTGCTTGCAGCCCCAACGATTAACCCAATTGTAATTTGGGCAACATGGACTGCATTTCGCGAACAGCCAGAAATAGTAGTATTAAGAGTATTATTTTCTTTAGTAATTGCAACAATTATTGGTTACGTATTTAGTTTTCAGAAAGATTTAAGTCCCATTGTTCAGCCTACACTTGCTCGTTATTTAAAATTTAATCAACCACGAAAAGCACGAGCAAAAGAAGCTGTGGCAAGTTCTAGCTTAGACAAGCAAGCAGTACCTAGTCTGTTGAAGCCTGGTACTTATTTATTAGGTGGCAAACTTGGCGGGCAAGCCGTGCGAATGGAAGAGAAAGGGGCAGTGCAAACTGCTCTGCCTGCTTATAGTCCGAGTAAGCCCTTGTTTGACAAAATGCAGCTTGCTATAGAAAATACCATCCAAGAATTGCGGGAATTAGGAGCCGTACTTGTTTTAGGAAGTGCCATCGCGGCTGCAATTCAAGTCTTAGCACCTCGGGAATTAATTCTCAGTTTGGGTATAGGACCAATTATTTCCATAATCACAATGCTGGTACTTGCAACTGTTGTATCTATTTGTTCGACGGTTGACTCTTTCTTCGCTTTGTCTTTTGCTTCTACTTTTACCAGCGGTTCTTTATTAGCCTTTTTAGTATTCGGGCCTATGATTGACCTCAAAGGTATTGGCTTAATGCTATCAATATTTAAACCAAAAGCAGTCACTTATCTGTTCCTATTAGCGGCACAATTAACTTTTCTATTTTGTTTAATACTGAATCTACATTTTCTTTAAAAAATGAAGTTTAAATCTTAAATATCTATTGCATCAAATGAATGAGTAATTTGTAATTGTATCTATGAAATAAAATTAGCCCGTATCCGCGTTGATGATTTTCGCTTTATTGAATTTTGCTGTCTCTGCTTCCTCACATCCATAGTCAATAAGCAATGAGTTCTACAACAAAACGTCCATCAAAAAGATTAAAAAAATTACTGCCTTGGTTAGATGTTCTCGCAATCACTGCATGGGGGTTTCTATTATTAAAATACTGGCTTTCACAAGAGCTATATTTACTTATTCACCCTAATTACTTTCCATTAGTTGTTATCGCTGGCATCATATTGATAGCTATTGGCATCGCGAAAGCAATACAGCTTGTAAAGCAACGTAAGGCAGCTCCAGAAGTTCAGCATCTTAACTTAATACCTCCTCGTTTCGGCAGTCTTTTGTTAATCTTTGTGGCAATTATAGGTTTTGCTATTGCACCCCAAGTTTTTGCTAGTGACAAAGCAATACAAAGAGGAGTTGCTGATTTAGGTCAAGTAAATTCTCGTCTCCAACCCCAGTCTTTTCGCACTTCTGTTCGTCCCGAAGAACGCTCCTTAGTAGATTGGACGAGGACGTTAAGTGTTTATCCCGAACCCGATGCATATACAGGACAAAAGGCAAAAGTGAAGGGATTTGTTATTTACCCACCAGATTTAGGGGATGAGTACTTATTTATAGCACGGTTTGTACTTACATGTTGTGCCGCAGATGCTTATCCGGTAGGTTTACCCGTAAAATTAAAAGACGGTGAAACAAGACAATCATTCAAAAAAGATAGTTGGCTCGAAATTGAAGGAGAAATGGCAACAGAAATTCTTTCAGGAAAACGTAGATTAACAATTATCTCAAATTCTATTAAAAACGTTTCTCAACCTAAAAATCCTTATAGTTATTAAATATTACTTAGTAGATAGTAATGGTTAAAAAGAGCCAAAACAACCAATTAAATAAACTATCCCTTTAAACAATTAGCTACTTAAGGGAGTAAAAATTAATAACCAACAACTAACAACCAACCACCAACCACTAACCACTAACAACTAACCACTAACAACTAACAACTAACAACTAACAACTAATTACTAACAACTAATTACTAATTAGCATGACAACAAGCAAAAAATTTATTCAGCCGTTAGATAGAGCCGCGATAATACTGGCATTAATATTAACCCTGTTGATTGGCTTGATAATATTGCAGGGTGATGCAGTAAAACCAAGTGTCCGCGATTTTAGTTGGGAAAATGCAAAAATTGGAGCGGATGATATCAATTTCAGCCTCAGATTTAGCCGCCCGATGGATATTGAAAGTGTAGAAAATAATTTAAAAATTGAACCACCTTTAGCTGGAAAAATCAGTTGGGCGGGAAAAAGAATGGTTTATACACTTTTAACTCCAGTACCTTACGGAGAGAAATATACAGTAGAATTGCAAAACGCTAAAGATCAATTTTCCGTTGCTAAAGGCACTAATAAAGTTATCGAACCTTTTAAGGGTAACTTTTTCTCCCGCGATAGAGTTATTCTTTATTTGGGTACTGAAATAAAAGATAGAGGAAGATTAGTTCTCTACAATTTAAGTAAGCAGAAGAAAAGAATATTAACTCCTAAAGACTTAGTAGTATTGGATTTTGAAGCATTTCCTCAAGGAGATAAAATCTTATTTTCTGCTCATGCTGCTAATAGTCAAGATACTTTATCCGCTCAATTATATACAGTTACAACAGGTATTGCTGGAGCAATAGGAAAAAAAGCAAAACCACCAGGAAAGCTAAATTTAGTTTTAGACAGTAAAGAATATCAAATTCTTAAATTTGACTTATCACCTGATGGAAAAACTATAGTTATGCAAAGAGCGCATAAAAATAATCCCAGCGATTTTGGGCTATGGTTTCTAACATTTGATGATAACGGCAAAGAAAGCAAACTCCAACAGATTAAAAACGAACAACCAGCAGGAGACTTTCTCATAACTCCTGATAGTAAAGCCGTAGCAGTGGCACAAGGTAAGGGAACGGCTATCTTACCTATACAAACAGATGCTAGTAAACCCTTAGATTTTTTACCCCAATTCGGCGTGCTGCAAGCTTTTTCTAAAGATGGCTCTCAAGCAGTTCTAGTTAAATTCAATACCGATTACACGAAAGATTTATTTTTAGTTACTAACCAAGGTACTCAAAAGCAATTAGTAAAAACTACAGGTTCAATCTTAAAGTGTGAATTCGATCCAGCTTCACCTACTCTTTACTGTCTGTTAACCCAGTTATTACCTGGAGAAGAATATCAAGAGCAGCCATATTTGGTATCAATTAACCTCAAAAGCGGACAGCAGAAACCAATATTGGTATTGCCTCCCGAAAAACGGGACTTGCAGATGAATCTATCCCCCGATGGTTTGGGATTATTGTTCGATCAAGTAGTATCTGAAACAGATATTTCCAATACAGTCAGAGCAAACCCGTTAAGAACCGATGATGGGCAGGAAATTAGCACGAGCAGTTTATGGTTAATGCCTTTATTACCCGTTAACGATAACGATACCAATATTAACGCAGAGCTAAAGCCGGAGAAACTTCCACTAATCGGTTTTTATCCCCGTTGGCTTCCGTGAGCAATTAGAAGTAGTAAGTAAGGCACTTAACCAGCAATTTTAAGTTGGTGAAGTAATAGTCAAATTATTACTTGCTTATATGGGGGAGTAATTTGCTACATTAGAATACAATGTCGAAATTAGTTGAAACAATTGAGAAGAATAGTGAATTGATCGCAAATCACTGTTTGGTGACAATTGTTTCAAAAAGTATTGAGTTTGTTAACAATTTTCAAATTCAATTTTTGCGGTGTAGGTGGCACAGACACTAACAAAGCCGATAAGAATTAATTGATATCGGTGAAATTAAGTCTTGCCTAAACAGGGAGATTTTGTTAAGACAGCATCAATAATGAAGAAATATACCGTTGTGTCTGCTTTAAAATTGAAGCTGGTGGGTGAAGAGTGATGCATGAAGCCCAAAACCCAAATAATGGGGCTAACATTAAAAATTTAAATTCTGCTGATTCTCCACAGCCGTCTGAAACGACGACTAATCCTTTTTATTCGATATTAGCTGGCGAACATAAAGTTAAAGATTTACTACTGTTGGCTCCAGCGACTGAGAAACGACTGTCAAATCAAATTTTGAATTACTCAGAGGAAGAGAATGCCACAGAACATATTGATACAGAAGCCGAAATAATTATTGATTCTCAGTCGAATCAGCCACCTCAATTCGATCGAGAAGACGAGGAAGCCGCCCCCACGGAAAATTCTTCAGAGGATGACTGGGTTGCAGAACCTAATATTAGGCAGCAAGCCATAATCAATACTGAATTTGAAAAACTGCTGAGATTGAATGAAGAATTACGTTCTGCAAATAATAAGCTGTACGAACAAGCAGAGCAATTAACTACTGCTCTAAGCGATTCAGAAGCAGCTTTACAAAGGCAGTACAAACGTTCGACTGTTGCAGAATCGATGTTGAAACAGCAAACCCAAGAGTTAAATGCTGCTCATGCACAAATACAATCTTTGTTTGAACAGTTAGAAAACTCCCAAAAAAATGTTCAACGTCAAGAAGGTTTAGCAGAATCATATAAAGTACATTTGGAAGCAAACCAACAACGTTTGGCTCAATTGGAACGTGAATGTGCTTTAATTCAAAATAAGTATAGGGAACAAACTTGGCTTTTATCACAATCGGAAAATGCTTGCCGAGAGTTACGCACCAGACTCAAACGCCAGCAACGCCAAACTTTACAATTTAAAGCTGCCTTAGAAAAGAGTTTGGAAACATCGATTCCTGGTTACGACGAGGTGGATGATAACAATACCAATTTGTTAGGTATAAGAAATAATTCTTCATTAAATAAATCTAAGGAAAGTCAAGCTATAAGCGGTATTCAGTCGATTAAACCTTGGTCGGCTAATGAGGAGTATAATTACAATAAAAATGACCAGTGGGAAGAAGAAATAGTCAGTTCAGGAACAAATGGCAGCGATAGTTCAATTCCCGAAGAATCTTCAACATGGGAGTTTACAGCTAACCCCGATATGACATCCGTGGAAAATACCAATGACATTTCACATGAAGGTTTGGTTAATGATGATTTAGTTAATGATGATTTAGTTAATGATGATTTAGTTAATGATGATTCATTTAGCGATTCAACAAATATAAATCAAGTTGTTCCATCCTTCGATTCATCAAGGGAAGAATCAAATTTAAATCAATTAAACCAAGAAGTTTCCCCCTCAGATTCATCAGAATTAGAAGATAAGCTTGATAGCGTTATCCAAACTTTTTTTGCTTCTCAAACCGAGTCTGTGGCTTCAGAGGCTGCCAAACAGGAAGACGTGAAAGCGGATGAAGATATTACTGCGACTTGGACAACTATTATTGAACCTGGTGGAAAAAATGATGGTAATGATAATAATGTGGTGAATGCCGAATATTGGGAAAATTCTTGTACTGATAACGAGCCGGTAGTAAGCTTCACATCGTCAATAGACGATATTAGTAACGACGAAACCCAAGATTATTGGGAAGAAGTTTCGCATTTTCCAGCTTTTGACTTATCCGAAAATGCCCCACCTTTTGATATTGTTAGCGATACAGAAAGCGAGCATGATTCTCCTTCACCGCTAATTTATCCTAAACGTCCACCTAAAGGGCGAAAATCTCTTGCATCTGTGGAATTACCAAAATTTCCCCAGAAAAAAGATGGTGACTAACGATTTCTGCAAAAAAAATCTCTTGTTCCCAGGTAGAACCTGGGAATACAGTTCACGAGGCTCTGCCTCACCTTGCTTGTTTTAGAGGCAGAGCCTCTTAAAGTCATTTCCCAGGCGGAGACTGGGATTTTTTTTTAATATTTTGTTTTAATAACTGTAATTTCAGCTTGAGAAAAATTATAGCGGTTTTCAATTCAATCAAATACAGTTCAAATTTTGGTGCGTTAGAGGAAAATCGTAACGCACCCTACAATATTTAACTCCTAACTGTGACTTGATCGCTGTTTACTTTCAATTTGATATTTTGCTCTTGGGGAAGAGGTTTACCGGCACTCAGTGCATAATTCATCGCCAAAAGTCTCAGCCACAATGCTGGAAAGCGAGGTTCTAGCTTTGGCTGCATCTGGGGGATAATTTTCTCAAACAATTTGCCAAATACAGCGCTGACTATGCTATGGCGAGTAAAGTCCATATAATTACCAAACCATCTTAATAAATCTTTAGCACCTGCAAGCTGCCAAATCCACCATAGCAATGCCGGATTTTTCTTAGCTGCTTTTAATGCAAGTCGGTTAAAAGTTGATAAATCGAATCTATCCTTAATAAAATTATCCGCAACTTCTAAAGGTTCATCTGCTAATAACCCAAAAAAGTTATTAAGCATAGCATTAATGCGTTCGGGTGGTATAAATTTTCCTGTAGGAACCATCATACCTTTGGAAAACATCCAGGTTACGGCAATATTATTTTGGAAAGCACGGATTTGATTTAAATCTTTTGCGGAAAGTAAGTCATGCTTGAGCGCAATGTCTAAGAGTTGGGTTAATCTTTCTAGATTTCGCACTAAGGAACCAAAGCCTGTAAATACCAGCGGAGACTGGAGCGATGCTGCATCACCAATCGTTATTAAACGATTCAAAGCCACAGTGCGATCGCGACTTCCAATGCTGAAATGTCCGGGTATATAACCAAAGGTAGGTTTTTTCCAGACTAGTTTATCCATATCGCAGCGCCGATATTCTGGCAAAATGGCGAAAAAGTCTTCGTACATCTCCAGTAAAGAGCCGGGATTTTCTGGGTTTACTTGGTGATAGTGAAATAAGTAAATGGTTAATTCTTCGTTTTCAGCTGGAAACAATTCCCAAATTAACTGTCTTCCCCGGGAAATATCTCCATGACTGTTAAGAACATCACCATATTTTGAATCCCAAACTTGGGGTTCAAATCCGCTTTCAACAATTGCTCCTACAGTCGGACATACGCTGTCAAAAGCGCGTTTCCCGTTGAGTTGCCATGCAATCGGTGATGCCGTTCCCATTGCATCTATTAGCAATCTGGAGCTAACTTGCTTGCTTGTTTGCGATGGTAATTCCTTAACTGTAAGAATAACTTGAAATTCATCAATATCAGCTTTGACAAACTCTGTTTCATCCCAGATATCACCACCTGCTGCTCGCAGTTTTTCGCCACATAAGGCAAGTAATTTTTCGGAATCTAAAGCTATATTTAAAACCGTTGGCGTATGCAGAATCGGAGCTTTAAGCTTGTTGGGAATATAGGCATCAAAAAACTTATTGAATCCATCTTTATACTCTCGGGCAATAAGTGATTCGACTTCAGCAGAAGTCAGTAAACCCAGATTTACCAAACTTTGAATTTCTACACGGGAAATATTCCACTCCCGATTCATTTTTCCAAAAGGCAAGCGTTCTACCAAAAGCACCTTATAGCCCAGTCTTGCCATTACAGCAGCATGGATAACCCCCAAGGCTCCGCCGATATAAATTAGGTCGTAACTAGGAGAGGGGGAGGATTCTTGAGTCTCTGCTTGATGAGAAAAGATAACTTGTTTGGGTTTCTGGGGGTTCCTTACAGCTTCACGCCAACGTTGTTCCCACCAATAAGCACGGTTTAAATCGTATTCCCCATTAGGCATTTTTTGGAAATACTTAACGGTAAGAGGATAATAAGGAGCTAAAGCTTCAAATATTGATTTTTTGGACAAATCAATATTTGGTGGTTCGGGATAATGATGGGGAAAGCGATCGCGTATCTTATGGGTTAAATTTCGTACAATTTGTGTCTCCTGGGGAAATTTATCGCCCCACCGAAACACCTTTAAATATGTTGTTCGCTGTACATTCCAAAGGAATACAGATAATTCATTTGGTAACTTTTCCGTAACATCGACAACAGCGGCTGTAGTATCAGACGACTTCAAGCGAATGCCATCAGACGTTAATAATTTGTCACAAGTTCCTGGTTGAAATTCAGTTTGCAACCAGTTTCTTACTGCTGCTGTGTCACTCGTTGGGATTTCTAAATAAAGAATTTCTTTCATTTTTGGTTGCAAATTCCCCAAAATCTACTCATTAAGACAGATTTAAGAAAGTAGTAAATCACGGTAAACTCCGCCCTATCAGTTGAATAAATATTCTGTAAAGAAAGTTTAAGAGTTCGCAAGTTTTTTTGTTCCTTTAATTAATCACACACACGCCATGAATTATCCCATCCCAGACAACCCTCAAGAAATTTTTGCGATGAAACAGCAACCGGTTGATGAGGAATTGGTAGCTGTAGCAATAGCAGGGGTAATAAAATTCGTCCGCTCTCAAGGTCAATCCTTAGAAGAATTAACAAATCAAGTTTTAGCTGAAGATGCTGTACTTGACAAGCAACAACGTCGTTGGCTTAGTCAAGTCGTAGCGTCAGCTTGGGACAATATTTAAAGAATGGGCTTGGGGAATAGGGCATGGCGCATTGGGAATTATAAATAATTAGGAGTTAGGAGTTAGGAGTTAGGAATTAAGAATTAAGAATTAAGAATTAAGAATTATTTCTCCTTGTTATGTTTTAATATCCCATGCCCAATGCCCTGCGACCCAATTCCCATTACCCATTACCTAATTTCAGCATTCAATTGCGAGTGCAAAAGTAAACCGTATTCCAATCCTTCAACCACTGCTTGATAAGAAGCTTCTAATATATTGTTGGAAACTCCTATTGTTGTCCAGCGCTGTTGTCCGTTTCCTAATTCTACGATGGCGCGGGTAGTGGCTGATGTTCCAGTGTGTCCGTTGAGAATCCTGACTTTATAATCTGTTAGTTCAAATGTCTGGATTTGAGGATAAAATTTGACCAATCCCTTGCGTAAAGCTGCATCTAATGCTGCAACAGGTCCATTTCCTTCGGCTGCTTCCCAAATATCTTCGTTGTTGACAGCGACTTTGACTGTTGCCAGGGCTTTAGTTGTTTCCAAGGCTTTTCCTAAATCGCAGTGAATTTGAAAGCCTTTGACTTGGAAAAATGCAGGACGAGTTTGTAAAGCTTCGCGCATCAGTAATTCAAAACTAGCTTCTGCCGCTTCAAACTGATACCCCTGACTTTCTAATTCTTTAAGACGCTGTAATATTAGCCGCGTTGCCGGATGATTTTTATCAAGTTCAATCCCAAATCCACGGGCTTTGATTAAAACGTTGCTGACTCCAGCTTGCTCGGAAATGACTATACGGCGACAATTGCCAATTTTTTCTGGTTCGATGTGTTCGTAAGTTAGAGGATTTCTTTGTACTGCTGAAACATGAATCCCTCCTTTATGAGCAAAAGCCGAACGTCCTACAAAAGGAGCATGTTCGTCGGGAGCAAGATTAACTACTTCACTAACAAACCGGCTAGTTTGGGTAAGTTGAGATAGCTTGTTAGAATCAATGCAGTTGTAACCCAACTTTAATTGTAAATTCGGAATTAAGGAACAAAGATTGGCATTACCGCAACGTTCGCCATAACCATTAATTGTACCTTGTACCATTTGTACTCCCGCCATAACTCCAGAAACAGCATTGGCAACAGCCATATCCGAATCATTATGAGTATGAATTCCTAATTGAATATTTTTAGGACAGTTTTCAATTACATTAGTGACGATTTGGGAAACTTCCTGGGGTAAAGTGCCACCATTTGTATCGCATAGTACTAGCCATTGAGCACCAGCAGCAATCGCTGTTTTTAGAGTCTGTAAAGCATAATCGGGATTGTTCTTATACCCGTCAAACCAATGTTCTGCGTCGTATATAACGCGACGACCTTGAGTGCGAAGATACTCGATAGTATCGCGAATCATTTCCAAATTTTCTGCTAAACTTGTTTTCAGACCTTCCGTAACGTGTAAATCCCAGGACTTACCAAAAATAGTTACCCACTTTGTAGCGCTAGCAAGAATAGGTTGCAGCATTGGTTCGGAACTTGCTGATTTGTTTGGTCGTCGAGTCGAACAAAAGGGAACAATTTGTGCTTGTTTAAGTGGTTGTTCTTGCAATTGCCAAAAAAGCTGTACGTCTTTGGGATTAGCTCCAGGCCATCCACCTTCGATGAAAGGAATTCCCAGTTCATCTAATCTCCTTGCGATACGTAATTTATCTTCCAGCGAAACTGATAAGCCTTCACGCTGGGTTCCGTCTCGCAGCGTGGTGTCGTAGATCCAAAGTTGGTGTGAGGAATTTACGGTCATAATTGTAGAGAGTAAAGCAATAACTACGAAAGCAATGTGTCAATATACAACAATAAAAAGCCGGTTTGGTAACCTAGGATGCCTGTTTTTTTAGCTCAACCTAAGACAATAATTTGTATGCAATCCTAATGTCGCAGTTTATAAGTTAAAAATTAATTTTTTAGACATGCTGCAATATGGCATTGACCTTTATAACAGCTGTGAATAAAGTAATTAACAATTAACTGTTATTAATAACAGCAAGTCCACAGGCTGTAATAGCTGCACAGCTCAAATCCAAGGTTGCTACAACGAACTATTTTACTGGCTGAAAAATTTTTGACATAAGTCAAAGGCTAAGGCTATGTTGTTCGGCTTCGCAAAATTGGCAGTTTATAAACTAAGAAAAAATACCCCAAAAATTGATTAGGAGATAGAACACAAATGGGTAGATGGACACCTTTAATTTTGATGGCTGGAGGCTTGGCAATTTTGCTAGGTACATTATTGGGCATCAATTTTCCTATGGATGGACGCAAAGCAGAAGCTCCCGCTAAGAGAAGAGAATCACAAGTGCTTCCAGCTAATATTAATGTTAACAGTACTGCAACTGGCGCTAATGGTTCTAATGGTGGCTCGTCTTCTGGACAAAATGCTCAAGGCAGCGTCGCTCAGAATAACAATAGCAACTCTAGAACAGTTCAGAGTGCGCCTACAACAACCGCTCAAAACAATGCATCTACAACTGATTCGACTTCTACAGCACAATCATCAGACACTAACAGTCAAAGAACCACATCTGGGAACAAGGCACCAATTCGTGCCTTATGGTAGAAAATGCCAGTTAGCAGTTATCAGTCCTTTTGGTTGTTAGTAAAGCAAACATTAAGAGCATTGCTGGGAGTTTGCGCTTGAGGGGGTATTGAATCCTAATCGTACTTTTTCTATCAAAAACCCAGTTTCCACTATATTATCAAGAGCTTAAGATTTGCTTTACAAATAGTCTATGGGTTACTAGTTATTTGTTACTAGTTAATAATAACTAAAGACTAATAACCGGCTGACTAATGACTAGTGACATTTTAATTATTGGTGGCGGTGTTATCGGCTTAGCAACAGCCATTGAACTGAAACTACGCGGTGCAAAAGTCACCGCGATAAGCCGAAATAGAAAAGCAGCAGCAGCAACAGCCGCAGCTGGAATGCTAGCACCTTCTGCCGAAGGCATTGCCGATACAGCTATGCTGCAATTGTGCAATCGTTCTTTATATTTATATCCAGATTGGACGAGAAAATTAGAAGAAATTACAGGTTTAGATACTGGTTATTGGGCTTGTGGTATTTTAGCTCCAGTTTTTAGAGCAGGGGGAGCGGAGGATGCACCGGAGGCAGGGGAAGATAATTCTTCTTCCCTCTGTTCCCCCTCTGCCTCCTCTCGGGTGCAATGGTTAGACAAACAAACAATTCATCAATATCAACCAGGATTAAGTGAAGAAGTAATCGGTGGTTGGTGGTACCCAGAAGATGCTCAAGTTGATAGCAAAGCTTTATTTCAAACTCTTTTAAATACCGCTGAAAATCTTGGTGTTGAAATTCAAGAAGGAATTACGGTAAAAGGAATTATTCAACAGCAAGGAGAGGTTAAAGGTATACAAACCAATGCTGGCAGGCTTTGCGCTTCAAAATACGTGCTAGCAACAGGAGCTTGGTGTAATGAATTATTACCTTTATCAGTGCGTCCTGTCAAAGGTCAAATGTTGAGCGTCAAAACACCTGCTTCTGCTTCAGAATTACCTTTGAGTAGAGTACTGTATGGAGATAACATTTATATCGTACCCAGACGCGACGGAAGAATTATAATTGGCGCGACTTCTGAAGAAGTTGGTTTTACTCCCGGAAATACGCCTATAGGTATTGAGAATTTGCTGCAAGCAGCTATCGAACTATATCCTCAACTACAAAATTATCCCATCCAAGAATTTTGGTGGGGATTTCGTCCCAATACTCCTGATGAATTACCCATTCTTGGCAATAGCTGGTGTAAAAACTTAATATTTGCTACCGGTCATCATCGAAATGGTATTCTGCTAGCACCGATAACCGCGAAATTAGTTGCCGATATAGTTTTAGAACAAAAATCTGATTCAATAATCCCTAACTTTCATTATTCACGCTTCCATAATTCAACACCCAAATCTACCCCTATGCCGACTTCTTCCGTGAATTTTTCCAACGGTAATATCTCTTCACAATCTTTACAATCTTTACAAACAAACCAGCTATTTAAGTCACCAAATCAAGATTTAATTCAAGATGCAATTCAAGATTCTAAACTAATCATCGCTGGTAAAGAATTTACATCACGCTTGATGACTGGTACGGGTAAATATACAAATATTGCCGAAATGCAGCAAAGCGTAGAACAGAGCGAATGTCAAATAGTTACAGTTGCAGTACGCAGAGTTGAAACCAATGCTCCCGGACATGAAGGTTTAGCAGAAGCATTAGACTGGAATAAAATTTGGATGCTGCCCAACACAGCAGGTTGTAAAACCGCAGAAGAAGCAATTCGCGTTGCCCGTTTGGGAAGAGAAATGGCGAAAATTCTCGGACAAGAAGATAATAACTTTGTCAAATTAGAAGTAATTCCCGACGCAAAATATTTACTTCCAGATCCTATCGGCACCCTAGAAGCAGCAGAACAACTGGTAAAAGAAGGTTTCGCCGTACTACCCTATATCAACGCCGATCCAATGTTAGCCAAACGTTTAGAAGAAGTCGGTTGTGCTACGGTAATGCCTTTAGCAGCACCAATTGGTTCCGGACAAGGATTGCAGACTACTGCCAATATTAAGATTATTATCGAAAACGCCAACATTCCAGTAGTAGTAGACGCTGGAATTGGTGCCCCATCCGAAGCCGCTCAAGCAATGGAAATGGGAGCAGACGCTTTGCTAATTAACAGCGCGATCGCCCTGGCAAACAACCCACCAGCAATGGCAAGAGCCATGAATATGGCAGCAGTAGCCGGACGTTTGGCATACCTAGCCGGAAGAATGCCCATGAAGGATTATGCCAGTGCTTCCTCTCCTTTGACGGGAACGGTGAATTAGGTAATAGGTATTGGGCATGGGGCATTGGGCATAAGGAAGAGGATAGAAAAAATGCATAACTCATAACTTAGGGGCGCACTGCTACGTCTCTACACTCCTAAATCTCAATCCAATGCCCAATCCCCAATGCCCAATCCCCAATTACCAATGCCCAATTCTATATCTTTAGGAAGAGAGCGTTTACGCCGGTCATGTAAAATAATACGAAGAGAATAACAAGGATTTTAAATTATGCCCTATACCACAGAAGAAGGCGGTCGTTTAAACAATTTCGCTCGCGAACCAAAGGTTTACAAGGCTGAACCTCCCAATAAAAAGCAACAAATTACTTATGCTGTACTGGGAGTTGCTGCTGCTGTTTTGCTTGGCGGCGTATTTTTTGTTGCCTTCTCAGTGTCTAATGCTGCTTAACAAAAGATAAAAATAAAAAATTATTTACTTTTGGTATAACAGGTTCCATTTTTTTAGGGAGCCTGGTTTTTTATTTGTTAGAATGCATCAGAACAAAAGTATAAAATAAAACTTTATTTATCCGTAAAACCTGAAAGAACGGATTTTTCCTGAACAATGCAATCAATACTTGAAAACCGTAGTCATAGTCACAACTAAGGTTGCTGCTTATATATTATGCCCATTTTTGGGAAGTCACAATTCCTCTATAAAAAAATGGGCAGGCTTCCCGTTCTGGGTCGGAGACCCAGAACGGGCGAGTCCCTTCGTTTGAAAACGAGGGCTTTTTAAAAAGCGATGCAGCGCGGTCTTGGGGGTTTCCCCCATGAGCGACTGCATCAAGAAGCCTGCCCATTTTTTTAGGAGTACGTCGGTAAACTGCATTTGGCTGATGATGAGCCGCTATGAGCTTAAAGGACACTGTAAACTCTAATAATTCTGGTTGGAACCGGCAAGTTTATCACCGCTTGAAACTTGCTTTAGGCTTAAACTTGCGAAGACAAATTTTCATAGCGGTATGTGACGATTTAAACTTGAGAAATCAAGTGGCGGCTCGTTTGCATTCAACTTTGGCATATCCTGTAGGACAGGTTTTGTATCAGCCAATTGATACGCAATCTGAAGCTAGTACTCCAGCTTATCCAAGATTAGTCACTTTAAGGTTGAATTTAAATGACCCAAATCCCATAGCGCAAATTAATCAATGGTTAACAAATTATCCAGCACCGATTGTTGGTGGTTCTAAAGATATGCCGGGAAAGGCTTTACCGATTCCGTCATTTCAAATGGTAGGTACGGAACAGTTAACTAGACAACCTGTAGCAATACAGCGTTTATTTTTACATTATCTGCGTTTAACAGAGCAGCAACTGTCAAGTCAAACAGACAGCAGATTTTTAGAATCAAGTTTATTATTATGGGTTCCACGTCCGTGGTTACGTGCAATTCAACAGTCGGCTCCCCAATTTTGGCGTTGTCGAACTGGTGTATTCTTATTTGCTGGGGAACCAACCCCAACAAGTCCAACTAAAAGTACGCCGCGACGTTTTTCAGTTCAGAGAAGTTTAGATTTCGACTCTGTGGAAGAACCGCTGATTAATGAAGAATTGACAACCCCTCCTAGCAATTTCAATTTTGAGGAAGATTTAGATTTTCAACCATCTCAAACATCTCAAAGTCCAGAAAATACCTTAGAGCAATCGGTAGAATCTTTTCCAGAAAAAGAAAAAAATCCGCTCTCAGAATTAGAAATATTTACTCCTGGAATGCAGCAGGAGGAACAGGGCGAATCTAGCACTACAAATAATAATTCGAGCAATATTGTTCCTTCTGCGTCTGATTTGCCCCATATTAGCAAAGAGTTAACGGAGCTAATACTGACAACTATTAGCACTACGATAGTTGACAATCCAGAGGAAAATTCTCAAGTACAGCAAATCTTGCGAGAGATTGAGGATTTACATTCGCAACAAGCTAATGAAAAAGAAATTGGGGCTGCTTACTATCGCCTAGGGAATATATATCGCATCCGCATCGAACAAGGGCAATCAACTTTAGAAAACTTAATGGTGGCAATTCTGGCATATCAGGAATCAATTGCTTATGATGATTCTTCTGATGTTGTTCCAGATGTATTGAATGATTTAGGTACGCTTTATTGGATGCTGTACCGTACACCACCGAATTCGCAGGAAGGGCCGTCCTATATTGAGCAAGGTATCGAGTTTTACGAATTAGCATTGAAATTAATTTCACCAGAAAGCCATTCGGAAACTTATGCTAGAGTGCAAAACAACTTAGGTACGGCTTATGGTGATTTAGCTCGTTTTAACAATCCAGACCAAAACTGGCAAAACGCAGTTACGGCATATACTGAAACTCTACGTTTTCGTACTGCCGAAATGGAACCATTAAAGTATGCAGCCTGCCAAAACAATTTAGGTACAGCTTACTGGCATTTAGCGCAATACAATCAACCTGTAATTAATTTAAAGCAAGCGATAGTAGCTTACGAATGTGCAATTGTTTACTATAATTCCGAGCTAGAACCGTTGAAATACGGCATGATTCAAAACAATATTGGTACAGCTTACTGGAATCTGGCTCAATACGACCAAGAAGTAGAATATTTGCAATTGGCTATAAATGCTTACAATGAAGCCTTAAAATATCGTACTCCAGCCAACGTTCCTACAGCTTGTGCTGCGACGCAAAATAATTTAGGTACAGCTTATTGGCATTTAGCAAACCAACCCGAAACAGACAAAGACGAAAGATTAAATTATTTAAAAATGTCTATGGAGGCTTATGATGAAGCCTTAGCATTAGCTCATTCCTTAAAAGGTGTATCTTTGAGCTTTGATTTGTTTGCAACTCATAATAATTTAGGTTTAGCTAACTATCAGATAGGAACAGATAAATTTTTTACAGAAGATAAAAAAATTCGTTCCCAATTTTTAGAAAAAGCATTAGATAATCATCTACAAGCCTTAACAGGAATGAACCAAGAATCAGAAACTCATCAAAGTACTATTGGTTATATAGTAAAAACTATTCGCGGCTTCCATGATGAATTAGGAATTCAAGGACAAAATGTAGCTTTATCTAAAGTTCCAGGGCAATTGTTACCAGAGATTTTACCGAAACTTTGACAGTACCATGACAGTACCATGACAGTGAGCAGTGGTAGGTTGGGTTAGACGCACGAAAAGTTTTAATTATTAACCGATTAATTTAAATTGCGTCGTAACCTAACATAAATTTTTGGATGAAGCGTTTTTGTCGGGTGCTGTCACGGTACAAACATGTTGAATTTTCGTTCGTTATAATCTCGAAAATACCGTGACGCACCACCATAATATATATAAAAAAATTCACAGCATTTAATCAATAATCAAAAATAATCAAATCAAAAACGTATTTTAATTTTCATTTTACACTCATAAAAAAAAAATTTTAAATAGCGAAATTATTCAAGATACATTTTTTAATGAAGTGAGTTGTTCCGTTTGGTGTTTAATATTGTTTTGAATTGAATTATCTAGTTTAGTCTCCTAGATAATGTTGGGTTTCTCTTCGTTCAACCCAACCTACGAACTGAAAATTATCTAATATTATAAATTGTTGAATGAAAGGCGGTTTCGTTGGGTGTTGTTTTCCTGATTATGCTGGGTTTCACTTTAACAGTACCATGACAGTACGATGAGAGTGGTGATGGCAGGTTGGGTTAGACGCAGGACAAGATTTAATGATTAACAGATTAATTTAAATTACGTCGTAACCCAACATTAATATTTTAATTTGATGCGAAATTATTCAAGATACATTTTTTAATGAAGTGAGTTGTTCCGTTTGGTGTTTAATATTGTTTTGAATTGAATTATCTAGTTTAGTCTCCTAGATAATGTTGGGTTTCTCTTCGTTCAACCCAACCTACGAACTAGTTTTTGAGCCGCGCCTGACGGGGAACGTGCTGGCGCGGTGCTCTGCGCGAAAATTTTGGGTTTTTGGCCTTACATTGTGTCTAAGGCGCTCGCTATATTGTCCATGTTTTATGTAGGGCTGTTTAATATTGTTTTAATTAAATTATCTGGTTTAGTTTTCTAGACAATGTTGGGTTTCGTTCCTCAACCCAACCTACGAACCTTCATTGGAAGGATAAATAACATCAGTGAAACCGGGAATAAAATTTCCATCTGGTCGAGTTCACCCGGAGGGTGTGGATCATCAGTGGTAATGGTAGGTTGGGTTAGACGCACGACAAGATTTAATTATTAACCAATTAATTTAAATTGCGTCGTAACCCAACAAAGGGTGTTTTGATTTTAGATGAATTATCCAACATACATTTTAAAATGAAGCGTGGTTTACTTGGATATTTAAGATTTTACCCATTACCCATTATCTATCAACTCTCCCCACACTCTCCCGCTTTAATTGCTTCAAACAAAGATGAATAATCTTCGTTTTTCATTGCCATTTTCATTGTCATCTCAAGAATTTCTTTCACGCCTTGGATACTGCTGACGTTTAATCCTTCTTCTTTGGCTTCTTCGATAAAGTAATCTGTATCTTTAACCAAATGCTTTACAGGGAAGTTGGGATTGGCATAATTTCCATCCACCATGCGTTGTAGCTTTTTATCAAAGGTCGGAGCATAAACTGCACTTTCACGCAAAATCTGCATAAATATGTCTGGTTTAATACCCTGTCTTTGGATAAATCCGAGACTCAAACCAAAGGCTGAGGTTAAAGATGCAATTAATTGATTTAAAGCTAATTTTACTGCTGCTGCGCTTCCTACGGAACCTACAAGTATGGGCTCGGGACCAAAATACTTTAATAATTCTAGGCTGCGTCTGTATTGGTCTTTTTGTGCGCCTACCATGACAATTAATTTACCATCTTTGGCTTCTGGTCTACTGCCAAGTACTGGTGCTTCGATATAATCTCCACCGGCGGAAACTACTGCATCTCTAATTTCTCTACTTTCTGTGGGGGTGATTGTTCCCATTTGGATAACTTGTTTTCCTTTAACGCTGCGGGAGGACATATCAGAAAGTAAAACTGTGTAAATTGCTGCCGTATTAGTCAGCATAAGTACCACATATTCAGCAGCACTAATTGCTTGATGGGGATGTTCTACAACTTCGGCTCCTGCTGCTTTCAAAGGTTCTAATTTTTCTGGGGTACGATTGTAAGCAATTAACTCTACACCTTGTTCTAACAACCTTTGTGCCATAGGTTGTCCCATTAATCCAGTACCCAGAAATGCCACCTTCATGTTTTAATTCCTTCTTATAACTTGTTTAAAAATGATGTTTGATATGGGAATTGGGCATTGGGCATAGGGCATGGGGCATGATATTTTAACCTTTGACCTTTAACCTTGCCCAATCCTAACTCCTCACTCTAAGACGTAGCATTGCTACGTCTCTACAATTCAAATTACAAAATTGATTTAGCCTCCAGCGGCGAATGTCACCATAATCATTACTGAAAGCAAAATTCCGGGCGTTAGTAATCCAATTAACATTAATAAGTCGTGAGTAGACATAATTATTACCTTTGTTGTGTTTATATAGCACTGCAATCGGTACTATGTTAGACCAACAAACAGTGTTAACTAATATAAGATGAATAAAATTTTAACTTTTTAGATATTTGGGTATACCATTTGAAGGAAAATACGAGTCAGAACTTTTAATACAAAACTTTTACTCTAGAAAATTAAATGATTAATTGAAAACGATATCACAGTGGTTGAGTAAAACCTTTTAGTGGTTGTGATATTTCTGTTTCTTTTAATCCTTTGGCTTGAACTAAAACGTGGAAACCGCCAAGCCCCATAGGATCTAAAAGTTGGTGTAAGGAGTCACGACGTTGTAGTATGGTAGATAAAGGTTGCTGGGATTGGGATAAACTTGCTACACGCTCTCCTAATCCTAAAGCCATCAAAAACAATCCTTGTTGAGTTAAACCAACTTTGTCCAAACCGAGGCGATCGCCGTTTTTTTCCAAAGCAGTAAAATCAACATGAGCGGTAATATCTTGTTGCCCAATGTTAATATACGGGTCATTATGGCGATGATGTTGAGTGTAGCATTGTAAGGTTCCGCGATCGCGTCTGGGATTGTAATAACGGTTTTTAATATATCCATAGTCAATTGTTAGCACATACCCGCGCTGCAAACGGTGAGCTATTACACTTAACCATTCCAAAGCTGCTAAATTAATCTCGCTACGATATCCGGAGGGATATTTAGTTATGTCAATTTCTATGGAGTTTAAGTAATTAATCAGTTCTGGTGTTGAAGGTTTGTCAGTAATTTCGTTGAAAAGATGAGAGGGGGAAGAGGGGGTATTTTCATCTTCTTTAGTGACGTAAATCTCGCTTAATTCTCCGTTTTCTATCTTGATTTGATGAACGGGGAAAGCGTCTACTAATTCGTTGGAGAAAAAGCATCCGGTAACGGAATTATTAGGTATGTCTTCTAATTCGCACCAGATTACGTTAAATTCTTTTAAACGTTGCTGCTGAATTTTTTTTAATCCAGGAGATTTTTCAATTATTGTATATTTTAAGTTTTGGTAAAAATCGGAATATTCTTGTTTGATATAGTTGAGAATATCTGCTGCTAAATATCCTTGCCCCGCGCCCATTTCTATTAAATCAAACGATTCAGGTTTTCCTAATATTGACCACATTTCGGCAAATTGAATTGCCAACATTTCACCTATGTCAGCACCAAGATGAACGGAAGTAAAAAAATCACCTTTTTTTCCTAAGTTAGTGGCTTTTTGTGAATAGTAGCCGTATTCTGGATGATATAGGGCTAAGTCCATATATTCGGCAAAAGTTATTCGTTGCTGAGGGCTGGCGCTTATACGGTTTGTTATTAATTCATATAGTGCCGAATTATAATCCATATTTTTAGATTTTTTTAGGTTTGAATGATAATTTACCATTAAAAAAACAGAAGCGCCGTTGCTTCTGTTTTATTCTAGTGAGTAATTGCTAGATATACTGATAACTGTAAATACAATCAAAAAATTTCAATGAGACGATATCCCCTATTATAAAGCGGAACTGAACCGCCAGCGTTTTTCTTAATTCTGGCTTCTTCAACTGATTCATCAAATACAATTAGTCTTTCTTTACCAACTTTGAGCCAGTCTTCATAGGCTATGCTCATATCTAGCTCAATTCCACCTGTGCTGGGTGGTACCATTGCTCGGTATTCTTGGTTGAATTTTCTGCGGAAACGGAAATCAACGGAAATTCTTACTCCTTCTGATTTACGTCTAACGGTTTGATGCAATCCACGAGCGTCATTGAAGTACATTGTACCGTGCTGTAACTGTGCTTTCTGATAAGAAACAACCATTGGAATATCTTTACCTTCATTAAAATCGGACATTACCCGCATTGATGATAATTCCATTTCTTTGGGCATTTCTCCAGCTTCGATAGTGATATTGTCAATATCACCAAACAGCGGCAAAACTACAACTGTAGCATCAGCAGCAACACCCGCCCACACATCGCTATGGCGTTTGGTACTGGTAAATGGTAAACGTAAATTATTTGGATTAGTTTTTCCATAAACCATACGTAGATTTACAGGTAAATCTACAGCATCAATCAAGTCATTTGCTCCTAATTGATAGAAAGCATCTGCAACGCTTTTTTGAAATAAGTTAAATGCTAAAGTATGTTCTCGCTTTGGTGATAGTAAACCAGTACCAGTATAGTTTGCTAAGGTGCTTCTAGCTTCTAGCAGTCTTTGGAGCATTTCTGCTTCTGAAAGAATTATAGGGCTATTTAGACAAGCAGAAATATAGTTAGCTGCTGCAAATTGAATTTGCTTAAATAATTCTGGCTTTAATTTATGTTCAAATAGCAGTCGATACTGATGTTTAGTAGCTATTCTATCTGCAAGTTCGTTAAATAGGCGATCGCCAAGTTCGGAATAGGCAAGACTTAAGTTTTCTTTACAATAAACTTCTGTAGTTGATCTTGTCACTATGTTTCTCCAAGTGCTTCTAAAAATTCAAAATTGAAAAGTTTTACTTGGTAGAGCGCTGACTTTTTTATACAATTAAATCTGATTACAAAATAACAATTTTTTATCTATACATACCTCGGTAAATATACAGTTTGATTTTTTGCTTAATACTGTATGTAAACCTTTCAATAATAATTTTATTCATATTAAATTCACAATTAAGTACGTAAAAACTACCTATCTGATACGAGTCATAATTATTAGAATATACATAATACAATTCACATATAAGACATAGAATATTTTTTTATTACAAAGATAGATCTTAAAAAATAAATTCATTAAATTCAAATTTTTGAAAAATAAAATCATACATATGCCAGCATCTACCAATGGTCAAAATTCGACCAAAAAACTCTACGATAGTACAGCAGCGCAGTGGATTAGAGGTGAACCCAGTTCGCTTTCTGATTTCACCGCACGTCCTTTCATATTAGAGATGTGCGAACCTGTTGAAGGAATGCAAATACTTGATTTAGGCTGCGGTGAAGGATATTGCAGTCGAGAGTTAAGCCGTCGGAATGCGGCTAAAGTCTACGGTATTGACCTTTCTGAAAGGATGATTGCAGCAGCTTGCTTGCAGGAAAATGAAGAAAATCTAGGCATCAACTATGAAGTTGATTGCGCTACTAATTTAAAACAGTTTGATAGCTGCCAATTTGATTTAGTGATTGCGGTTTTTCTGTTCAATTATTTAACTACCTCTCAAACCCAACAATGTATGACAGAAGTAGTTAGAGTTTTACGTGCTGGTGGTAGATTCATATTTAGCGTTCCTCACCCATGTTTTCCCTATATGCGAGAAGCGGATTATCCCTTCTATTTTGAAGTTGAAGAGGATAAAGGCTATTTTAGTCAGCGCAATGTACAATTTCCCGGTCAAATTTGGAAGCGAGATGGTAGCTCGCTGAAAGTGCAATTAGTTCATAAAACTTTTCAAGACTATTTTGATGCACTTAGAAATGCTGGTTTTCAAAATATGCCAACATTACGAGAATTACGAGTAACAGAAGAACATATTGCTCTTGACGAATCATTTTTTAGCCCGCTGTTTGACTTTCCACTTCATTTAGCAATAGAGATTTCAAAATGACACTTTTAGCTTCACATATGTCAACTTTTCCAGATTCTTTACGTCAAATTACCAAGAATCATCCACTGTGGAATCACTCTTTTTTACAACGCTGCGAAACTTGCCAACTTTCCGTAGAGGAAGTAAAAATATTAGCAATTCAAATGTATAACTTCTGCAAGGTCTTTAATCGCGTATTAGCCGGTATTTTATCTTGCTGCCCCAATGAAAGCGCACAATTAGTTATTTTGGAAAATTTATATGATGAAATGGGGGAGGGAGATTTACAGCAGTCACATCCAGAATTATTCCGTAGATTCACTCGTGCTTTAGGCATAAAAGACAATATTCTAGCTGCACAAATTGTCACACCTGAAACTCAAAATTTAATTAATACTTATTTAGAAATACCGCATAAATACGGTTATTTAGCTGCATTAGGTGCTGTTTGTTATGCATCAGAAGGAATTGTCGGTTATTTATATTCGCAGCTATATAAAGGAATAATTGATGCTGTAAATTTACCGAAAGATAGCTTAAGATTTTTTGAACTTCATATTCATATTGACGATAGTCATGCAGCAAATCTGGAAAGAGTGATGAAATATAGCATTCTGACACCAGAAGAAGAGAATAAGATTAAGCAAGCTGTTACTGAAGTAATGGATGTACGGCTGCAATTTTTTGATGGGATTGAGCGTCAAATGTCTGAAAGTAAGTCTTCTGGTAATACACTTTGATTAGTAAATGCATAAAGAAGAATTTTATTTACAAGTATAATTACTGATGCAATAGACATAATATTAACGATTAAAATAGCAGCAGGTATTTTCATATTTGCTATATTTGCTGTTCATAAATTTTCATTCAAAAAATTTTTTGAAGAAAAAGCTGTTGTTATTGATAGTTTGAAAGCCTAAATTTCTTATCAGTCAAATATGAATAGATTTAATATCTACTGATAAAAACCTGGTGTATTTTGTCTTCAAGCGAGCTTGTTCAATATTTTTAACAAGCTGAAAATTGGTGTATTAAGGGTATTTTATGTACGGATTAGTCAATAAAGCCATTCAAGATATGGTTTGCAATCGCTTTGGGAAACAAAAGTGGCAAGAAATTAAGCATAAAGCCGAGATAGATGTAGATATATTTGTGAGTATGGAAGGTTATCCCGATGATGTGACTCACAGATTAGTGAAAGCTGCTAGTTTAATTTTAGAACTATCTCCTCAAGAAGTGATGCAAGCCTTCGGAGAATTTTGGATTGAATATACATCCAGTGAAGGTTATGGGGAATTGATAGATATGTTCGGAGATACCCTACCAGAATTTTTAGAAAACCTTGATAGTCTTCATTCTCGGGTTGGTGTGAGTTTTCCAAAGTTAAAACCTCCATCTTTCGAGACAGAGGAAATAGAAGATGATGCTTTAAATTTACAATATCACTCTACCAGAGAAGGATTGGCTCCAATGGTAGTTGGTTTAGTTAAAGGTTTAGGAAAAAGATTTGATACAGAAGTAGATATCACTCAAACCCAAAGTCGTGTTCAAGGTGCTGATTGTGATGAATTTTTAGTGAAGTATAAACAACAATGAAATTAATATGCTTCCTCCTCATGTTTGCCTTTCACCAGAATTATTTACGAAAGCATTTCCTTTTCATTTTATATTCAATCGCGACCTAGAAATTATTCAAGCTGGTGAAGTTTTACAACGCATTACTTCCGAATTAATTATTGGTAGTAAAGTAGAACAAATGTTTCAGATAGAGCGACCTAATATAGTTATTAATTTTGATTCAATTGTTAAAAAATCTCGCTCGCTGTTTATTCTGAATTTTCTTCATCGCGAAATCCAATTAAAAGGTCAAATGATGTATGAACCAGAAAAAGAAATGATATTTTTTCTTGGTTCTCCCTGGGTTACTGACACTGCTAGTCTATCTCCTTCAGGTGTAAAACTTAAAGATTTTGCAATCCACGATCCAATTGTTGATTTCTTTTTTTTGCTGCAAACTAAAAATACAGCATTAGCTGATTCTGAAAAGTTAACAGCAGAATTAACTAAACAGAAGATACAATTACAAAATGCTTTAAGAATTAGAGAACAACTGAGTAAAGTAGCTTCAAAACAAGCTGAAAAATTAGAAGAATCTCTTAAAGAATTAAAGGAAACACAGACCCAATTAATTCAAGCTGAAAAAATGTCTGGCTTGGGTCAAATGGTGGCGGGGATTGCTCATGAAATTAATAACCCTGTCAGTTTCATTTATGGTAACTTGCGGCATATTGAAGATTATAGCCAGAATTTATTAAAACTGGTAAATTTTTATCAGCAGTGTGATTGCCATAACATCACAGAAATCCAAGAATATATAGAAGAAATTGAATTAGATTTTGTCATTGAAGATTTACCTACAATTATCAAATCAATCAAAATTGGTGCAGAGCGCATTAGGGAAATAGTTTTATCTCTTCGTAATTTTTCTCGCTTAGATGAAGCAGAAGTTAAAAAAGTCGATATTCATGAAGGTATAGATAGTACTTTATTAATTTTGCAGCATCGTTTAAACAATGTATCCAATATTGAGATAATCAAAAACTACAATAATTTACCATTAGTAGAGTGTTTACCTGGACAACTTAATCAAGTATTTATGAATATTATTAGTAATGCTATAGATGCACTTAATAATAATAAAAGCCAAAAATCAGGCAAAATCAGTATTACTACGAAAGTCTCAGAAAATAATTTTGCTGTCATCAAAATTGCCGATAATGCTTCGGGGATTCCAGACAAAATCAAAACAAAATTATTTGACCCATTTTTTACAACTAAACCTGTAGGACAAGGTACCGGGTTAGGTTTATCAATCAGCTATCAAATTGTGGTAGAAAAGCATAACGGAAAACTTTGGTATGAATCAGAAATTGGTAAAGGAACTGAGTTCTGCATTGAAATTCCTTTATTAAGGTGAAACGTTGGGTAATTTTATATTTTATATTTTATATTTTTAATTGCTAATTTATTTTATGTATCGGAAGCAAAACTAAAAGATTTAAAAAACAACATTAATTTAATTCCACAGAAAACCACAGCCATTGTGAAGAGTACCCAAGATATCAAAATATCACCGATTTTTAATATCCATAGACTAGTTAAAATCAATCCAACTACATCAGCGATTAAAACTGGTAAGCGTTCGCTAATATTCCAAGTTTGAATTATATTTTCTGCTGAAACATCAATTTTAATATTAGCAAATAAGTTAAACCAAATTATACCGATTAAAATCAAAATCAAACCCGAACCAAGCCATATT